>JBBSVA010000049.1:0-23821 GCA_038233915.1 Mycobacteriales bacterium | reverse complement strand
GGGGCCCCCCCCCCCCGGCCGCCGGGCCGCGCGGGGCGCGCGCCCCGCCCGCCTACCCCCGCCCCCCCCCGCCGGAGGGCCGCCCCGACGGCGACCGGGGGGGGGGGGGCCGCCGCCCCGCCCACCCCGGAGCCGTTCGAGCGGGTGTCAGGCAGCGTCTCGAACCTTGTCACTCACCCGCGGGGGCAGCAGCCTCGGCCGGTGCCTCCTCGGAGGAGGCACCACCCTCGACGGGGACCAGGCTGATCTTGCCGCGGGCGTCGATGTCGGTGATCTCGACCTGCAGCTTGTCGCCGACGTTCGCGACGTCCTCGACCTTGGCGATCCGCTTGCCGTTGCCCAGCTTGCTGATGTGCACCAGGCCGTCCCGGCCGGGCAGCAGCGAGACGAAGGCACCGAAGGCGGTGGTCTTGACGACCGTGCCCAGGAACCGCTCGCCGACCTTGGGCAGCGTCGGGTTGGCGATCGCGTTGATCCGGTCCACCGCGGCCTGGGCCGACGGGCCGTCGGTGGCACCGACGTAGATCGTGCCGTCGTCCTCGATGGTGATGTCGGCGCCGGTCTCGTCCTGGATCGCGTTGATCATCTGGCCCTTGGGCCCGATGACCGCTCCGATCTTGTCGACGGGGATGCGGACCGTGGTCACCCGGGGGGCGAACGGGCTCATCTCGTCGGGGCCGTCGATCGCCTCGAGCATGACGTCGAGGATGTGCAGCCGGGCCGCGCGGGCCTGGGTCAGCGCAGCCGCCAGGACGTCGGAGGGGATGCCGTCGAGCTTGGTGTCCAGCTGCAGCGCCGTCACGAAGTCCTTGGTGCCGGCGACCTTGAAGTCCATGTCGCCGAACGCGTCCTCCGCACCGAGGATGTCGGTCAGCGCGACGTACTCCGTCTTCCCGTCGACCTCGTCGGAGACCAGACCCATGGCGATGCCGGCGACCGGGGCGCGCAACGGCACACCGGCGTTGAGCAGCGACAGGGTGGAGGCGCAGACCGAGCCCATCGACGTCGAGCCGTTGGAGCCCAGCGCCTCGGACACCTGACGGATCGCGTAGGGGAACTCCTCGCGGTCGGGCAACACCGGCAGCAGCGCCCGCTCGGCCAGCGCGCCGTGGCCGATCTCGCGACGCTTGGGCGAGCCCACCCGGCCGGTCTCACCGGTGGAGTACGGCGGGAAGTTGTAATTGTGCATGTAGCGCTTGCGGTTCTCGACGTTCAGCGTGTCCAGCTGCTGCTCCATGCGGAGCATGTTCAGCGTGGTGACGCCCATGATCTGGGTCTCGCCGCGCTCGAACAGCGCGGAGCCGTGCACCCGCGGCAGGACCTCGACCTCGGCCGACAGCGGCCGGATGTCGGTGACACCACGGCCGTCGATGCGGACCTTGTCGCGCAGGATGCGCTGCCGGACGACCTTCTTGGTGACGGCGCGGAAGGCCCCGGAGACCTCCTTCTCGCGACCTTCGAACTGGTCGGCCAGCGCGGCCTTGACCTCGTCCTTGAGCGCGTCGGTGGCGTCGTCGCGATCGGCCTTGCCGGGGATCGCCTGGGCGACGGCGAGCTTCTCCGCGGCCTGGGCCTCGACGGCGGCGTAGACGTCGTCCTGGTAGTCCAGGAAGCGGGGGAAGGTGCCGACCGGCTTGGCGGCCTGCCCGGCCAGCTGGGACTGCGCGTCGCACAGCGCCTTGATGAAGGGCTTGGAGGCCTCGAGGCCCTGGGAGACGACCTCCTCGGTCGGGGCGGTGGCCCCACCGGCGACGAGCGCGACGGTCTTCTCGGTGGCCTCGGCCTCGACCATCATGATCGCGACGTCGCCGTCGGGCAGCACCCGGCCGGCCACGACCATGTCGAAGACGGCGTCGGCGAGCTCGGCGTGGGTCGGGAAGCCGATCCACTGGCCGTCGACCAGGGCCACGCGGGTGGCGCCGATCGGGCCGGTGAAGGGCAGGCCGGACAGCTGGGTGGACGCCGAGGCGCCGTTGATCGCGAGCACGTCGTACAGGTGGTCGGGGTCCAGCGACAGCACGGTGATGACGACCTGGACCTCGTTGCGCAGGCCCTTGGCGAAGGTCGGGCGCAGCGGGCGGTCGATCAGCCGGCAGGTGAGGATCGCGTCCTCGGAGGGGCGGCCCTCGCGACGGAAGAACGAGCCGGGGATGCGCCCGACGGCGTACATCCGCTCCTCGACGTCCACGGTCAGCGGGAAGAAGTCCAGCTGCTCGCGGGGCGAGCGGCCGGCGGTGGTGGCCGAGAGCAGCGTGGTGTCGCCCATGGTGGCGACCACGGAGCCGGCGGCCTGCTTGGCCAGCCGGCCGGTCTCGAAGGTCACGGTGCGCTGACCGCGGGCGCCGTTGTCGATGACGGCCGAGGCGGTGAAGACACCGTCCTCGGCGTCGTAGTCGATGGTGTCGGTGGTGGGTGCGGACATCGGGGTCCTCTTCCTGCGCCGCATACGGCGGCGCCCTCTTGGGTTCGGCGGCTCGTGCGCCGGTGGTCTCGGTGGACCGGTCTTCGATCGAAGCCCTCGGGTCGCGTCCCTCGCCGTGGTGCTCGTGCACGTCCGGCGGTTGCGTCCCGGGGGCCACCACCGAGGACCGGTCTGCGTCGTCTCGACGTCAGGGGACCGGCCGGCGGGTGACCGCCTGGGCCCGTGCGACGGGTGCCGCACGGACGAGGGGACCGACCCCGGCGGTGCCGGAGCGGTCCCCTCGACTGGCTAGCGGCGCAGGCCGAGCCGCTCGATGAGCGAGCGGTACCGGTTGATGTCGGTCTTCGCCAGGTAGTTCAGCAGCCGACGACGTCGGCCGACCAGCAGGAGCAGGCCCCGCCGGCTGTGGTGGTCGTGCTTGTGCATCTTGAGGTGCTCGGTCAGGTCGCTGATCCGTCGGGTCAGCATCGCGACCTGCACCTCGGGGGAACCGGTGTCACCCTCGACCGTCGCGTACTCGGTCATGATCTGCTTCTTCGTCGCGCTCTCGAGCGCCATGTGGGCCTCCTGGGCAGGTCACGTGTGGCCCCCGGTCGGTGTCACGGGGGCAGCATGCACACGCGTCGGTCTCCCGACGCTCCCCCCAGGTTACACGGACCCGTCCGGTGAGCTGCAGGAACGGCGCCGGACTCAGAGACCGAGGACCGACCGGGTGGCGAGGACGTCGGCGTCCATCTGGGTGATGAGGGCCTCGACGCCGTCGAACGTCGTCATCGGGCGGAGCCGCTCGGCGAACTCGACGCCCACGTGCTCGCCGTAGAGGTCCCCGGACCAGTCCAGGCAGAACGCCTCGACGGTGCGCCGGGTGCCCTGAAAGGTCGGGTTGGTGCCGACGGAGATCGCCGAGGGGTGACGTTCCATGCTCCGCCCGGACGGGTCGCGCAGCACCAGCGTGCCGGCGTAGACACCGTCGGCGGGGACGGCGGTGTGCGCCGGGGACTCCACGTTCGCCGTCGGGTACCCCAGCTCCCGGCCGCGCTGCTCGCCGCGGACGACGATGCCGTCGACCCGGTGCGGGCGGCCCAGCGCGCGGGCGGCCGAGCGCAGGTCACCCGCGGCGACGCAGGCCCGGATGTAGGTGGAGGAGATGGTGACCTCTCCCCCGTCGGCGTCGTCGGCGGCCAACGCCAGCCCCTCGACGGCGAAGCCGAACCGCTTCCCCTCCCGGGTCAGCGAGGAGACGTCGCCGGCACCGCGGTGGCCGTAGCTGAAGTTGTCCCCCACGACGACGGCCGCCGCGTGCAGGTGCTCGACCAGCACGGTGTGCGTGAAGCCCTCCGGGGAGAGCCGGTTGAACTCGGCGGTGAAGGGCAGCACGCACATCGCGTCGACGCCGAGCTCGGCGACCAACTCGGCCTTCCGGTCGGCCGAGGTCAGGATCGCCGGGTGCGCCCCGGGCCGGACGACCTCGGCCGGGTGCGGGTCGAACGTCAGCAGCAGGGCGGGGCGACCCAGGCTGTGTGCCCGCGCCACCGCCGCCCCGATGAGCTGCTGGTGCCCGCGGTGGACTCCGTCGTACATGCCGACGGTGACCACCGTGCGTCCCAGATCGCCCGGAGTCGCCTCCAGGCCGCGCCAGCGCTGCACGTCAGGCGGCTGCGACCGTGTGCCGCCAGCCGCGGTCGTCGGCGACCCGGCCGTGCTGCAGGTCCAGCAGCCGCTCGCGCAGCCGCATGGTCAGCTCGCCCGGGGTGCCGTCGCCGACGCTGAAGTCGCCGGTGCGGGCCTTGACCTCGCCGACCGGGGTGATCACGGCGGCCGTGCCGCAGGCGAAGGTCTCGGTGAGGGACCCGTCGGCGACACCGGCGCGCCACTCCTCCACCGAGAAGCGACGCTCGGTGACCCGGTGTCCCATCTCCTCGGCCACGGTCACCAGCGAGGCGCGGGTGATGCCGGGCAGCAGGGTCCCGGTCAGCTCGGGGGTGACCAGCTCGGCGTCGGCACCTGCGCCCAGGACGAAGAAGAGGTTCATCCCGCCCATCTCCTCGACGTACTTCTTCTCCGTCGCGTCCAGCCAGACGACCTGGTCGCAGCCGGCGGCGATGGCCTGCTCCTGGGCCAGCAGGCTGGCGGCGTAGTTGCCGGCGCACTTGACGTCGCCGGTGCCACCGGGAGCGGCCCGGATGTAGTCCTCGGACAGGTAGACCGACACCGGCTGGACCCCGCGCGGGAAGTAGGCACCGGCCGGGCTGGCGATGACGACGAAGAGGTACTCCGAGGCCGGTCGCACGCCCAGGAACGGCTCGATGGCCAGCTCGTAGGGCCGGATGTACAGCGTCTGGTCCGGGCCGGTGGGCACCCAGTCGCGGTCGGCGTCGACGAGGGCGTCGACGGCGTTCACGAAACCCTCTGCCGGGACCGGCGGCATCGCCATCCGGGCGGCACTGCGCGCCATCCGGGCAGCGTTCTGCTCGGGCCGGAACACCGCGACCGAACCGTCGGGCTGGGCGTAGGCCTTGAGGCCCTCGAAGATCGACTGGGCGTAGTGCAGCGCGGCGGTGCTGGGGTCCAGCTGCAGCGGGGCGTACCCGGTCAGCTTCGCCTCGGTCCAGCCCTGCCCGGCGACGTAGCGGGCCACGACCATGTGGTCGGTGAAGACCTTGCCGAAGCCGGGGTCGGCCAGCAGCTGCGCACGCTCGGCGGCCGAGCGCCGGGGAGCCTCCTCCACCACGAGCGGCACACCCTCGGCGAAGGACCGGGAGGACGTGCGGCTGGGGCTGAGCGTCTCGGTCATGGCTCCCACTTGCGTCTGGAGGGGTCGGCTGCAGGCGTGCGCCCACGGCTGCACCCTAGTCGCGCCCTCCCGGCCCGGAGTGCCGCGGACCTACCCTCGGCGCATGACAGCGCCAGCCGATCCCTGGTCCGGTCCCTGGTCCCGCCCGGGCGTACACGACGTCGAGGTCACCCTGCACGGCCACCGGCTGTCGGCCCGGGTCGGCGGTACCGTGGGGCCGGTGCTCCTGCTGCTGCACGGGCTGCTCGGCTCCGGTGCCAGCTTCGGCCCGGCGTTGGACGAGCTGGCCCGCACGCACCGCGTCGTCGCACCGGACCTGATGGGCCACGGGGCCTCGGAGAAGCCGCGGGGCGACTACAGCCTCGGCGCGTTCGCCGCCCAGGCCCGCGACCTGCTGGTGCTGCTGGGCGTGGAGTCCGCGACCGTGGTGGGGCACAGCCTGGGCGGCGGGATCGCGTTGCAGTTCGCCCACCAGTTCCCCTCGCTGGCGGAGCGGCTGGTGCTGGTCGGCTCCGGCGGCCTGGGGCGCGACGTCTCCCCGGTGCTGCGGGCGGTCACCCTGCCCGGCGCCGAGTGGGTGTTGCCTGCGGTGTTCAACCGGTTCACCCGGGCCGCGGGCCGGCAGGTGCTCCGCCCGCTCCAGCGCTGGACGCCGCCGAGCACCGCCCAGGTCGTCAGCGGGCTGGACACCCTCGCCGACGCCGACGCCCGGGCCGCCTTCGTGCTCACCGCCCGCGCCGTGCTGGACCTGGGCGGCCAGCGGGTCAGCGCCGCCGACCGGGTCTACCTGGCCGGCGCGCTGCCGGTGCTGCTGGTGTGGGGCGAGAAGGACACCGTCATCCCGGTCGGGCACGCCCACGACCTGTACGGCCAGCTGCCCGGCAGCCGGCTGGAGGTCTTCCCCGGGGCCGGGCACTTCCCGCAGGTCGACGACCCGGGCCGGTTCGCCGCCGTCGTCAGCGACTTCGTGACGACGACGGCGGAGCGGGTGCTCCCCCCGGCCGAACGGGCGGACGCCTGGGCCGCTGCGGTCCGGGGCAGCTCGACGCTTCTCTGGCGAACCTGAGCCCGATCAGCCCTGCTTCGGCGACGCCTGGGTGACCACCTCGAAGGACCACACGGTCGAGCCGGTGGCCGCCGGGGCCATCCCGGAGCCGCCGCCGGAGTGGCCGCGGGCGAAGTCCTGGCCGTTCTGCCAGGCCTCGACATCGGCCTCGCTGCGCCAGCGGGTGTAGACGAGGTAGGAGTCGGTGCCCTCGACCGGGCGGAGCAGCTCGAACCACTCGAACCCGTCGGAGGACTCGACGGCCCCGGCCCGGTTGCTGAAGCGCTCCTCCAGCCGCTCGCGGGCCTCGGCCGGCACGGTCAGCACGTTGATCTTCACGACGCTCATCCAGGCATCATCCCCCGCACTCCTGCCCAGCTGTCCCGCCGGTGACACTGGAGGCGTGAGCTCCTCCTCCCGTCCCGACCGCACCGCCGACGTCGGCGTCGCCCGGCTGGACGTCGACCGGGAGGCCCGAACCGGCACCCCGGAGGTGGTCTTCGCCGCGGGCAAGACCCCGGTCCAGACGGTGACCTGTCTGGCCGGGCTGCTGGACGCCGGGGCACCGCTGGCCTGGGCCACCCGGGTGTCACCGGAGACCGCGGCCGCGGTGCGCGAGCGCTGGCCCGACGCGCACGTCGACGAGGTCGCCCGGGTCGCCTGGGTGGGCACGGTCGCCGAGCCGGTCGGCGAGGTCCTGGTGCTCACCGCCGGCACCTCGGACGACGCCGTCGCCGCCGAGGTGGCCGCCACGCTGACCGCCAGCGGGGTCGGCTGCCGCCGGGTGGACGACGTCGGGGTGGCCGGGGTGCACCGGGTGCTGGCCGTCGCGCCGGACCTGGCCCGGGCCGACGCCGTCGTCGTGGTCGCTGGGATGGACGGCGCGCTGCCCAGCGTGGTGGCCGGGCTGACCGACCGGCTGGTCGTCGCCGTCCCCACGTCGGTGGGTTACGGCGCCGCCTTCGAAGGCCTGGCCGCGCTGCTCACGATGCTCACGTCCTGCGCGCCCGGCGTGCTGGTGGTCAACATCGACAACGGCTTCGGTGCCGGGGTCGCGGCGGCCCGCATCGTGCGCTCGGCTCAGCGGTAGCGGACGGGGTCGGGCAGCAGCTCGTTCATCGACCCGGAGCGGAAACCGCGGGGGTCCAGCTCCACGGCGGGGAAGCCCCGCACCACGGCCAGCAGCTCAGGCGTCACCCGGTCGACCAGTGCCGCGTCCACCTCGACCCGGGCCCGGTCGCCGAGGTCACGGACCCGCAGGTCGCGCACCGGCAGTCCGGCCCCGGTGAGCACGGCCCGCAGGGCTACCTCTGCGGCCTCGACCCGGGCCAGCCGCTCCGCCGAGACGGGCACGCCGTGCGCGATCCGGCTGGACAGGCAGGCCGCGGCGGGCTTGTCGGCCAGCGACAGCCCCCAGGCCCGGGCGGCGGCGCGGACGTCGGCCTTGGTCATCCCGGCGTCGGCCAGCGGGGTGCGGGCGCCACGCTGCGCGGCGGCCCGGATGCCCGGCCGGAAGCCGGCCAGCCGGTCGTCGGCGTTGGTGCCGGTGGCCACGTGTGCGATCCCCAGCCGCTCGGCCAGCGGGCCCAGGGTGTCCAGCAGCTCGGCCTTGCAGAAGAAGCAGCGGTCCCCGGCGTTGGCGACGTAGCCCTCGCGGGACAGCTCGTCGGTGACCGGCTGCTCGTGCCGGACACCCAGGCCCACGGCGAACGCGTGCGCGGCCGCCCGCTCGACGGCGGGCAGCGAGGGAGACAGCGCGGTCGCAGCGATCACCCGGTCGGTGCCCAGGGCCCGGACGGCGGCGGCGAGCACCACCCCGGAGTCCACCCCGCCGGAGAACGCGACCAGCACGGCGGGCAGCGCGGCGAGGTCGGCGTGCAGGGCCGCGACCCGGTCGGCCACGGTCGTGGGCAGCACCTTGCTCATGCGGTCGAGGGTGGCACAGGCGCGGGCGGAGCACGTGAGGGAGCTGGCTGTGGCGGCCGCGGTGCTGGCCGTGCCGGACTGCTGGTGCTCGGGGACCGGGTGCGGCCGGTGCGGCTCAGCTCGGGAACCCGACCTCGACCTTGGCCGTCGGTCCGGCGTCCACGACCAGGGCGATCAGCCGGCCGCCGGGGTCGACGGCTGCGTGCAGACCGGGCGACCCGTTCGGGGCCACGCGCTTGCCGTGGCCCAGGTCGACGGCCTCGGCCGCGGTGACCCGGCGCTCCGGGAAGACGGCGGTGGCCGCGGCCGTGAGCGGCACGAAGCCGGGGCCCTCGCCGGCCAACAGGGACGCGGCGGCGTCGCCGACCGGCTCGGCCCGGGACTCGTCGAAGGGCCCGGAGCGGGTGCGCCGCAAGGCCGTCAGGTGCCCCCCGACCCCGAGAGCGACGCCGGCGTCCCGGGCGATGGCCCGGACGTAGGTGCCGGTCGAGCAGGTGACCGTGACGTCGACGTCGACCACGGCGGGGGTGGACCTGTCGATGCGGGTCACCTCGAGGGCGTGCACGACCACCGACCGGGCGGCCAGCTCGAACTCCTCCCCGGCCCGCACCCGGTCGTAGGAGCGCACCCCGTCGACCTTGACGGCGCTGACCGAGGAGGGCACCTGCTGCAGCGGGCCGGTCTGCGCGGCGAGGGCCGCACGCACCTCGTCATCGGTGAGGTGGCCGGCCGGCGTCGTGCTCAGCACCTCACCCTCGCGGTCGTCGGTGACCGTGGTGCTGCCCAGCCGGACGGTGGCGGCGTAGGTCTTGTCGTTCCCGGCCAGGTGCCCCAGCAGCCGGGTCGCGGCGCCCACGCCGAGCACCAGGATGCCGGTGGCCATCGGGTCCAGCGTGCCGGCGTGGCCCACCTTGCGGACGCTCAGCACCCGCCGGGCCCGGGCCACGACGTCGTGCGAGGTCATGCCGGGCTCCTTGTCCACGACCAGCAGACCGGGGGCGACATCGGCGTCGGGACGCCGGGTACGTGGGGGTGCGGGACTCACCGGACCACCGTGACAGACGCCCGCGTCCACCCGTCCCCCGCCACCCGCACGAGGACGCCGACCAGCCGCAGCACGATGAACAGCGTCAGCCCGGTCCACACCCCGGCCAAGCCCCAACCCAGCGGGCCGGACAGCAGCGACAACGGCACGAACCCCACCAGCGCGGAGCCGATCGTGACGGTGCGCAGGTAGCCGACGTCGCCGGCGCCCATCAGCACGCCGTCCAGGGCGAAGACGACGCCGGCCAGCGGCTGCATCAGCGCCAGGAACCACCAGACGACGCCGGCCTGGGCCAGCACCGTGGGGTCGTCGGTGAACAGACCGGGCAGCACCGGCCGCAGGACCAGCAGCACGGCCGCGACCAGCAGCCCGGTCCCCAGCCCCCACGCGGCCACCCGCCGGACGACGGCCCGGGCGTCGTCCACCCGGCCGGCGCCGAGGGCCTGGCCGACCAGGGTCTGCGCGGCGATGGCGTACGCGTCGAGCACCAGGGCGAGGAACAGCCACAGCTGCAGCGCGATCTGGTGGGCGCCCAGCTCAGCGGTGCTGGAGCGGGCGACCACCCCGGCTGCGACGACGAAGGCGGCCTGCAGCACGAACGCGCGCAGCAGCAGGTCCCGGCCGATGACCAGCTGACTGCCGATGGCGGCCCAGCGGGGGCGCCAGGCGACCTGCTCGGAGGCCAGCGAGCGCAGGAACAGCACCGCCGTCACCGCCTGGCCGGCCACGTTCGCCCACGCCGAGCCGACCAGGCCGAGCCCTGCGGGGTAGACCAGCAGCGGGTTCAGCACCAGGGACAGCAGGCTGCCGGCGACGACGTAGCGCACCGGGCGCCGCAGCTCGGCGACCCCGCGGAGCCAGCCGTTGCCGGCCAGCGACACCAGCAGCAACGGGACGCCCAGGCTGGCCACCCGCAGCCACTGCTCCCCCGCGGCGGCGACCGGTCCGGCCCCGCCGGCCAGCGCCCGGGTCAGCGGGCCGGCCAGCAGCTGGAACACCAGCGTCACGACCAGGCCCAGCCCCAGCGCCAGCCAGGTGGCCTGCACGCCCTCCCCTACCGCGCCGGCCCGGTCGCCGGACCCGGCCCGGCGGGCGGCCCGGGCGGTCGTGCCGTAGGCCAGGAAGTTCAACAGTGCAGCGGCCCAGGCCAGCAGCCCGCCGCCGACGGCGAGGCCGCCCAGCGCCGTCGTCCCCAGGTTGCCGATGACGGCGGTGTCCACCAGCAGGTAGAGCGGCTCGGCGGCCAGGACCACGAGGGCCGGCAGCGCCAGCGACGGGACGGACCGGGTGGCGGGTGCGGTCACAGCAGGTCGCGGATGGCCGCGATCGTCCCCTCACGGTCGCGGTGCGAGGTGAAGCCGGCGGCCATCCGGTGCCCGCCGCCACCCAGGGCCTGCGCGACGGCCGAGACGTCGGTGCCACCCCGGGAGCGCAGCGACACCGACCAGCTGCCGTCGTCGGCGCCCTTGAGCACGCAGGCGACGTCGGCCTCCTCGGCCGCCCGGACGACGTCGACGAGCGCCTCGAGGTGGTCGGCCGCCAGCCCGTGCTCGGCGGCCTCGGCGACGGTGGCCCAGGTCCAGACCAGCCCGGACCCGGTGGTCGGCTCCAGGGTCGCCCGGCCGGTCGCGGCGGACAGCAGACCGAGCCAGCCGAAGGGCGCGCTGTCGAAGAGCCGCTGGCTGATCCGGGCGTGGTCGATGCCGGTCTCCAGCAACCGGGCGGCCAGCCGGTGCGTGCCGGGCGCGGTGTTGGCGAACCGGAAGGAGCCGGTGTCGGCGGCCAGGCCGGCGTACAGGCAGGTGGCCAGGGTTGCGTCGAGCTCGACGCCGAGGCCCTCCAGCAGGTCGGCGACCAGCACCACGGTGGCCGCGGCGTCCGGGTCGATCAGCCGGACGGTGCCGAAGCCGGGGTTGGAGGCGTGGTGGTCCACCACCAGCGAGGCCGGGGCGGCGGCCAGCACGGCGGCGACGTCCCCGAGCCGGCGGGCATCGGCGGCGTCCAGGCTGACCACCAGGGCGGGGTCGGTGGGCAGCCGGTCGCTGGGCACGAGCCCGTCGGCGCCGGGCAGCCATGCCAGCGAGGCGGGCAGCACGAACGGGGCCGGGAACGTGGCCACCACCCGGGCACCGCGGCGGCGCAGTCCCTCGGCCAGCGCGAGCGTGCTGCCGAGCGCGTCCGCGTCGGGTTGCACGTGCCCGGAGAGCACGACGCAGGCGCCGTCGTCGGCCGCCCGGGTCAGGACGGCGACGGCGGCCTCCAGCGCTCCGGCGGGGGCCACCGGGTCAGCTGTCGGTGGGGCCGGGGTCTGCGACCGGCACCTCGTCGGGCTCCTCGCCCGGGGAGCCGCCCGCGACCGGGATGGCCGGACCGCCGTCGGAGGGCTCGTCGGCGGCGATGGAGGCCGCGTTCGCGTCCGTGGCGGGGTCGGCGTCCCCGGCCTGGCCCTCGCGACCACCGGCCGTGGGGTCGGCGTCACCGGGGGTGCCGGCCTGGTCGCCCGGTACGGTGCGACCGCCCGGTGTCGACTCGGGCTGGCCCTCCCCGGGCGTGTAGGGGTCGGGGTCGACGGCCTCGGTGCCGGCGCGAACGGTGTCCGGGTGCTCGGTCACGGGGCGGCGCTCCTCGGGTGCACGGTGTGGGCCTGCAGGTCGTGCTCGTCGTCGTCGGCCGCGGGGTCGGCGAGTGCGGCGGCGGAGCCGTCGGTCTCGTCCTCGTCCTCGTCGTCCTCGCCGTCCACGGAGGGCTTCTTGTACGGGTCCGGCTCACCGGCGTAGGCCGCGCCCTCGCGGGCCCGGGCCAGCTCGGCGTCGGCGTGCCGGGCGCGCTCGAGGGCCTCCTCGAGCTCGCGCGCGGTGTCCGGGACGACGTCGGCGATGAACTCCAGGGTCGGCACGAACTTGATGCCGGTCTGCTTGCCGACAGTCGAGCGGAGCACCCCGGTCGCGCTGGCGAGCGCGGTGGCGGAGTCCGCGACTGCCTGTGCGTCGCCGTAGACGGTGTAGAAGAGCGTCGCCTCACGGAGGTCGCTGGTCACCCGGGCGTCGGTGAGGGTCACCATGCCCAGCCGCGGGTCCTTGATCTGCATCTCGATCGTGGCGGAGCAGATCTGACGGATCCGCACCGCCAGCCGGCGTGCCCGGGCCGGGTCGGCCATGACGATCTCCTTCTGAGGCGAGACGGGGCTCGTGCCCGAGTCTGGAACGGCCCCGTCGCAGGGCCCCGCTCGGCGCGAAGCGTCGGACGGGGGGCGACGGGGTCCTTCGATCAATCGGTGGAGCTGGTGAGCTGCCGGTGGGTCGACAACAGCGTCACCTCAGGGCGGTCGGCCAGCAACCGCTCGCAGGCGTCGAGCACATCGGCGACCTGGCCGGCCGCACCGGCCACGGTGGCGACCCCCACCTGCACGCGGCGGTGCAGGTCCTGGTCACCGACCTCCGCGGCCGCGACGGCGAAGCGACGCCGCAGCTCGGCCACAATGGGCTTCACCACGGCGCGCTTGTCCTTCAACGAGTGCACGTCGCCCAGGAGCAGGTCGGCGGTCAGCGAACCGGTGAACACCGAAACACCGCCCGCCGACCTGCGTCACTCAGGACTGGAACGGCCCCCGTGCAGGGTTCCGCCACGAGCTTGCGAGTGGTGGGGGGCACGGGGGTCCTTCCTCAGTCGCGCGGCTTCTCGCGCAGCTCGAAGGTCTCGATGACGTCGTCGGGCTTGATGTCGTTGAACGACCCCAGCCCGATGCCGCACTCGTAGCCGTCGCGGACCTCGGTCGCATCGTCCTTGAAGCGGCGCAGCGAGTCGACCGACAGGTTGTCGGCGACGACCACGCCGTCGCGGATGAGACGGGCCTTGCTGTTGCGCACGATCGTGCCGCTGCGCACCAGCGAACCCGCGACGTTCCCGATCTTGGGGACCCGGAAGACCTCGCGGACCTCCGCGCGGCCCAGCTGGACCTCTTCGTAGACCGGCTTGAGCATGCCCTTGAGCGCGGCCTCGATCTCCTCGATGGCCTGGTAGATGACCGAGTAGTACCGGACGTCCACGCCTTCGCGGTTGGCGAGCTCGGTGGCCTGACCCTCGGCCCGGACGTTGAAGCCCAGGACGATGACGTCGTCGGCCAGCGCCAGGTCGATGTCGCTCTTGGTGATGCCGCCGACGCCGCGGTGGATGACCCGCAGCGACAGGTCGTCGCTCACCTCGATCTTCATCAGCGCCTCTTCGAGCGCCTCGACGGTGCCCGAGTTGTCGCCCTTGATGATCAGGTTGAGCTCGCGGCTCTCCTTGAGGGCTGCGTCCAGGTCCTCGAGGCTGATCCGCTTGCGCGCCGAGGCGTTCTGCGCGTTGCGGATCCGGGCCTGACGGCGGTCGGCGATCTGCCGGGCCGTCCGGTCCTCCTCGACGACGAGGAACGTGTCGCCGGCGCGGGGCACCGAGGTGAGACCCACGACCTGCACGGGGCGGGCCGGCAGGGCCTCCTTCAGCTTGTTGCCGTGCTCGTCGAGCAGCGACCGGACGCGACCGTAGGCGTCGCCGGCCACGATCGAGTCGCCGACGCGGAGCGTGCCGCGCTGGACCAGCACCGTGGCGACGGGGCCACGGCCCTTGTCCAGCTTGCCCTCGATGACGACACCCTGCGGGTCCTGCTCCACGTTCGCGCGCAGGTCCAGGGAGGCGTCCGCGGTCAGCAGCACCGCGGCCTCCAGCTCCTCGAGCCCCTGGCGCGTGGTGGCCGAGACGTCGACGAACATCGTGTCGCCGCCGTACTCCTCGGCGACCAGGCCGTACTCGGTGAGCTGCTGGCGGATCTTGGCGGGGTTGGCCCCCTCCTTGTCCACCTTGTTCACCGCGACCACGATCGGCACCTGGGCCGCCTGGGCGTGGTTGAGCGCCTCGATCGTCTGGGGCATGACGCCGTCGTCGGCAGCCACGACCAGCACCACGATGTCGGTCACCTTGGCGCCACGGGCACGCATCGCGGTGAACGACTCGTGACCCGGGGTGTCGATGAAGGTGATCGGACGCTCGTTGCCCTCCAGCTCGGTCACGATCTGGTAGGCGCCGATGTGCTGGGTGATGCCACCGGCCTCCTTCGCCACGACGTTCGTGTGGCGGAGGGCATCCAGCAGCTTGGTCTTTCCGTGGTCGACGTGACCCATGACGGTGACGACCGGCGGACGCCAGTCCCAGTCGCTCTCGTCGCCCTCTTCGTCACCGAAGGTGAGGTCGAAGGTCTCGAGCAGCTCGCGGTCCTCGTCCTCGGGGCTGACGACCTGGATGACCCAGTCGATCTCGGAACCGAGCAGCTGCAGCGTCTCGTCGTTGACCGACTGCGTGGCGGTGACCATCTCGCCCAGGTGGAACAGGGCGGTCACCAGCGCTGCCGGCTGGGCGTTGATCCGCTCGGCGAGGTCGGTCAGCGAAGCACCGCGGGGCAGCCGGACGGTCTGTCCGTTGCCGCGGGGCAGGCTGACGCCACCCATCGAGGGCGCCGCCATGGAGTCGAACTCCTGACGCCTCTGCTTCTTGCTCTTGCGTCCACGGACCGGCCCGCGGCCACCGGGACGCCCGAAGGCACCCGCCGTACCGGCGCCGGAACCACCGCGACCACGGCCACGGCCACCGCCACCGCGGAAGCCGCCGGCGGGGGCACCGCCACCGGCACCACCGGGACGGAAGCCGCCACCAGCACCACCGGGACCGCCGGGGCCTCCGGGGCCGCCGCCGGGACGGCCGCGGCCACCGGGCGCACCCGGACGGCCGCCGCCGGCAGGCCGACCGGGCATCATGCCCGGGCTCGGCCGCTGCGGCATCATGCCCGGGTTGGGGCGGGGCCCACCCGGACCGGCAGCAGGACGGGGTCCGCCGGGGCCGGCTGCGGGACGGGGACCGCCGGCACCCGGCGCGGGACGGGGACCGCCCTGGCCGGGCGCGCCCTGGGAGGGCGCACCGGAGCCGGGGGCGGCGCCGCCGGGGGAAGCGCCACCGGGACGGCCGGCGGCCGGACGGGGTGCACTGCTGAAGGGGTTGTTGCCCGGCCGCGGGGCCGCACGCGGGCCCGGACGGGGGGCTGCGCCACCGGGACGCGGGGCGCCCTGGGACGGGGCGCCACCGGAGGGCTGCGCCGGACGCGGGGCACCGGGACGCGGAGCGCCCGGTGCGGGACGGGCCGGGGCCTGAGCCTGGGCTGCCGGAGCCTGGGCTGCCGGAGCCTGGGCTGCCGGAGCCTGGGCTGCCGGGGCCTGGGCTGCCGGGGCCTGGGCTGCCGGGGCCTGGGCTGCCGGGGCCTGGACCTCCGCGGCGACGGGCGCCGCGGGGGCGGGGGCCTGCCTCGGGCCCGGACGCGGGCCGGGAGCGGCCGCGGGACGGGCCGGCGTGCTCGGGGCGGACGCGACCGGGGAGGGCGCGGCCTGGACCGAGGGGCTCGGGGTGGGGGTCGACGCCGGGACGCTGGCGGCCGGGGCCTGCGGGGCAGGCGCGGCCGGGCGGGGTCCGGGGCGCGGACCGGGCGTGGGGGCACCGCCGCTGCCGTTGCCGGTGGACCCGTAGGCCTCACGCAGACGGCGGGCCACGGGGGCCTCGACGGTGGACGATGCGGACTTCACGAACTCGCCCTGCTCCTTGAGCTTGGCGAGTACGGCCTTGCTGTCGACACCGAGCTCTTTAGCGAGCTCGTGGACGCGGGCTTTGCCTGGCACGGGTCTCCTCAGTGGTGAGGCCGGCGGCTGCTCCGCGCGACCTCGATGTCAGTGGTTCATTGTCTTCTGCCCAGTCACGGGTGCGACTTCACGGGTGGGTCATCCGAGGACGTCCTGCTCTCGACGAGTGGACCGACCGGGTGTCGGTCCGACGGTGGTTCTGCGACTGGCCGCTGCCGGCGCGGGCCGCCGGGGTCAGGCCGGCGGGCTGTCGGGTGACAGTGCGCTGACGTGGCTGTCCAGCAGCCCGGTCTCCAGCGGTGCACTGCAGCGCAGCGCACGCGGGAAGGCCCGGCGACGGTCGGCTGCACGCAGACACTCGAGCGTGGGGTGCACGGATGCACCCCGGCCCGGGAGCCGCCGGGCAGGGTCCGGCATGAGCCGGGAGTCCCGCACGACGACGCGCAGCAGTTCCGTGACCGGAGCGCGTCGCCGGCACCCCACACAGGTGCGGACCGGGAGCGGCGTTTCGGCCATCGAGAAGTCTAGCGCGCCGAGGGCCCGCGGTGTTCCGGGCGTCGCGCGACCGGGCGTGCGCCACCCCGCGCACCGCCGGCCGGACCGCCGCGCGAGGCGCCGGGCGGGCCGCCGCGGGAGGGCAGGCCACCGGTCTCGCCGGCCGGCCGCGGGGCCGACCGCAACGGGGCGCGACCGACGCCCGGGGACACCGAGTCCTCGGACTCGGGCTGGGCGTCGCTGCGGATGTCGATCCGGCAGCCGGTGAGCCGGGCGGCCAGGCGGGCGTTCTGGCCCTCCTTGCCGATGGCCAGCGACAGCTGGTAGTCCGGCACGACGACCCGGACGGCGCGGGCGGCGGGGTCCACGACCCGGGCGCTGGTGACCCGCGCCGGGGACAGCGCGGAGGCGACGAAGGTGGCCTCGTCGTCCGACCAGTCGACGATGTCGATCTTCTCGCCGTGCAGCTCGCTCATCACGTTGCGCACCCGCTGGCCCATCGGGCCGATGCAGGAGCCCTTGGCGTTCAGCCCGGGCACCGACGTCCGGACGGCGATCTTGGAGCGGTGCCCGGCCTCACGGGCCACGGCCACGATCTCCACGCTGCCGTCGGCGATCTCGGGGACCTCGAGGGCGAAGAGCTTGCGGACCAGGTTCGGGTGGCTGCGCGAGACGGTGACCTGCGGGCCGCGGAAGGTGCGCGCGACCGAGACCACGTAGGCCTTCAGCCGGCTGCCGTGCGGGTACTGCTCGCCGGGGACCTGCTCGGCCGGGGGCAGGTTGGCCTCGATCTTGCCGATGTCGACCAGCACGGTGCCCTCGTTGTTGCGGCGCTCGTGGGCCTGGACGATGCCGCCGACGACGTCGCCCTCCTTGCCGATGTACTCACCGAACGTCTGCTCGTGCTCGGCGTCGCGCAGCCGCTGCACGATGACCTGCTTGGCGGTGCTGGCCGCGATCCGGCCGAAATCGGTGGGGGTGTCGTCGTACTCGTGCACGACCTCGCCGTCCTCGCCCAGCTCCTGGGCCAGCACGGCGACCTCGCCGCTCTTGCGGTCGATCTGCACGCGGACGTGCGCGGAGGCGCCGTCGGCGTGCCGGTAGGCGGTGACCAGGGCGCTCTCGATCGCCTGGAGCACCGTGTCGGCGGGGATGCCCTTCTCCCGCTCGACCGCCGTGAGGGCGGTCACGTCGATGTTCACTGGTCTCCTCTGTCCTGGACGCCGGCCGGGGTGGCGCGGTCGTCCTCGTCCTGCTCGATCTCGTCGTGGGAGTCGATCTCGTCGTCGACGTCGTCGACGTCGTCGGCGGTGAGCTCGGCGCCGTCGTCGGTGTGGTCGTCGGGGAACTCGGGCACCAGGCCCGCGTCCCGGTGGCCCTCGGGCCGGTTGAACTCGACCTGCACGCGCCCCTCGCCCAGCTCGGCGAAGGTCAGCGTGCGGTTGCCGGCGGCCTTGCGGACCTGGCCCTTCTTGGCCCCGCCCTTCTCCACGGCGAGCGTGGCGCCCGCGTCGTCGACGGAGACGACCCGGCCGATCAGGTCCGCGCCGGCGACCGTCGCGGTGACCAGCCGGCCGACGTTGCGGCGCCAGTGGCGCGGCAGGGTCAGCGGCCGGTCCACACCGGGGCTGGTGACCTCCAGGACGTAGGGCGGACGACCGAGGTCGCCGTCCTCGGCGTCGAGCACGTCGGACAGCGCGCGGCTGACCTCGGCGACGTCGTCCAGGCTGACCCCGCTGTCCCGGTCGACGACGACCCGGACGACGGAGCGGTTGCCGGCGGCCCGGACGACCAGCTCCTCCAGGTCGTAGCCGGCGGCGGAGACGACGGGTGCGAACCAGCCGGTGAGCTGGTCGGTCACTGCGCTGCCGGAGCGCGGGCCGTGCGTGCTGGACACCTGGGGCCTCCTCGGTCTGCGGTCGGGCGGTGCTCGCGGTCGGACGGTGCTGTGCTGGCCGGACGTCGTCCGGGTGTCCGCGCCGCGGGTGGCTGGTCGGCGACCGGGTCGGACACGGTCGCGCGCCGGCCGTGGCGCCCGTCCGGCCGGCGGCACGGGCCGGGGGCGGGCGGGTGGCGGGAGGGGACTCGCCGCACCGGAGGGCCCACGGTACCGCCCGACCGGGGACGACGGCGCCCCGCCGGACGTGCCCACCGCCACGCCCGCACCCCGGTGGGCTGCCAGGATGAGGGCGATGTCCGCGCCCGCCCCCCTCCCCCGACCCGCCGGCGCCCTCTCCCGGCGCACGCTGCTGGCCGCGGTCGGCGTGACGCCGCTGCTGCTGGCCGTCGGCTGCTCCCGCGAGGCGCCGGCCGGCGCCGACGCGGTCACCCCGGCCCAGGTGGACCAGCTGGCCGGCCAGGTCGCGGTGCAGGAGGAGCTGCTGGCGGCCTACGACGTCGCCCTGCTGTCGGCACCCGAGCTCGCGGGGCTCGCCGACCAGGCCCGGGCGCAGCTGACCCGGCTGCGGGCAGCCGCACCCTCGGCCACCCCGACGACGGGCGCCGTCTCCCCCACCGTGCCCGCGGTGGCCGGGGACGCCGGCACCGCGCGGGCGACGCTGCGCACCCAGGTCGCCGCCGCGGCCACCTCGCACGCCACCGCGTGCCCGGACTTCACCGGCGCCCGGGCGGCCCTGCTCGGCAGCATCGCGGCCGGTCTGCGCGGCCAGGACGGGCAGCTGGCGTGACCACCCCGGGCGCCACCTCGTCCAGCAGCGCCGCGGCATCCACGTCCGCCGAGGCCGGATCCGCGCAGGCCGAGGACGCCGCCCTGCAGGACGCGCTGGCCGCCGAGCACGCCGCCGTCTGGGGGTACGGCACGGTGGGCGCCGCGCTGGCCGCGGGCAGCCGGGCCGACGCCGTCACCGCCCAGGAGGCGCACCGCGACGTGCGGGACCGGGTGAGCGCGCTGCTGCTGTCCCGCGGCGTGGAGCCCGTCGGGGTGCAGGCCGCCTACGCGCTGCCCTTCCCGGTGCTGTCCGAGGTCGACGCCGCGCGGCTGGCCGCCGAGCTGGAGGCCGGGACCACCGCCGCCTGGGTCTGGGTGCTCGACCAGGCCGCGGAGCGCAGCACCCGGGAGCTGGCCGTCGCCGAGGCGTCGGCGGCCGAGGTCCGCGCCGTCGCCTGGCGCACCCGGGCCGGGGACACCCCGGTCACCTCGGCCACCCCGGGTCTGCCCGACTGATCCTGGCCCCCTGCCCCCGGGGGCACACC
This sequence comes from Mycobacteriales bacterium, assembly GCA_038233915.1. Taxonomy (GTDB): domain Bacteria; phylum Actinomycetota; class Actinomycetes; order Mycobacteriales; family Geodermatophilaceae; genus Klenkia. The sequence continues at coordinate 4,222 of JBBSVA010000049.1, read as the reverse complement.
GTGCGCGTGAGCTGTCTGCACCCGCGCGGGAGTCGGCCGGGCGTGGGGTGAGTGCATGCTCGACCCCTCCGCCGCCGCCGAGGTCGGGCTGGCGACCGAGCCGCCTCAGGCGCGCTCGACCGGCTGGCGCAGGATCGTCCGGAGCCGCTGCGGGGCGGCCCGCCGCGGGTCGCTGAGATAGACCTCGTGGTGCTTGCCGGTCAGCCGCAGCGACGCACCGGGGACGAACTCGTCGTGCATCGCAGCGAGCACGGGCCCCTCGTCGTCGTAGGGGCCGACGTACAGCGTCTGCACGCAGAGCCCCTCCTGCAGCTCCTCGAGGCGCAGGGCCTCCAGCGCCGGGCCGCGGCCCTTCCCGGCGACCGTGGTAACAGCTGCCTCGACGTCGTCCCGGGTCAGCCAGTCCGGGACCAGGTTGAGCACCGTCCATGCCCAGCGCGTCGTGTCCCGCGCGGTGGTGAACGCGGCCGGGTCGTCGGACCACCAGAGCGCCTCCAGCGGCATCACCGTGTACGGCCGCCCCGCGGCCTTGCTGACGGCCCGCAGCGTGTACGCGACCGGGTAGACGGTTGCCAGGGCGTCGGCGTAGGCCGCCGAGGTGTTCGGGTCGCCCTGGCCGTCGATCGTCAGGTACTGCAGCGGCGGCACGGTGCGGACCTCGAATCGGCCGCGGGGGGCGGTGTAGGCCGCGATCTCCCGCTTGAGGTCCACCTGCACGGCGCTGACTCCCTCCCGGAGTCGCTCGCCCCCGTCACGGTCCTCGGCCATGGTCAGCTCCCCAGACCGGCCCGGAACGCGTCGGCGACGGCGACGGCGACACTGCTGGACTGGCCGGCCTCGACCAGCACGGCGAACGCGATGTCGCCCTGCGGGCCACCGAGCTGGTAGCCGACGAACCAGCCGTGCGAGTCCGGCGGGACGTTGTTGCCGAACTCCGCGGTGCCGGTCTTGCCGTAGACCTCGCCCCGGCCGGCCAGGCCGGTAGCGGTCCCGGACAGCACCACCTCGCGCATCATCGGCCGCAGCTGGTCGAGCACGGCCGGTGCCGGTCCGGCGGGCGCCGCGCCGGCCGGGTCGGCGCCCACGACCTCGACCGGGGCGGCCGGGGTGCCGCTGGCGATGCCGGCGGCGACCAGCGCCATCTGGGCCGGGCTCATCAGCACCTCGCCCTGGCCGATCGCGTCGGCGGCCTTCGTCGTCCCGGTGCTGGTGGCGGGGACGGCCCCGGAGAAGATGCCGACCGGCAGCTGCCAGTCCGAGCCCACCCCGTAGCTCGTGGCCGCGGCCGACAGCGCGTCGTCGGGCAGCGTCAGGGCCTGCTCGATGAACGTCGTGTTGCACGACTGGGCGAAGGCGTCGGTGAAGGGCACGGTGCCCAGGTCGAACTGGTCCTCGTTCTCGAACTCCCGGCCGTCGACCACGGTGGTCCCCGGGCAGGCCACCGCGGTGTCCGGGGCCACCGTGCCGGCCGACAGCAGTGCTGTCGCGGTGATCGTCTTCATGCTGGAACCGGGCGGGAACTGCCCGGACAGCGCGTTCGCCGCGTTCGCCGCCTCGTTGGAGCTCACCGCCAGCACCTCGCCGGTGCCCGGCCGCACGACCACCAGGTGGGTGGCCAGCGACTGGCCGGCCACGGCGGCGTCGGCCGCGGTCTGGACTGCCGACACGAGCGGGGTCTGCACCGGGGTGCCGGGCACCGGGTCCACCGACCCGACGACGGTCCCGGTGTCCCCGGTGGTCTCGTCCAGGCTGATCACCGAAACGGTGAACCCGGCCGTGCCGGTGAGCTGTTCCTGGTAGGCCCGCTGCAGGCCGGACAGGCCGAGCTGGTCACCGGCGGCGTACAACGGCTCCCCGTCCTCGCCGGTGGTCTCCTCCAGCACCTCGGCGGTGCCGTCACCCACCCGACCCAGCAGCGCGGCACCGAACCGTGCGGTGGGTGCCAGCAACCGGGTGCTGGTCGGGAAAACCGCGCCCGGCAGGTCGAACACCTGGGCGCGGATGGCCTCGAAGTCCGGGCGCCGCAGGGAGATGACCGGGACGAACTGGCCGCTGGGCGCGGCCTGCACGTCGGCGGTGATCTCCTCGGCCGGGACCCCGGTGGCCGCGGACAGCCCGGCGGCCAGCGCCGCGAGGTCGGTGACCTGGGCGGTGTCCACACCCACGTTGACCACCTCGGTCTGGGTGATGAGCGGGGCACCCGAGGCGTCGGTGATCGAGGCCCGTTCGGGTAGCGCGCGGGCCAGCACCAGGTGCTGGCCCTCGGCCAGCTCGGGGTGGACGACGGTCGGTTCGCTCACCACGAGCCAGTCCCCGTCGGACTCGTCCCCGGACCGGCGCAGGTCCAGCGTCGCGGTGTAGGTCCAGTCCGGGGCTGCGGCCAGGTCCCAGGTCGCCGTCCACTGCGCGGTGGCCGCAGCGTCGTCGGTGGCGGTGACCTCGACAGTGCCGAGCTCGGCGGCCAGCGTCGCGTCCGGCAGGTCGGTGGCGGTCTGCTCCAGCAGCGTGGTCGCCGCCGCGGGGTCGCTGGTGTCCCCGGCCGCTGCGTCCAGGTCGCCGCCGGTCCAGTCGTCCAGGAAGGCCTGGGCGGCGTCCCGCGCCTGGTCGACCGGGTCGGCCGAGGAGCTGCAGGCCGCGAGGGCCGGACCACCCAGCAGGGCGGTCGTCACCAGCAGGACAGTCCCCCGTCGTCTCCGCACACCCGCACTCTGGCAGACGGCACCGACTCCTCCCGGGGGACCCGGGGCGGATCAGAAGAGGATCGAGGAGAACGTGCCCACGTCGCGGAAGCCGACCCGGGCGTAGGCGGCCCGGGCCGCGGAGTTGAAGTCGTTGACGTAGAGGCTGACCACCGGGGCTATCGCCGCCCGGGCGTACTCCACGACGGCAGCCGTGCCGGCCTGGCCGATGCCGCGGCCACGGTGCCGGGGGGCGACCCAGACGCCCTGCACCTGGCAGGCCGCGCGGGAGACCGCGCCGACCTCGGCCTTGAAGACGACCTCGCCGTGCTCGATCCAGGCCAGCGACTGCCCGGCCCGGACCAGCTCGGTGACCCGGGCCCGGTACCCGGCACCGCCGTCGACCCGCAGCGGGCTGACGCCGACCTCCTCGGTGAACATCGCGATCGCCGCCGGCAGCAGGGTTTCCAGCTGGGTCAGCCGGACCGGGCGCACCCGGGGCTCGGCGGCGACCAGCGGGGGACCGTCGATGGCCAACAGGGGCTGGTGGACCCGCTCGTCGCGGGCCGGGCCCCAGTGCGGACGCAGCCGCTCCCACAGCGGGACCACCGAGGGCGCCGGGCCGACAATGGTCGAGCACCGTCGGCCGCCCCGGCGGGCCCGGTCGGCGAATGCCCGCGCAGCCTCGCTCTCAGCGCCGGTCCGGGCGAACGGGATGAGGTTCGCCCCGGCCAGACAGACGGCGTCCAGGTGCCCGCCGGTGCCCAGGCCCCACAGCGGGGCCCCCAGCGTGGCGACGGCGACGCCGTGGGTCTCGACCCGGCCGGCCAGCATGCAGGACGCGACCGGGTCGGTGTCCAGCAGCGCCCGGACCGCGGGCTCGTCCGAGGCGTCGAGCACCCGGGCGGGGAGCGCGCGCAGCACGGCCGTGGTCGGGGCGGAGCGGGTCAGGAGACGCTGACGACGGGTGCGCCGGAGACCACACCGTCGTCGGCCTGCTGCTCGGCGATCCGGAAGGCCTCCTCGATGAGGGTCTCCACGATCATCGACTCCGGCACGGTCTTGACGACCTCGCCCTTGACGAAGATCTGGCCCTTGCCGTTGCCCGAGGCGACCCCGAGGTCGGCCTCGCGGGCCTCCCCCGGGCCGTTGACGACACAGCCCATCACGGCGACCCGCAGCGGGATCTCCATGCCCTCCAGGCCCGCGGTGACCTCGTCGGCGAGCTTGTAGACGTCGACCTGGGCCCGACCGCAGGACGGGCAGGACACGATCTCCAGGCCGCGTTGCTTGAGGTTCAGCGACTCCAGGATCTGCAGGCCGACCTTGACCTCCTCGACCGGCGGGGCCGACAGCGAGACGCGGATCGTGTCGCCGATGCCCTCGGCGAGCAGCGCCCCGAAGGCGACCGCCGACTTGATCGTGCCCTGGAAGGCTGGGCCGGCCTCGGTGACTCCGAGGTGCAACGGGTAGTCGCACGCCTCGGACAGCAACTCGTAGGCGCGAACCATGACCACCGGGTCATTGTGCTTGACCGAGATCTT
>JBBSVA010000048.1:0-23964 GCA_038233915.1 Mycobacteriales bacterium | reverse complement strand
GGTCGCCCGGTCAGCCCGTTCCAGACCGCCTGGAAGAGCACCCCGGCGGTCAGCCAGCAGTCCGGCAGGCCCAACGCCGGCGCCCGGTCGAGGACGGCGCTCACCGTCGGATCGGCCAGCACCAGGTCCAGGAACCGCTGCTCGTCACCCAACGCCCGACTCTCCCCTCACGTGAGGGTAGGTTCTGCCCCGATCGGGCCCCGCACCGTCGCGGCGCGCCCACGGGAAGCCCCCGCCCTCCTGCTCCACCTCACCGGAACGGTGTCATGACGTCTGCCCCGCCCACGCACGCGCCCGCACCTGGCTGGATCGCCGCGCTGCAGGACCCCTGCCGGCTCCGCGTCGAGGTGCTCGCCGGCCTCGTCGTCGCGCTGGCCCTCATCCCGGAGGCGATCAGCTTCTCGATCATCGCCGGCGTCGACCCCCGGGTCGGGCTGTTCGCCAGCTTCACCATGGCTGTCACCATCGCCGTCGTCGGCGGCCGCCCGGCGATGATCTCCGCAGCCACCGGCGCCGTCGCGCTGGTCATCGCACCGCTGGTCGCCGAGCACGGGCTGCAGTACCTGGTCGCCGCCGTCCTGCTGGGCGGCCTGCTGCAGGTGGTGCTCGGCCTGGTCGGCGTCGCCCGGCTGATGCGGTTCGTGCCGCGCAGCGTGATGGTCGGCTTCGTCAACGCACTCGCCATCCTGATCTTCGCCGCCCAGGTGCCGCAGCTGGTCGACGTCCCGTGGCTGGTCTACCCGATGGCCGCGGTCGGGCTGGCGATCATCTTCGGGCTCCCCCGCCTGACGACGGCGGTGCCGGCGCCGCTGGTCGCGATCGTCGTCCTGACCGTCACCGCGGTCGCCGCGGGTATCGACGTGCCGACCGTCGGCGACCAGGGCGAGCTGCCCTCCAGCTTGCCCGGCCTGCTGCTGCCCGATGTGCCCATCAGCACCGAGACACTGCGGATCATCGCGCCCTACGCGCTGGGGGTGGCACTGGTCGGGCTGATGGAGTCGCTCATGACGGCCAAGCTCGTCGACGAGCTCACCGACACCTCCTCCTCCAAGACCCGGGAGTCGGTCGGGCAGGGCATCGCCAACATCGTCACCGGCTTCTTCGGCGGCATGGGCGGCTGCGCGATGATCGGCCAGACCATGATCAACGTCCGCGCGGGCGCCCGGACCCGGGTGTCGACCTTCCTGGCCGGGGTGTTCCTGCTGGTGCTCGTCGTCGTCCTCGGGGACCTCGTGGCGGTCATCCCGATGGCCGCCCTGGTGGCGGTGATGGTCTTCGTCTCGATCGCCACCTTCGACTGGCACAGCCTGCGGACGATCCGGCGAATGCCCCGCAGCGAGACCGCCGTGATGCTGGTGACCGTCGCCGTCGTCCTGGCCACCGACAACCTGGCGATCGGCGTCGGGGTCGGGGTGCTCACCGCGTGCGTGCTCTTCGCCCGCCGGGTCGCACACCTGGTCACCGTCACCGGCAGCGAGGTGGCCGAGGGCAGCCGCACCTATGTCGTCCGGGGGGCCCTGTTCTTCGCCTCCACCAACGACCTGGTCGGCCAGTTCGACTACGCCACCGACCCCGCTCACGTCGTCGTCGACCTCACCGGGGCACACGTCTGGGACGCTTCCAGCGTTGCCGTCCTGGACGCGATCGAGCACAAGTACGCCGCTCGCGGGACGACCGTGGAGGTCGTCGGGCTGACCGAGGAGACCGGCCACTACCACCAGCGGCTGGCCGGCACGCTCGGGGGCGGGCACTGATGCGCGAGGCCGGGACCATGCAGATCGGCGAGGTCGCCGAGCGGATCGGGCTGTCGCTGCGGACCATCCGGTACTACGAGGAGGTCGGCCTGGCCGTGCCGTCGGCCCGGTCCGGGGGCGGCTTCCGGCTCTACGTCGAGGCCGACGTGGAGCGGCTGCGGGTGATCATGCAGATGAAGCCGCTCGGGTTCTCCCTGGAGGAGATGCGCGAGCTGCTCCAGGTGCTGGACACCGGTGGCCCGGCCGAGCGGTTCACCCACTTCCGGGAGGCCGCGGCCGACCGGGTGACCGGGCTGCGCCGCCAGCTGGAGACGGCTGAGGCGTTCGCCGAACGACTCAGCAGCGCCCCTCAGTAGTACCTGAGCACCCCGGAGGCGATGGCCATAGCCGCCGCGAGCAGCAGGATGCCGGAGAACACCCACTGCCCGCTGGTGCGGCCCTTCTCGTCGTCGTCGGCGCGGAAGATCGACCAGGCGCCACCGAGCAGGAAACACCCGATGACGATCAGCCCGGAGGCGAAGCCCATCCCTACAGGGCGCCCTTGGTGCTCGGCACGTCGGTGACCCGCGGGTCCAGGGCGACCGCGGTGCGCAGCGCGCGAGCCAGCGCCTTGAACTGGCCCTCGACGATGTGGTGGGCGTCCCGGCCGGCGTACAGCACCCGCACGTGCAGCGAGATCCTGGCGTTGAACGCGAAGCTCTCCAGCACGTGCTTGGTCAGCGACGTCGGGTAGTCCGGTCCGATCATCGGTGTCATGTCCGCGGGCTCCGCGTGCACGAAGTACGGCCGGCCGGAGAGGTCGACGGCGGCCTGCACCAGCACCTCGTCCATCGGGATCGTCGCGTCGCCGTAGCGGGTGATCCCCCGCTTGTCCCCCAGCGCCTCGGCGAAGGCCTGCCCCAGCGCGATCGCCACGTCCTCGACGGTGTGGTGGGCGTCGATGTGCAGGTCGCCGTCGGCGCGCACGGTGAGGTCGATGCCGCTGTGCTTGGACAGCGCGGTGAGCATGTGGTCGTAGAAGCCGACCCCGGTGGCGATGTCGCCCCGGCCGGTGCCGTCCAGGTCGACCTCGACGACGAGGGTCGTCTCCTTGGTGGTGCGCTCCACCCGTGCCGTGCGGTTCATGCCGTCATCCTCCCTCAGGTCCCGCTGCCGGCGCCGACGACCTCACCCAGCACGGTGAGGAACGCGTCGGTCTCGGCCACGGTCCCGGCGGTGACCCGCAGCCAGCCGGGCAGCCCGACGTCGCGGACCAGCACGCCGCGGTCGAGCATCGCCTGCCAGACGGCGGGGGCGTCGTCGAAGCCGCCGAACAGCACGAAGTTGGCGTCGCTGGGCACGCTGGTCAGGCCCATCGCCGGGAGCGCGGCGACGATCCGGTCCCGCTCGTGCGTGACCGCGTCGACGGTAGCCAGTAGCTCGTCGGTGTGCGCCAGCGCGACCCGGGCGGCGGCCTGGGTGAGGCTGGACAGGTGGTAGGGCAACCGGACCAGCTGCAGTGCGTCGACGACGGTGGGGTCCGCGGCCAGGTAGCCCAGCCGCAGCCCGGCCATGCCGAACGCCTTGCTCATCGTGCGGCTGACCACCAGCCGCGGTCGGCCGCGCAACAGGCTCAGCGCGGACGGGGTCCCCGGTCGGGCGAACTCGGCGTAGGCCTCGTCCACGACCAGCACGCCCTCGGTGACCTCGTAGAGCGCGGTGATCGTGTCCAGCGCGACGGCGGTGCCGGTCGGGTTGTTCGGGCTGGTCACGAAGACGACGTCCGGGCGGACCTCGCGGACCTGCGCGACGGCCGCGTCGACGTCGATCGTGAAGTCCTCGCGCCGGTGCCCGTCGACCCAGGTGCCGCCGGTGGAGGCGGTGATGATCGGGTGCATCGAGTAGGACGGCGTGAAGCCCAGCGCAGTGCGGCCGGCGCCACCGAAGGCCTGCAGCACCTGCTGCAGCACCTCGTTGGACCCGTTGGCCGCCCACACCTGGGGCACCTCGAGGACCTCACCGGACACCCGGGTCAGGTAGCCGGCCAGGTCGGTGCGCAGCGCGATCGCGTCCCGGTCGGGGTACCGGTTGAGCTCCAGCGCCGCCGTCCCCAGGGCCGCACCGAGGTCGGCGAGCAGCCCGTCGGGCAGCGGGTGCGGATTCTCGTTGGTGTTCAGCCGGTGCTGCGCCGGCACCTGCGGGGCACCGTACGGGGACTTCCCGCGGAGCTCGGGACGCAGTGGCAGGTCGTCCAGAGAGGTCACGCGGCGACCTGGCCCGCGTTCGGCGACCCTGTTCCCCGACGTGCGGTGCCCGGGCGTGCTGTGCCCTCCAGTGACATCGCGAGCCCGGTCACTTCTGCCGGACCGCCACGGCGGCGGCGTGCGCCGGCAGGTCCTCGGCGTGCGCCAGCACGTCGACGTGCGCGGCGACCTCGGCGAGGGCCTGCTCGTCGTACTCGATGAGGTGGATGCCGCGCAGGAAGGTCTGCACGCTCAGCCCGCTGGAGTGCCGGGCGCAGCCACCGGTGGGCAGCACGTGGTTGGACCCGGCAGCGTAGTCGCCCAGGCTGACCGGGGACCACGGCCCGACGAAGACCGCGCCGGCATTGCGCACCCGCATGGCCACGGCGCGGGCGTCCCGGGTCTGGATCTCCAGGTGCTCGGCGGCGTAGGCGTCGACCACGGCGAGCCCGTCGTCCAGGTCGTCGACCAGCACGATGCCGGACTGGGCGCCGTCCAGCGCGGTGGTGATCCGCTGCGAGTGCTTGGTGGCCGCGACCTGGTCGGGCACCAGCGCGAGGACGGCGTCGGCGAGGGCCTCGCTGGTGGTGACCAGCACGGCACCGGCCAGCGGGTCGTGCTCGGCCTGGCTGATCAGGTCCGCGGCGACGTGCACCGGGTCGGCGGTGTCGTCGGCCAGCACGGCGACCTCGGTGGGGCCGGCCTCGCTGTCGATCCCGATCAACCCGCGGAGCAGCCGCTTGGCCGCCGTCACGTAGACGTTGCCCGGGCCGGTGACCATGTCGACCGGCTCGCAGGACCCGGCGCCGTAGCCGAAGACGGCGATCGCCTGGGCCCCGCCGACGGCGTAGACCTCGGTGACCCCGAGCAGCGCACAGGCGGCGAGCACCCCGGCGTCGGGCAGCCCGCCGTTGTCCCGCTGCGGCGGGGTGGCCACGGCGATGGACTGCACGCCGGCGATCTGCGCGGGCACCACGTTCATCACCACGCTGGACAGCAGCGGTGCGAGACCGCCCGGCACGTAGAGGCCGACCCGGCGGACCGGTACCCAGCGCTCGGTGACCGTGCCACCGGGGACGACGTCGGTGGTGACGTCGCTGCGGCGCTGGTCGGTGTGCACCTTCCGGACCCGGCGGACCGCCTCCTCGAGCGCGGCGCGCAGGGCGGGGTCGCAGCTGGCCAGCGCCTCGTCCAGGGCGGCCTGCGGGACGGCGAAGTCCTCGGCGTCCACCCCGTCCAGGCGGGCGGTGATCTCGCGGACAGCGGTCGCGCCGCGGAGCCGGACGTCCTCCACGAGCGGGCGGACGGTGGCCAGCACAGTCTCGATGTCGGTGGTCGCGCGGGGCAGCAGGCCGCTGAGCTCACGCACCCCGGGGAGCTGGGATCCACGCAGGTCGATGCGGGCGAGCACGGAGTTCTCCTCGGACGTCGGACGGGGTTCCCAGGGTAGTTGCGCGCGGACCGCGCCCACCGGCCGGTGCACCCGTAGGGTCAGCACCCGTGGGCGAGCTGATCCCGTTGTTCCCGTTGAGCAGCCCCTTGTTCCCCGGCGTCGTGCTGCCGCTGCAGATCTTCGAGCCGCGGTACCGCAGGCTGGTCGCGGACCTCGCGTCCTCCTCGGACCCGCGCAAGCCGCGGTCCTTCGGCGTGGTCGCCATCCGCCAGGGCTGGGAGGTCGAGCGGGTCTCCCCGGCCGAGGCGCTCTTCGACGTGGGCTGCACCGCGGTGCTCCGCGCGGTCACCCCACAGCCCGACGGCGGGTACCGGATCGTCACCGTCGGCGCGGACCGGTTCCGGCTGCTGGACGTGGTCGTCGGCGACGACCCTCCCTACCTGCAGGCCGAGGTCGAGTGGCTGCAGGAGGAGGAGGCCGCCCAGGAGGCGGCCGGGGACGCAGACGGGCTCACTCCCCCGGACACCGCCTCCGACGAGGTGGTCAGCTCGGTCGCCCGGGGCTCCCTGTCGGTGCTCGTGCGCAGCGTCACGGACCTGTTCGCGACATACGTCACCGAGGTGGCGACGCTGCGCGGCGGGCTCGGTCCCGACGACGAGGAGGACGCCGAGCTGCTGGCCGACCTGGGTCTGGACGACGACCCGTCCGGCCCGGCCGGCTCGGAGACCGCGGCCCTGCTCCGCCAGGTCGGCGACGACGCCCGCGGGCTGAGCTACCTGGTGGCCTCGGCGGCGCTGCTGACCACCGAGGACCGGCAATCGCTGCTGGCGGAGTCCGCGACCCGGCGCCGGCTGGCCGCGGAGTCCCGGCTGCTGCGGCGAGAGCTGACCATCCTGCGCGAGCTGGGTGCGGTGCCGGTCCCCCTGCAGCAGTTCGCCGGACCGCTCACCCCGAACTGAGGACCCCGCCCGGCGCCTCCGCCGTGCAGACGGTCAGCTGGGCGGCGGCGGCTCCGGGGCCGGCTGGAGCATCGACGCCGGGGGCGCCTGGGGTCCGGATCTGCCCAGGTCGTCGTGTGAGGTGAGCACGGTGGCCACCAGGTAGACCACGACCGCGACGAAGGGACCCACCGCCAGCGCGGCGAGCATGTTGAGGTCCACAGCGGTGGTCACCACGGTGTCCACGGTCGCCAGCTGCTCCCGGCTGGGGCCTCGGCCGAGCAGCGCCCCGACCTGCCAGGCGGCGACCGAGGCGAGCAGCATCCCGCCGGCCAGCGAGGACAGCAGCACCACCCCGCGCCGGGCCCGGAAGACGAACCAGCCGGCCAGGCCCGCGAGCAGCCCGAGCCCGGCCAGCACCAGCACGTAGACCCCGTCGTCGCTCATGAAGAGCTCCGGGCTCACCAGGCCGCCGCCGACCACCGCGACGTCCCCGCTGGTCGAGGTGACCCGGAAGTCGACCCGGGGGGCCAGCCAGAACCAGAGCAGCCCGGCGAACAGGCCGAGCACGGCCAGCGCCAGGGCCAGCCGCAGCCCGACCCGGACGTCGTCCCGGCTGCCGCGCAGCCCCGGCACCCCGGCCGGCACCGCAGCGGGCGGCGGAGCGGACCCCGCGGGCGGGTCGACCGGGCCGCCCGGCTGGAAGAGCGTCACAGGATCGCCACGCTGGTCGGGCCGAGCAGCGCCTTGATGTCGCCCATCAGCGCGGTGCTGGGGCGGACCCGCAGGCCCTCGGCCAGCCGCAGCACCGTCTCCCGCTGACCGTTGACCAGCTTGAGCTGCACCTCGGTGGTGCCCGGGTGGCTGCCCAGCACCTCGCGCAGCCGCTCGACCACCGGCGGGGTGCACCGGGAGGCGGGCATGGACACCAGCACCGGGCCGCGGGGGCCCTCGGTGAGCTCGGGGACGGTGACCTCGGAGCCGAACAACGACGGGGTGTCGTCCCGGCGGGAGATCCGGCCCTTGACCACGACGATCTGGTCGCGGGCCACCTTGTCCTGCACCTCGGCCCAGGTCTTGGGGAAGAAGAGCACCTCGATGCCGGCCTCGAGGTCCTCGATGGTGGCGATCGCCCAGGGCGCGCCCTGCTTGTTGGTCCGTGGGGAGACAGCCGTGAGGATCCCGGCCACCGTGACGTTCGCGCCGTCCTCGACCCCGCCGGAGATGATCTCGGCGAGCGCGGTGTCGGCGTGGCTGGTCAGCACGTGCTCCACCCCGTGCAGCGGGTGGTCAGAGACGTAGAGGCCGAGCATGTCGCGCTCGAAGACCAGCCGCTCGGACTTGGACCAGTCCACGGTGGGGATGGCGATGTCGAGGGCTGCGTTCAGCGGGTCGTCGGGGCCCAGGTCGTCACCGCCGCCGAACAGGTCGAACTGGCCCTCGGCCTCCTTGCGCTTGAGGCCCATCGCGGAGTCCACCGCCTGCACGTGGATGGCCGCGATGCCCTGCCGGGAGTGCCCGAGGGAGTCGAAGGCACCGGCCTTGGCCAGGGACTCGATGACCTTCTTGTTGCAGGCCACCGTGTCGATCTTTCGCATGAAGTCGGAGAAGTCGCGGAAGGCGCCCTTCTCCTCCCGGGCCCGGCGGATGGAGTCCACGACGTTGTGACCCACGTTGCGCACCGAGGCCAACCCGAACCGGACGTCGTTGCCGACGGCGGTGAAGTCCCAGGAGGACTCGTTGACGTCGGGTGGCAGCACCTTGATGCCCATCCTGCGGCACTCGGCCAGGTACACCGGGCGGCGGTCCTTGTCGTCGCCGACGCTGGTCAGCAGGCCGGCCATGTACTCGGACGGGTAGTTGGCCTTGAGGTAGGCCGTCCAGTAGGACACCAGCCCGTAGGCCGCCGAGTGCGCCTTGTTGAAGGCGTAGTCGGCGAAGGGGACCAAGATGTCCCAGAGCGTCTTGACCGCGGCCGCGGAGTAGCCGTTGGCCTTCATCCCGGCCTCGAAACCGACGTACTCGGCGTCCAGCACGGACTTCTTCTTCTTGCCCATCGCGCGGCGCAGCAGGTCGGCGGTGCCCAGGGAGTACCCGGCCACCTTCTGTGCGATCGCCATGACCTGCTCCTGGTAGACGATCAGGCCATAGGTCTGGCCGAGGATCTCCTCCAGGGATTCCGCGAGTTCCGGGTGGATCGGGACGATCTCCTGCTGGCCGTTCTTGCGCAGCGCGTAGTTGGTGTGCGAGTTCGCGCCCATCGGGCCCGGCCGGTAGAGCGCACCGACCGCGGAGATGTCCTCGAAGTTGTCCGGGCGCATGAGGCGCAGCAGCGCCCGCATCGGCCCGCCGTCGAACTGGAACACCCCGAGGGTGTCCCCGCGGGCCAGCAGCGCGTAGGTCTCCGGGTCGGTGAGGTCCTTGCTGATCTCGTCGAGGTCCACCGGCGCCTTGCCGTTGGTGACGATGTTGCGCAGCGCGTCGTCGATGACCGTGAGGTTCCGCAGGCCCAGGAAGTCCATCTTGAGCAGGCCGAGGGTCTCGCAGGTCGGGTAGTCGAACTGCGTGATGACGGCGCCGTCGGACTCGCGCCGCATGATCGGCACGCTGTCGATCAGCGGGAACCGGCCGATGATGACGCCGGCGGCGTGCACGCCCCACTGCCGCTTCAGCCCCTCGAGCTTGCGGGCCTGGTCGACGACCTCGGCGGCGCCGGGGTCGGACTCGTAGCGGGCCCGGAACTCCGAGGCCTCCTTGTAGCGGGGGTGCGACGGGTCGAAGATCCCGGACAACGGGATGTCCTTGCCCATGACGCCGGGCGGCATCAGCTTGGTCAGCTCGTCGCCCACCGAGTAGGGCCGGTCCAACACCCGGGCGGCGTCCTTGATCGCCGCCTTGGCCTTGATCGTCCCGTAGGTGACGATCTGGCTGACCCGCTCCTCGCCGTACTTCTCCGAGACGTAGCGGATGACCTCACCCCGCCGGCGCTCGTCGAAGTCGATGTCGACGTCGGGCATGGAGACGCGCTCGGGGTTGAGGAACCGCTCGAAGATCAGCCCGTGCGCCAGCGGGTCCAGGTCGGTGATGCCCATCGCGTAGGCGGCCAGCGACCCGGCGGCCGACCCACGGCCGGGGCCCACCCGGATCCCCTGGTCCTTGGCCCAGTTGATGAAGTCGGCGACCACCAGGAAGTACCCCGGGAAGCCCATCTGGACGATGATCCCGGTCTCGTAATCGGCCTGCTTGCGCACGTGGTCGGGGATCGTGCCGCCCGGCCAGCGCTTGTGCAGCCCGCGCTCGACCTCCTTGATGAACCAGGAGGTCTCGTCCTCGCCCTCGGGCAACGGGAAGCGCGGCATGAGGTCGGCGCCCTCGGTGAAGGACACCTCGCACTGCTCGGCGATCAGCAGCGTGTTGTCGCACGCCTCCGGGGTCTCGGAGAACAGCGCGCGCATCTCGGCGGCGGACTTCAGGTAGTAGCCGTCACCGTTGAACTTGAAGCGGTTGGGCTCGTTGAGCCGGGACCCGGTCTGGATGCAGAGCAGGGCGTCGTGGGCCTCGGCGTCCTCGCGGTGCGTGTAGTGCAGGTCGTTGGTGCCCAGCAGCGGGATCCCGAGGTCCTGGGCGATCTCCAGCAGGTGGGGCTTGGTCTTCTTCTCGATGTTCAGCCCGTGGTCCATGATCTCGGCGTAGAAGTTCTCCCGCCCGAAGATGTCCTGGAAGTCCGCAGCCGCCTGCTTGGCCCGTTCGTGCTTGCCGGCGCGCAGCCACATGTTGACCTCGCCCGAGGGGCAGCCGGTCGTGGCGATGAGGCCCTTCCCGTACCGCTCGAGCAGGTCCCGGTCGAAGCGTGGCTTGCGGTACTGACCCTCCAGGCTCGCCAGCGAGGACAACCGGAACAGGTTGTGCATGCCCTCGGTGGTGCGGGCCAGCAGGGTCATGTGCGTGTAGGCGGCCTTGCCGCGGTTGGACCCGCCGTCGCCCTCCTCGTCGATCAGCTTGTCGCCGAACTCGAACGGGGCGCGGTCGAACCGGGACCCGGGGGTGTAGTAGCCCTCCATGCCGATGATCGGCTTGATCCCGGCGGCCGTGGCGTGCTTGTAGAAGTCGTAGGCGCCGAACACGTTGCCGTGGTCGGTCATCGCCAGCGCCGGCATGCCCTCGGTCGCGGCGGCCTGGGTGACCTCGGGCAGCTTCGCAGCACCGTCGAGCATCGAGTACTCGGTGTGCACGTGGAGGTGCACGAAGTTCTCCGAGCGGTCGGGTGCGCTGCTCACGGTGCGGGGTGCTCCTCACGGGTCGCGACGGCCCGCCCCGGACTGCGGGGCGGGTCGTCGGTGCTGGATCCTGACCGGCGGGGAAGGCCGTCCGAGATGGCTGCCTCGGTGGTGCTCGTCGAGCGACGACCGGTGACCCGATCCTCGCACCTGCAGAGGTCTACACCGAGGGTCTGACAGATCGTGTCCTGGCGATCGGAGAGCACTCCCTCACACGCTCCCGGACAGCGGCCGACGCATCGTGACGTGCGCGATACCGGCCTCCTCGTAGGGCTCGCCCACGGCGGTGTAGCCGGCCCGCTCGTAGAACCGGCGGGCGGACAGCTGGGCGTGCAACTCGACCTCGGGGAAGCCGCCGTCGGCCGCGGCGCGGTGCAGCACCGCGAGGACGGCGGCGCCGTGCCCCTGACCGCGGACGGCGGGGTCGGCGGCCATCCGGCCGATGACCGCGCGGCCGTCCCGCTCGATCAGCCGGCCCACCGCGACGACCCGGCCGGCGTCGTCCCGGGACAGCGCGTGCACGGCAGCGGCGTCGGCGGCATCGGCCTCCAGCTCGGCCGGCACGCCCTGCTCGACGACGAAGACCCGGTGGCGCAGCGCGGCGACCTCGGCCCGGTCACCGGGCCCGGCGAGGCCCGCGGTCACCGCTGCGTCCGGACGGCGGGCAGCGCGGTGGCCGGGACCAGCAGGAACCGCAGGTCGATGACGGCGTGCAGCAGCACCGGCAGCAGGAGCGACCCGGTCTGCAGGTAGAGCGCAGCGAGCACTCCCCCGAGCACGCCGGTGGTCAGCACCCCGGCGCCGCCCTGGTAGGCGTGCGCCAGCCCGAAGGCGACCGCGGCGACGACGACCAGGCCCCCGGTGGGCAGCGACGGGGCGATCGCGGCGACGACGGCGAGGAAGAACCCGCGGTAGAGCCACTCCTCGCAGACCCCGGCGGTGACCCCGACCAGCGCGAAGAGCCGTCGCTCGGGCAGCGACCGGGGCAGCAGCGCGACGGCGGACTGCACCGGTGGCTCGCTGTGCCGGCCGTCCCCGGGCCTGGGCCCCGGCGCCGGTGCCTGCGCCAGCGCGCCCGAGCGCAACGCCCGGGTGGAGACCCCGACGAGACCGACCAGCGCCACGCAGGCCAGCGTGGTCACCAGACCCGGCCACTGCTGCGGCCAGCGCAGGCCGAGCTGGCCGCCGTCCACGTCCGGACTGGCCAGGAAGACGACCAGCACCAGCAGCGCCAGCCCCCACTCCAGGGTCAGCAGCCGCCGGTAGAACGACCGACGGGCGCGGGAGTCGGTGCGCATCCGGTCCTCGAACCGACGGTGCAGCACATGCCCCACGAACGGCTCGCCCACGACCAGGTACCCCGCGATCACGACCGCGGCCAGCTGGGCCGGGCCGAAGTCGGCGAGGGTGTCGGGCAGGCCGGTCACGGTGTGTGCACGTCCCTGTGGTCGGGTCTCGTCGGTCAGGCCTCGTCGCGCAGCCGGCCGAGCGCCCCGGCGAGGTCGTCCGGGTACGTGCTGGTGAACTCGACCCAGCGGCCGTCGGCGGGGTGCGCGAAGCCCAGCCGCATGGCGTGCAGCCACTGCCGGGAGACCCCGAGCCGGGCGGCCAGCGTGGGGTCGGCGCCGTAGGCCATGTCCCCGACCAGCGGGTGCCGCATGGCCGAGAAGTGCACCCGGATCTGGTGCGTGCGGCCGGTCTCCAGCTTGACGTCGACCAGCGAGGCGGCCGGGAAGGCCTCCAGGGTGTCGTAGTGGGTGACCGAGGGCCGACCGGTGCTGACGACGGCGAAGCGCCAGTCGTGCTTGGGGTGCCTGTCGATCGGCGCGTCGATGGTGCCGCGCGACGGGTCGGGGTGGCCCTGCACCAGCGCGTGGTAGCCCTTGTCCACGGTGCGCTCCTTGAACGCCTGCTTGAGCAGCGTGTAGGCCCGCTCGCTCTTGGCCACGACCATCAGGCCGGTGGTGGCGGCGTCGAGGCGGTGCACGATGCCGCGTCGCTCCTCAGCGCCGCTGGTGGAGACCCGGAAGCCGGCCGCGGCCAGCCCGCCGACGACGGTGGGCCCGTCCCAGCCGGGGCTGCCGTGTGCGGCGACGCCGACCGGCTTGTCGATGACCACGACGTCGTCGTCGTCGTGCACGACCCGCATGCCGACGACGGGCTTCGGCGGCGCGGGCTCTCCCGGCGGCGGGGGCAGCTCCACCTCGAGCCAGCTGCCGGCGCTGAGCCGGTCGCCCTTGCCTCGGGCGCGGCCGTCGACGAGGACGGCGCCGGCGTCGGCGAGGTCGGCCGCGGCCGATCGGGTGAGCCCGAAGAGCCGGGTCAACGCCTGGTCGACGCGGGTGCCCTCCAGGCCGTCGGGCACCGGGAGCTCACGGTGCAGGCTGGCGGTCACCCCGCCATTGTGACCGATGATCAGCCGGTGGCCGGGCCGTCGTCCCCGACGGTGTCCGCGGTCGTCTCCGGGGCCGGTGCGTCCTTGCCGCGGGTGCCGTCGAACTCGATCCCGCGGATGGCCAGCACCGCGCCCAGGATCCCGCCGCAGACGATGGCCGAGTCCGCGACGTTGAAGATCGGGTAGAAGCCGCCGTCGGGCTCCAGCAACGAGACGAAGTCCACGACGCCGCCGCGCAGGAAGCCGGGGTCCCGGAAGACCCGGTCGACCAGGTTGCCGACGGCGCCGCCGAGCACCAGGCCCAGCGCGACCGCCCAGCCGGTGCTGGACAACCGGCGGGCCACCCGGACGATCACCACCACGACGACCGCGGCGATCAGGCTGAAGACCACCGTCGCGCCCTCGGCGAAGGAGAAGGCCGCCCCGGTGTTCCGGTAGTTGGTCAGGTAGACCAGCCCGCCCAGGGTGCGGACGTTCTCCGCCGGCTCGATCAGGGCGACCACGAGCAGCTTGGTGGCCAGGTCCAGGGCGAGGACGCCCAGGGCCAGGCCGATCAGCAGCCGGGTCCGCGAGGGCCGGGTGGGCGGCGTGGGCGCGGTCGTCTCGGGGGTGCTGGGGTCCTCGGCCACAGCCCCGACGGTACCGACCCCGGGCACCGGTCCGGGGCGTGCGGGTGACCCACCGCACGGGCATGGCGAGGGTCACACCACCCGGACCAGGTGCGCACCCGCGCAGGGGACGACGATGGGCGGTCGCAGCGGTGATCCCGCTCGCCGACAGCACCGACGCTGCACCGCCGCAGCAGCGCGCCCACAGGAAGGCCTCCGTGACCACCCCCGCGACAAGCGCCTCGAGAACCGCCTCGACCAGCAGCTCGGCCAGCAGCCACCCGGTCATCCCCGACGCGTCCCGACCGGATGTCGTCCTGGTCGGCGGTGGGGTGATGAGCGCGACGCTGGCCGCCCTGCTCGGCATCGTCGCGCCACAGTGGTCGGTCACCCTCTTCGAGGCCGGCGACCACGTCGCCGGGGAGAGCTCGGACGGCTGGAACAACGCCGGCACCGGGCACTCCGCGCTGTGCGAGCTGAACTACACGCCCGCCGGCACGGACGGCCGGGTGGACATCAGCAAGGCCGTCACGATCAACGAGCAGTTCCAGGTGTCCCGGCAGTTCTGGTCGCACCTGGTCCGCTCGGGGCTCACGCCCTCCGCGAAGTCGTTCATCACCCCGGTCCCGCACATCAGCTTCGTGCACGGCACCGAGGGCCAGGAGTACATGCGCGCCCGGCACGAGGCCCTGGTCGCCTCGCCGCTGTTCGAGGAGCTCGAGCTCACCACCGACCAGGCCGAGCTGGCCGACTGGGTGCCGCTGATGATGGCGGGCCGCGACCCGGCCCAGCCCGTCGCCGCGACCCGGTCCACCGCGGGCACCGACGTCGACTTCGGCTCGCTGACCCGGCTGCTGCTGGACCAGGGCAGCGCGCGGGGTCTCGCCGTCCACACCGGGACGAGCGTCCAGGACCTCAAGCGCACGGACGACGGCCGCTGGGACGTCACCGCCCGGCACCACGCCAGCGGGAGGGAGTTCACCGTCAGCGCGGGCTTCGTGTTCGTCGGCGCCGGCGGCGGCGCCCTGCCGCTGCTGCAGCGCGCGGACATCCCCGAGATCAAGGGCTTCGGCGGCTTCCCGGTCTCCGGGCTCTTCCTGCGCACCCGCGACCCGGAGCTGGTCTCCCGGCACCAGGCCAAGGTCTACGGCCAGGCCGCCGTCGGCGCGCCGCCGATGTCGGTGCCGCACCTGGACCTGCGGGCCATCGACGGCGACCAGTCGCTGCTCTTCGGGCCCTACGCCGGCTTCTCGCCCAAGTTCCTCAAGGCCGGGTCCTGGCTGGACCTGCCCCGGTCGGTACGGCTGGGCAACATCGGCTCCATGCTCGGTGTCGCCCGCACCCAGACCGCGCTCACCCGCTACCTCATCGGCCAGGTTCTGCAGCGCCCCTCGGACCGGATCGAGGCGCTGGCGGAGTTCGTGCCCACCGCCGACGGCGACGACTGGGAGATGATCACCGCCGGCCAGCGGGTGCAGGTCATCAAGCAGGACGCCCAGGGCCACGGTGTGCTGCAGTTCGGCACCGAGCTGATCGTGGGCGGTGGCGGCTCCATCGCCGGCCTGCTCGGCGCCTCCCCCGGCGCCTCGACCGCGGTCGCGGCGATGCTGGACCTGCTGCGCCGGGCCTTCCCCGACCAGCACCAGCGCTGGACGCCGCTGCTGCAGGAGGCCATCCCCTCCTACGGCCACCAGCTCGCCGACGAGCCCCGCCTGCTGCGCGAGGTCCACGAGGAGACGACGAAGACCCTCGAGCTGACCGGTCCCGTGGAGCTCGCCGCGGCCCGGTGACTCCCGGCGCGCACGAGAGCCCCCGCGCCGGTCAGGGCGGGGGCTCTCGGCGTCTGCAGGACCTCAGCGCGAGGCGACCGGGTTCAGCGGGGTGTCGATGACCTCACCGGGCCGGGCGCCGGGCAGGAACTGCTGCCACTCCCCCGACACCAGGGTCGGTGCGGGCACCACCTTCGCACCGTCGGCGAAGTAGGTCGTGGCCAGCACCATCCGCGGCGCCGTCGTCCGGTTCGGCCCGGCCGTGTGGAAGCACAGACTGGAGTGCACCGAGATCTCCCCGAGCTCGAACGGCCCGTCCTCCACCGAGACCCCGGCCGCGGCGAACGCCCCGGACACCGCCCGGTCGTAGCTGGCGTCCGTGGTGGAGAAGGCCACGTCGTCCACCAACCGGTGCAGGTCGACCCCGCGGGCGAAGGACAGCGGGCCCATCTCCCGCGGCGTCTGCTGCAGCGGCATCCACACGGTGGCCACCGCCTGGCTGTCGATCGGGAAGTGGTGGTCGTCGAAGTGCCACGGCGTGCGCCCGCACCCGGGCTCCTTGGCCAGCACGTTGTCGTGGTAGACCCGCACGTCGGGGACAGCGAGCAGGTCGGCCACGATCCGGCCCAGCCGGCGGCTGAGCACGAACGCGGCGATCTCCGCGGAGTGCGTCCACATCAGCTCGTCGCTGGTGAACCGCCCGGCCGGGCGGTCCCGGCCCCCGGCGGCCAGGTGCTCGACCAGCAGCCGGCGCAGCCGGCTCACCGCGGCCGGCGGCAGCACCGCGGGCAGCTTGACGAAGCCGTCCCGGGCGAAGTCGGCCCGCTGGGCGTCGGTGACCGGGTAGACCTCGGCCAGCAGCGCGTCCAGCTCCGCGGTGGAGGGCTCGGGCAGCCGCTCGGGCTCGTCGAGCTCGGCGAGTGGGCCGTCGTCGCCGCCGTTGTCGGCCAGCGTCAGGTACCAGTCCCACCACTCGTTGTTGTCCCCGGTCCAGGCGGTGTCCAGCCCGTCCCGCGCGGCGTGGCTCTGGGAGACGTTCCCGCTCATGAGTCCTCCTCGCTGACGCCGGTCAGCTCCGTCCACGAAGCTGCTGTGTGCTCTGGTGTGCTCGAGAGCCCGCTCACCGGTGCCGCACCGAGATCAGCGCGACCTGGTGGTCGAAGACCCAGCGGCCGTCCTCCGAGCAGGAGGCCAGGTACCCGCCCACGACCGGGTCGGCCACCATTTGGTCCAGGCTCACCGAGTCGTCGAACACGCACCGCTGCAGGAAGCCCTCCGCGGTCTCCCGGTCGTCCTGGGCCACCGATGTGCGGTAGGTCAGCAGCTCCTCGGTCACGGTGACCGGCAGAGCCTCCAGCGCGACGCGGACCTGCTCGGCCGAGGTGTACGGCGTCCGGCGTCCCTCGGGGTCGAAGGAGCGTCGGAACGCCTCGTCGACGACGAGGTAGTGCGAGGACGAGGTGGCCTGGGCGACGATGCCGAGCCCGCCCGGCGCGATCGCCTCGACGAACCGGGTCATCCCGGCCGCGAGGTCGTCGGCGGGCAGCGCGTAGAGCCCGTGGGTGGACCAGACCAGGTCCCAGCCACCGGGACGGACCTCGAGGTCCTGCAGGGTGCACTCGTGGTCGGCCGCGCCGACGAACGGCGGCGCGAGCCTGCCGCGGGCCTCGTCCAGGCTGAACCGGGACGGGTCGAGCAGGTCGGTCTCCACGGTGAGCGAGCCGGCCAGGGCGGCGACGGCGGGGGTGGCGAGCAGCGCGGCGGGGAACTTGCCGCTGCCGCAGGCGACGTCCAGCAGGCGCACCCGGTCCCCGCCCGCGGCGAGATCGGCCATCGTGCCGGACCAGTCCCGCGCCCCGGCGAGCTGGCGGTAGTCCTCGGTGGCCAGCGCGTAGAAGGCCTCCATCCCGCGTCGGCCGGCCTCCGACCAGTGGGCCAGGCTCGCGGCGGCGGTGTCGGTGGTGGTTTCAGGTGGGGGCACGCGACGACTCTGCGCCCCACCGCCCGCGCTGTCCACCCAGCTCCGCTTACGCAGGTCGGCCTCAGCCCGGTGTGGTTGTGTCGTGGGTGTGACCAGCCTCGCCACCCCACTCGAGCTGCTGCGCAGCACCCTCGCGGAACGGACCGGGCTCGCCCCGCTGGACCCCACCGGCTACGCCCGGGCGCACTGCACCTACGAGGCACACAGCGACCAGCGGGCCCTGCTGACCGACTGGCTGGCCACCGCGCTGGCCACCGCCCTGCCCGGTCCCGCCGCCCGCTCGGTGCTCAGCATCGGGCCCGGTGACGGCAGCCTGGACGCGCCGCTGGCCGCGGGGCTGGCCCCCGGTCGCGGCCGGCTGCGCTGGGTCGCCGCCGAGCCCGACGCTGCGGTCGGCGCCCGCTGCCGGGACCGGGTGCAGCACGCACTGGGCGGGGACGGCGACGTCGCCCTGCACGCGGGGACGTTCGACTCCCTGGCCGGGACCGTGGGCGAGGAGGCCTTCGACCTGGTGCTCGCCGTGCACTCGCTCTACTACGTGCCCGACCTCGTCGGCGCGCTGACCGCGGCCCGGAAGCGGCTGCTGCCCGGTGCCTCGGTCGTGCTCGCGCTGGCCCCGCTGGGCGACCTGAACCAGCTCACCGAGGCCGTCGGCCCGGGCAGCCACCGCTGGTGGAGCGATGACCTGCCCGCCGCCCTCGCCGTCGCCGGCCTGGTCCCGACGACGACCCGGCTGGCCGGCCGGCTCGACGTCACCAGCTGTCTGGACCCCTCCTCGGTCACCGGCCGGGAGGTGCTGGACTTCCTGGTCGGCGCGGACTGCGCGGGCCTGGACGACGCCGCCCGTGCCGCCCTGCTGGAGGCGCTGGTCGCAGTGAGTACGACCGAGGGCGACCGGGTGCTGGTCGAGCACCCGGTGGACGTCGTCGTCGCCAGGTGACGTGATCGACCGGGGACCCTGTCTCAGTCCACCTCGCTGGCGGTGCCCGCCTCGCCCCGCCAGGACGCCAGCCGGCCGGCCCGGCTGACCGCCCGCAGCCGGCGCTCGGCCTCGGCCCGGGAGTCCCGCGCGGACACCAGCAGTGCCTGGTCCCCGCGCATCAGCCGGGTGTCCCGGTTGGGCACGAACGGCTTGCCGTCGCGGACGACGAGCACGACGGCGGCGTCCTCGGGCAGTCGGAGCTCGGGCAGGTAGACGCCGTGCAGCCGGGACCCCGACGGCACCGTGAGCTGCATCAGCTCGGCCCCCAGTTCGTCCAGCGGCGCGGACTCGACGTCGATGTCCCGCGGGGTGATCGGGGTGGCGATCCGCAGCCAGCGGGCCACGATCGGCAGCGACCCGCCCTGCACGACCGTGAACACCACGACCAGCACGAAGACGATGTCGAAGACCCGAGTCGCGTCGGGCACGGCGGCAGCGATCGGGAAGGTGGCCAACACGATGGGCACCGCCCCGCGCAGCCCGGCCCAGGAGATGAACAGCTGCTGGGCCCACGGCACCTGGAACCAGGCCAGGCTGGCGACGACGGACAGTGGCCGGGCCACCAGCAGCAGCGCCCCCCCGATCAGCAACGCGGGCAGCACCGCCTCGGGCAGCCGGGATGGGCTGACCAGCAGGCCGAGCAGCACGAACAGGCCGATCTGGGCCAGGCTGGCCATGCCCTCGGCGAACCCCACCGTGCCGGCCCGGTGCGGCAGCGCGGCGTTGCCGAGCACCAGCCCGCACAGGTAGACCGCGACGAAGCCCGAGGTGTGCGCCAGGTCGGCGGAGGCGAAGGCCAGCACGCACAGCGCGAGAGTGGCCAGCGGGTAGAAGCCGACCAGCGGCAGCGCGGCCCGGCGCAGCAGCCAGGCACCGCCGAACCCGAGGACCACGCCCACGATCGAGCCACCGGCCAGCTCGCCGACCACCTCGATGGCGACGATCCACCAGGCCGCGGTCTCCCCGCCGACCAGCCGCTCGGAGAGCACCAGCACGAGCAGGATGACCGGGGCGTCGTTCAGCCCGGACTCCATCTCCAGCGCCGCGGCCATCCGCCGCGGCAGCGGGAGGCGGCGCAGGGTGGCGAACACCGCGGCGGCGTCGGTCGAGCTGACGACGGCGCCCAGCAGCAGGGCCAGCTCCCAGGAGAAGCCCAGTACCCAGACGGCGGCGGCCGCCGTCACCGCGATGGAGACCAGCACGCCGACGGTGGCCAGCGTCAGCCCCGGACCCACTGCCCGGCGGATGTCGGACCACCGGGTGGTCAGACCTCCCTCGGCCAGGATCACCACCAGCGCCGACACGCCCAGGGTCTGGGTCAGCCCCACGTCCTCGAACTGGACGCCGAACCCGCTCTCCCCCAGCACCACGCCGAGCAGCAGGTAGATCAGCAGCGAGGGCAGCCCGAGCTTGTCCGACAGCCGTAGCGCCATCGCCGACACGAGCACCACGAGGGCGCCGATCGCGAGCCCGAGGGTCACCGTCGTGTCCATCGGCCCACCCCCATGGGGCGCAGTGTCCCGTACCCGTGTGACGTCGCCGCGCGAGGTGGTTGGTGGCGGCTGGGATGATGGGACGTGTGAGCCCGTCCTCCCCCTTCGCAGCCCTCCCCCCGCAGGTCGACCTGCCCGCCCTCGAGCACGAGGTGCTCGACCAGTGGCGGAACGAGAAGGTGTTCACCCGCTCGCTGGAGCAGTCCGCCGGCCGACCCCAGTGGAACTTCTACGAGGGCCCGCCCACGGCGAACGGCCGGCCGGGCACCCACCACATCGAGGCGCGGGCGTTCAAGGACGTCTTTCCCCGGTTCAAGACCATGCAGGGCCACCACGTGCCCCGCCGGGCCGGCTGGGACTGCCACGGCCTGCCGGTGGAGATCGCCGTCGAGCAGGAGCTGGGCTTCGCCGGCAAGCCCGACATCGAGGCCTACGGGATCGCCGAGTTCAACGCCCGCTGCCGGGCTTCGGTCGAGCGGCACGTGGACGCCTTCGCCGAGCTGACCGACCGGATGGGCTACTGGGTGGACATGTCCACCGCCTACCGCACGATGGACCCCTCCTACATCGAGAGCGTCTGGTGGTCGCTCAAGACCGTCTTCGACAAGGGCCTGCTCACCGAGGACCACCGGGTCGCCCCGTACTGCCCGCGCTGCGGCACCGGGCTCTCCGACCACGAGGTGGCCCAGGGCTACGAGACGGTCACCGACCCCTCGGTCTACGTCTCGCTGCCGGTCACCAGCGGCGAGTGGGCCGGCCGGGCCGACCTGCTGGTCTGGACGACGACGCCCTGGACGCTGCCCTCCAACACCGCGGTCGCGGTGAACCCCGACGTCACCTACCTGGTGGTCCGGGCCGAGCACGCCGACCCCGACGGCGCCGTGCGCGAGCGGACCGTCGTGGTCGCCGAGCCGCTGGTCGCCGCGGTGCTCGGCGACGTGCCGTACGAGGTGCTGGCCACCACGGTCGGCCGGGACTGGGAGCACGTGCACTACCAGCGGCCCTTCGACCTGGTGGAGTTCCCTCTCGCACCTGACGGGACGCCGGTCGACGCGCACTTCGTGCTGCTCGCCGACTACGTGACCTTCGACGACGGCACCGGCCTGGTGCACCAGTCCCCCGCGTTCGGCGCCGAGGACCTCGCGACCTGCCGGTCCTACGGCCTGCCGGTGGTGAACCCGATCGACTCGACCGGGCACTTCACCGCCGACGTTCCGTTGGTGGGCGGGCACTTCTTCAAGGCCGCCGACCCGACGCTGGTGCAGGCACTCACCGACCAGGGCGTGCTGTGGCGGGAGTACCGCTACGAGCACACCTACCCGCACTGCTGGCGCTGCCACACGCCGCTGATCAACTACGCGCAGCCCTCCTGGTACATCCGGACCAGCGCGGTCAAGGACGAGTTGCTGGCCCAGAACGCGGCCACGAACTGGCACCCGGAGAACGTGCAGTGGGGCCGCTACGGCGACTGGCTGCGCAACAACGTCGACTGGGCGCTGTCCCGGGACCGGTACTGGGGCACCCCGCTGCCGATCTGGCGCAACGACGCCGACCCGTCCCGGATGGTGGCGGTCGGCTCGCTGGCCGAGCTGTCCGAGCTGACCGGCCGGGACCTGTCCGACCTGGACCCGCACCGGCCCTTCATCGACGAGGTCACCTTCACCCGGGGCGGCGAGGAGGGCACCTACCGGCGGGTCCGCCAGGTCATCGACGCCTGGTACGACTCCGGCTCGATGCCGTTCGCCCAGTGGGGCGCCCCGCACCGCAACCAGGCCGAGTTCGAGGCCGCTTACCCGGCGCAGTTCATCTGCGAGGCGATCGACCAGACCCGCGGCTGGTTCTACACGCTGATGGCCGTCGGCACGCTGGTGTTCGGCAGGTCCTCCTACGAGGACGTGCTGTGCCTGGGCCACATCCTGGCCGAGGACGGCCGCAAGATGAGCAAGCACCTGGGCAACGCGATCGAGCCGATCCCGCTGATGGACCGGCACGGCGCCGACGCCGTCCGCTGGTTCATGCTGGCCGGCGGCTCGCCGTGGCAGGCCCGCCGGGTCGGGCACGTGACGCTGTCCGAGGTGGTCCGCAAGGTCCTGCTGACCTACTGGAACACAGCGAGCTTCTTCTCCCTCTACGCCTGCACCGCTGGCTGGGACCCGGCCGTCTCCCCCGCCCCGGCCGCCACCGAGCGGCCGCTGCTGGACCGCTGGGCGCTGGCCGAGCTGGCCCAGGTCACCGCCGGGGTCACCGACGCACTGGAGGCCTTCGACACCCAGACGGCGGGCCGGCTGCTCGCCGACTTCGTCGACGACCTGTCCAACTGGTACGTCCGCCGCTCCCGCCGCCGCTTCTGGGAGGGCGACCCGGCAGCGCTGGGCACGCTGCACGAGGTGCTGGACGGGCTGACCCGGCTGATGGCGCCCTTCACCCCGTTCATCACCGAGCGGGTGTGGCGCGAGGTCGTGACCCCGGGGTTGCCGGACGCCCCCGACTCCGTGCACTTGTCGACCTGGCCGACCGTGGACGACGCGGCCCGGGACGACGAGCTCGTCGCCCAGGTCGCGCTGGTCCGCCGGCTGGTCGAGCTGGGCCGGTCGGCCCGGACGTCGTCCAAGGTGCGGACCCGGCAGCCGCTGGCCCGTGCCCTGGTCGCGGCCCCCGGCTGGTCGTCACTGCCCCGCGACCTGGTGGCCGAGGTCGCCGACGAGCTGAACGTCGCTGCGTTGACCGAGCTGTCCGCGGTCGAGGGCGACCTGGTCGACGTCAGCGTGAAGATCGACTTCCGGGCCGTCGGACGCCGGCTGGGCAAGCAGGTCCAGGCAGTGGCCCAGGCTGTCGCCGCGGTGGATGCCGCCACGCTGGTCGCGGCCTACCGGGCCGGCCCGGCGACCGTCTCGGTCGACGGCACCGACGTCCCGCTCGAGGACGGCGACCTGGTGGTCACCGAGACCCCGCGCGAGGGGTGGACCGTGGCGTCGGGCGGTGGCCTGACCGTCGCCCTCGACCTGACGTTGACCCCGGAGCTGGAGCGGGCCGGCCTGGTCCGAGAAGCCGTGCGGTTGGTGCAGGACGCCCGTAAGGCGGCCGGCTTCGAGGTCAGTGATCGGATCGAGCTGTGGTGGATCGCCGAGGGTCAGCTGGCCGAGGCGCTCACCGGGGCCGGCGAGCAGCTGGCCGGTGAGGTGCTGGCGACCACGGTCCACGCCGCGTCGGCGGGCACCGGCGAGGGCGTCGAGGGTCCGCTGGACTCCCGCTTCTGGGTCGCCCGCGCCTGAGCCGCAGGGGCCCAGGTCTCAGCGCTGGGCGGCGGCGCGGCGGTCGCGCTCGACAGCAGCCAGGTGGCTGTCGGGCTGACAGACACCGCAGGCGGTGAAGCCGTCCGCCCGGGCCTCGTCCAGGGGCAGCAGGATCTCCTCCTGGCCGGCGGTCTGCGCGCAGCCGGCCAGGTGGTACCGCGGGTGCTCGTCGACGACGACGACCCCGTCGGTCAGGTCCAGCACGATGAGCAGGTCGGACACCTCGACCTCCTCCTCCGGGGACTCCCCGGCCAGGTCCGGCCCCGGACCGCCCAGCCCGACCGGCCGGGCGGAGTGCGAGCCGCCGGTCGGCAGGTCCTCCGCGGGGTCCCCGGCCGCGTCGGACGTGCCCGTGCCCGCCGGGACCGCAGGGGCGGGACCAGCCCCGAGCACGACGCCTGGCGGAGTGGCCGACTCCTGCTCGGGGGAACCCTCCGCCGGCGCAACCGCACCGGTCAGCGCCACCGGGGTCTCCCTCGCCGGGGTGTCGGCCGCGCGGGCCGCTGCCGCCCGACCGCGCTGCAGCCTCGGCAGCACCAGGACCACTGCGGCCAGCCCGCTCACGCCCACCGAGGCCCACAGCACGGTGGTGTCCCCGCTGCGCAGCCCGCCGACCAGCAGGGCCACGGCGACCAGGACCAGCAACGCTGCCAGGGCGATCATCCGCGCAGCGTAACCGGCACCCCGGAGCCCCAGCCGGACCTCGACCCGACCAGTTGACAGAGCCCCCGCGGACCGTGAGGTCGGCGGGGGCTCGGTCGTGCAGCGGGGGTCAGGCCCCGGCGTGCTGGTTCTGCCGTGCGTTGGCAGCCGGCTCGGCGGAGCCGCGGCTGTCCAGGTCGCGCAGGTGGGACTCGAG
>JBBSVA010000047.1:0-23988 GCA_038233915.1 Mycobacteriales bacterium | reverse complement strand
GCCCTGCGGGCCGGCACACTGACACACGAGGTCGCCACCGCATTGGAGTCGCCCTTCGACATTTTGGGCCGGACTGTTCAGATCTCCGCCTCGCAAGGTCTCGCGCTGAGGGACAAACCAGATATCTCAGCCGACGAGCTCGTGCGGCGAGCTGATCTCGCCATGTACCGCGCCAAGCGCAATCGCACCGTCGAGGCACAGTCCTACTCAGCCGACCTCGACGGCCAAGTCCACCGCGTCCCAGCCCAGCACCACGGGCGCGGTCGACGCGATCGCGCAGAAGGGCCGCTGACCGTCGGCCACCGGGTGCGGGACCGGGCCCGCACCCGGTGGCCGTGCGTGCGACAGGTCCGGGGAGAGGACCCTCCGACCGGGGGTGGTGGCACTCAGTGTCACAGGGCATCCTGAGACCCACAGCACAGTGCGGCACCCGCGGCCGCCCGAGGAGGACACCCCATGGCCAACCAGTGGTTCGAGTCAGTCGCCGAGGCCCAGCGCCGGGCGAAGAAGCGACTACCCGCGTCGGTCTACGGCGCGCTCATCGCCGGGTCCGAGCGTGGCAACACCATCGAGGACAACACCCGCGCCTACAGCGAGCTGGGGTTCGCCCCGCACGTGGCCGGCCTGCAGGGTGAGCGCGACCTGACCACCAGCGTGATGGGCCAGCCGCTGTCGATGCCGGTGATGATCAGCCCCACCGGTGTGCAGGCCGTCCACCCCGACGGCGAGGTCGCCGTCGCCCGGGCCGCCGCCGCCCGCGGCATCACGATGGGCCTGAGCTCGTTCGCCTCGAAGTCCGTCGAGGAGGTCGCCGCGGCCAGTCCACAGACGTTCTTCCAGATGTACTGGGTCGGCTCCCGCGACGTGCTCGTGCAACGGATGGAGCGGGCCCGCGCGGCCGGCTGCGTCGGGCTGATCATGACCCTGGACTGGTCGTTCTCCAACGGCCGCGACTGGGGCTCGCCCTCGATCCCGGAGAAGGTCGACCTCAAGGCGGCCCTGCAGTTCGGCCCCGAGGTCGCGATGCGCCCGCAGTGGCTCTACAGCTGGCTCAAGACCGGCGCCATCCCCGACCTCACCACCCCCAACCTCGCCCCGGCCGGCGGTGGCCCGGCGCCCACGTTCTTCGGCGCCTACGGCGAGTGGATGGGCACCCCCCTCCCTACCTGGGAGGACGTCCAGTGGCTGCGGGAGCAGTGGGGCGGGCCGTTCATGCTCAAGGGCGTCATGCGGGTCGACGACGCGCACCGTGCCGTGGACGCCGGCGTCACCGCGATCTCGGTGTCCAACCACGGCGGCAACAACCTCGACGGCACGCCGGCCTCGGTCCGGGCACTGCCGTCGATCGCCAAGGCGGTGGGTGACCAGGTCGAGGTCGTCACCGACGGCGGCATCCGCCGTGGCTCCGACGTCGTCAAGGCGCTCGCGCTGGGTGCCAAGGCCGCGATGATCGGCCGCGGCTACCTGTGGGGGCTGGCCGCCAACGGCCAGGCCGGCGTGGAGAACGTGCTGGACATCCTGCGCAGCGGCATCGACTCGGCCGTGCTCGGCCTGGGCCACCGCGACGTGAAGGACCTGCGTCCGGAGGACGTCGTCGTCCCGGCGAATTGGCCCCGGGTGCTCGGCACCCACGACCAGCAGCACGTGGTCTGACCCGGTTGCACCCGGCCTGGCCGAGCAATCGGTCAGTTCCGGTCCGCTGTGGTGCGGAGCGGTCGGCGGAGCAGGTCGACCCGCCAGTCGGCCTCGGGGTGCCGGCCGCCGCGCCACCACGGTCGGACCAGCTCCAGTCGGCTGATGGACCCGCGGGCGTCGGCCCAGAGCAGGGCCAGGTGGTTGCCGGCCGGGGGAGCGCCGTCGAGCACCAGCTGGGTCTGCCGGGTCGGGGCCTGGCCGTAGAAGGACCGTAGGCCCTGGGTGTCGGCCGGGGGCAGTTCGCCGTCCTCGGAGTGCCAGACCCGCAGCACGTCGGTGGCCGTGGTGACGATCAGCCCGGACATCGGCAGCCCGAGGTTGTCGCCCCCGGCGTCCCCCACGTCGAAGGTCAGTTGTTCACCCACCGACACCGCCCACGGCAGCAGCTGCTCCATCGCGTGCCGGCGGACCAGCTGGCGGTCCAGGTGCGGGTCGGCCGCGGGCTGCCAGCCGTGCCGGCGGTGGATCTCGTGGCTCACCGCGACCCCGGCCGACAAGGCGTCGTGCACCGCGCTCAGCAGCGGCCGCAGCCGGGACAGCACCGCCTCGGGGGTGGACTCCAGGGCGAGTTGCACACCGACGATCTTCCCCTGTCGCAGCCTGAGCGGCGTGTCGGGACCCGGTCGGCGCGCCACGGGTCAGCCGGCGGCCTCCCGCTCCGGCAGTGGCAGCAGGAGTGCACGTTCGGGGAGGACGCGCGGGTCTCAGGACGCCGCAGCCGACCTCTGCCCGTCACCGCGCGGCGGGAGGCCGAGGTGCTCCCGCAGCGTCGTCCCCTCGTAGTCGGTGCGGAAGACCCCGCGCTCCTGCAGCAGCGGGACCACGTGGTCGACGAAGGGCGCCAGGCCGCCCGGGGTGATGTGCGGGGCGAGGACGAAGCCGTCACTGGCGTCGGCCTGCACCGAGTCGTCGATCATGGCGGCCACGGTCGACGGGGTGCCGATGAACGACTGCCGGCCGGTCACCTCGACGATCAGCTCGCGGGTGGTCAGCCCCTCGGCCTCGGCCTTGGCCCGCCACTCGTGCGCGGTCGCCACCGGGTCGCGGTGCATGCGCACGCTGGCCCGGCCCTGGGCGATCGTGTTCTCGCCGACGACGGGGTCGACCGAGGGGAGCGGGCCGTCGGGGTCGTGATCGGAGAGGTCCCGGTTCCACAGCTGCTCGAGGAACGCGATCGCCGTCGCGGGGGAGACCTGGGCCAGCCGGATCTCCTGTGCGAGGTCGCGGGCCTCGGCTTCGGTGTCGCCCAGCACGAACGTCGCCGCCGGCATGATCAGCAGCTCCTCCCGGGTGCGGCCGAAGCGAGGCAGCCGGCCCTTGACGTCGGCGTAGAACGCCTGCCCGGCCTCCAGCGTGCTGTGCCGGGAGAAGATCACGTCGGCGGCGGCGGCCGCGAAGTCCCGGCCCTCGTCGGAGTCGCCGGCCTGGAAGACCACCGGCCGCCCCTGCGGACTGCGCGGGACGTCGAACTGGCCGCTGATGTCGAAGAACCGGTCCCGGTGGGTGAAGGCCCCCGGGTGCGGCTCGGCGAGGAAGGTGCCGCTGTCGGCGTCGGCGACGATCTCGTCACCCCGCCAGGAGTCGAAGAGCTCCAGCGCGGTCTCCAGGAAGGATCGGGCGCGGTCGTACCGGTCGGTCTGGGCGAGGAAGCCCCCACGGCGGAAGTTCTCCCCGGTGAACGCGTCCCAGGAGGTGACGACGTTCCAGGCGGCCCGGCCGTCGGAGAGGTGGTCCAGGGTGCCGAACTGCCGGGCCACCTCGTAGGGCTCGTTGAACGTGGAGTTGATCGTGCCGGTCAACCCGATCCGGTCGGTGACCGCGGCCAGGGCGGCCAGCACGGTGAAGGTGTCCGGCCGGCCGACGACGTCGAGGTCGTAGACCTGCCCGTTCTGTTCCCGCAGCCGCAGTCCCTCGGCCAGGAAGAGGAAGTCGAGCTTGCCGCGTTCGGCGATCTGGGCGAACTCGCGGAAGGAGTCGAACTCGATGTGGCTCCCCGCGGCGGGGTCGCTCCACACCGTGGTGTTGTTGACGCCGGGGAAGTGCGCGGCGAGGTGGATCTGCTTGGTCATCTCGGGCCCCTCAGGCGTGTGCGTAGCGGTTGGCGGGACGGGACAGGCCGAGCAGTCCGCGCAGGGTCTCCGCCTCGTACCCGGTGCGGAACAGCCCGCGGCGCTGCAGCTCGGGCACCAGGACGCGGGTGACCTGCCGCAGGTCGTGCGGCAGGGTCGCCGGGCGCAGCCGGAACCCGGTCAGCCCGGCCTGCTGCCACTCGGTCAGCAGGTCGGCGAGCTGGGCGGGCGTGCCGGTGAAGACGTGGGCGTCGCTGGTGAACGCGACGCCGGCCCGCTCGTTCAGGCGCTGCCACCGCTGTCGGGCGGTGGTCTCGTCGTCGTCGAGCACGACGACGAGGTCGCCGAACACGTGCACGGTCTCCGCGGCCCGCCCGGCCGCGGCCTGCTCGGCGCGGACCGCGGCGACCAGCCGGGCGGCGTCCGCGGCGTCGGTGGGGGTGACGAAGCCCAGGTCGGCCGAGCGCCCGATCAGCCGGTACGGCACCTCGGCGTGGCCCAGGGCGGCCACGACCGGCTGCCCCTGCGGGGGGCGCGGGGTGATCGAGGGGCCGCGGACGGAGAAGGCCCGGCCGGCGAAGTCGACGTAGTGCAGCTTGTCCCGGTCGACGAACCGGCCGGTGGCGGCGTCCCGGATCTCGGCGTCGTCCTCCCAGCTGTCCCAGAGCCGGCGCAGCACCTCCACGTACTCGGCGGCCTCGTCGAACTGGTCGACGACGAACTGCTGCACCTCGGCACCTGCGGACACGGCGGGGACCTCGAGCCGACCGAAGTGCGCCGCGGTGTCGGCCCGTGCGGCGACCTGCACCCGCACGCCGGCCCGGCCGGAGCTGACGTGGTCCAGCGTCGCGATCGCCTTCGACACGTGGAAGGGCTCGGTGTGCGTGGTGACCGCCGTCGGCAGGAACCCCAGGTGGGTCGTCGTCGGGGCCACCCGGGAGGCCACGAGCACCGCGTCCAACCGGCCGCGCACCCGGTCGGTGCGGTCGTCCGGGGTGGACGGGTCCTCGGACTGCAGGGCCAGCGCGTCCTCGAGGGTGACCGCGTCCAGCAGGCCCCGCTCGGCCTCGGCGGCGAGGTCCACCCAGTACCCGGCGGTGAGCAGGTCACGGGGGCGGGCGTCGGGTTCCCGCCACGCGGCGGGGTGCCAGCCGGCGCCGTCCAGGGCGGCCACCAGGTGGAGGGGGGTCGTGGTCATGGCGTCTCCGGTTCGGCTGGGCGCGCCCCGGCCGGAGGGGGGCAGCCCCCGGCCGGTGGGCGGGTGACGGTCGTCGATGGCACAGGTCTCCTCGAGCGGGTGTCCACGCTTGCGGAGTGGGGGACTCCGCCGGGTCATCACCTGGGGCACCCCGCCGTGGAGGGGGGTTGCCGGTCAGCAAGCCAGGGCTCGTCGCTGACGCTCTCGACCTGGGGACGACGCTAACCACCCCCGCCGGCTTTGTCCACCGAAGTGGTAGGGATTCACGGGCGGGGGTGAACCACACCACGTCGATCGGGTTTGACGACATGTCCGACATCGTGTCAACCTGGAGCCAGGTCACGAGTACCAGCGCGAAGCCCCGGCTCGCTGGTCGGCAACCCTTCCACGCGACGGGGTGCTCCGGGTGACGACCCGGCGGCTGCGCAGTGCAGCCGCAAGCGCGGGTCCTACCGCTGGTGGGCCCCTGATCGTCCAGGAGCTCGACGATGGCCACCCTGCTCGACTGCCCCACCCCTGCCCTGCTGCCCACGACCGGTGCCGACACCCTCGTCCCGCTCGTCGACGGCGGGACCGCTACCTACGCCAACCTCGACGTCGCCGGCAGCGCGCCGGCGCTCACCGCCGTGGCGGCCCGGGTCGCCGAGACACTCCCGCTCTACGCCAGCGTGCACCGCGGGGCCGGCTACCTCTCCCAGGTCTCCACCGCCCTCTACGAGTCGGCCCGGGACACCGTGGCCGCCTTCGTCGGGGCCCGTGCCGACGACGTGTGCGTGCTGACCCGCAACACCACCGACTCCCTCGCCCTGCTGGCCGGCTGCCTGCCCGCCGACGGCGCGGTGCTCGTGCTCGACGTCGAGCACCACGCCGACCTGCTGCCCTGGCAGCAGCGGTCCCGCGGGCTCTGCGACGTGCTCCCGACGGCCGGGACCGTCGAGGGGACGCTGCGGGACCTGGCCGGGGCGCTGTCCCGACGGTCCTACGCGCTGGTCGCGGTCACCGGCGCGTCCAACGTGACGGGGGAGTCCCTCCCGCTGCGTCGGGTGACCGAGCTGGCGCACGCCGCCGGGGCCCGGGTGCTGGTCGACGGCGCCCAGCTGGTGCCGCACCGCCGGTTCTCCCTCGCCGACTCCGGCGCGGACTGGGTCGCCTTCTCCGGCCACAAGGCCTACGCCCCGTTCGGCACGGGCGCGCTGGTCGGGCGGCGCGACTGGCTGGACACCGGCCGGCCGTACCTGCCCGGCGGCGGCGCGGTGGCCCAGGTCGAGGTGGCGACGACGACCTGGGTGGCGGCACCGCACCGGCACGAGGGCGGTTCCCCCAACGTCCTGGGCGCGGTCGCGCTGGCCGCCGCGTGCGAGCAGCTGGCGGCACTGGCCCCGGGTGCCCTCGAGGACCACGAGTGGTCCCTGCGCGACCGGCTCGTCGTCGGGCTGACCGCCGTCCCCGGGGTGCGGCTGCTGCGCGTCTGGGCGGACTCCGTCGACCCCACCGGCGTCGTCAGCTTCACCGTCGCGGGCGCCGACCCCGGACTGGTGGCCGCGTACCTCTCGGCCGAGCACGGCATCGGCGTCCGGGACGGCCGGTTCTGCGCGCACCCGCTGCTGGCCCGGCTCGGCGTCCCCGGCGGTGCGCTGCGGGCCAGCGTCGGGGTCGGCACGTCCTCGGCGGACGTCGACCGGCTGGTCACCGCGGTGGCCCGGTTCGTCGCCGACGGCCCGGCCGTGGAGTACGCGCTCGTGGACGGTCGGCACCAGCCGCTGGCCGACCCGTGCCCGCTCGCCGGGCTGGCCGGCGCCGATCTCGCGGCCGTCGCCCGCGGCGCCGGGTGCGGACCCGCACCGACCCGCTGAACCACCCACCCGACCCCCGCCGAACCCCGGCGGAGCACGTCCCACCACCTGAGGAGAACCACCATGGCCACCCGGCCCAAGGCGAGCGTCGTCCCCTTCACCCACCACGCTGAGGGCACCGGCGTGGCGCAGCAGGTCACCGTCGGCGGCGACGCCGGCCACGTGTTCGACGTCGACACCTACCCGGCCTTCGGCGGCGCGGACTCCTCGCCGAGCCCGCTGTCCTACGCGCTGGGCGCGCTGAGCTCCTGCAACCAGATCACCGCCTCCATCGTCGCCGAGGAGCTCGGCGTGACCCTCGGCGCGTGGACCTTCGACGTCCAGGGTGACCTGGACACCGCGATCATGGTCGGCGGCGAGGAGGGGAACGCGAACTTCGACGCGGTCACCGTGCGGGCCACCGTGGCCACCGACGCCGACCAGGGCACCTTCGAGAAGCTGCAGTCCGAGACCGAACGACGCTGCCCGGTCACCCAGCTCTTCCAGCGCTCCGGGCTGGACTACACCAGCGAGTGGACCCGCGCCGAGCTCTCCTGACCGACGCCGCACGAGGGGCCCGGGACCAACACGGTCCCGGGCCCCTCGTCGTGGTGCGGGTCAGCCGGCGACCGTGGGGTTCACCTCGGGGGCCTCGACGGCCTCGTCGGACAGGCCCCAGCGGGCCAGGGTCTCGGCGTAGCTGCCGTCGTCGAAGGCGTGCTGCAGCGCGGCCTCGACCGCCTGCACCAGGCCGTTGCCCTTCAGCACGGTGGCCGCCACGTAGGTGGTGTTCGGCCAGCCGGCGTTGACGGTGCCCACGACCTCCAGGTCGCCCACGGACGCCTGGTAGACGGCGTTCGGGTTGGGCCCGAGGTAGGTGTCCAGTCGGCCGGACCGGATGGCCAGCAGGGCGTCGGCGGCGCTGACGTAGTAGTCCAGGGTGGCAGGCTGCTGGCCGTCGGCCTCGAGCTGGGCGTTCCAGTCCAGCAGGATCCGCTCTTGGTTGGTGCCCGAGCCCACGCCGACCCGCAGGCCCGAGACGCCGGCGGCGTCGGTGACGTCCAGCCCGCTGTCGGGGGCGGCGATGAAGGCCATGATCCCCTGCCGGTAGGTGGCGAAGTCGAACAGCTGCAGCCGCTCGGCGTTCACACCCACGTTGGAGAACACGGCCTCCAGGGCGCCCGACTGCACCGCCAGCGGCCAGCCCTCCCAGGTGGTGTTGACGACGTCGAGTTCCAGGCCTAGCCCGTCGGCGACCAGCTGGGCGAGGTCGACCTCGCTGCCCACGACCGTGCTGTTGTCGTCGGCCAGGAAGCCCAGCGGCGGGTCGCCGGCGCCGGTCACGCCGACGGTCAGCACGCCGTCCTCGGCAACGTCGTCGGGCAGCAGGGCGACGGCGTCCGCGGCCTCGTCGGTGCGGACCCGGTCGGCCTGCTCCGGTGAGGTGTCGACCACCAGGGCCGTCCCGGCGCCGGACCCGCTGGCGGCGCGGGCCTCGTCCTCGATCTCGATCTCGGCGGAGCTGGTGCACGCCGCCAGGGCCAGCAGGGCGGCGGTGGCCAGGACGGTGACGGAGCGGCGGCGGCCGCGGTGTCGGAGACGAGCAGACACGGGTGTTCTCTCTTCTGTGGGTGCGGGCTGACCGGCCGCGGGCGCGGCCGACCGACGGGCAGCGCGTGGTGCGCCGTCCGGGGTGTGTGGGGGGAGCGGGCCTAGAGCACCGTCGCCAGGAAGGCCCTCGTCCGCTCGTGCTGCGGATGGTCGAGGACCTGCTCGGGTGTGTCCTGCTCGACGATGCGGCCGGAGTCCATGAAGACGATCTGGTCGGCTGCCTGGCGGGCGAAGCCGATCTCGTGGGTGACCACGATCATCGTGGTTCCGGTGGACGCCAGGTCGGCGATCACGGCGAGCACCTCACCGACCAGCTCGGGGTCCAGTGCCGAGGTGGGCTCGTCGAAGAGCAGCACGGCGGGCTTGATGGCGAGCGCCCGGGCGATGGCCACCCGCTGCTGCTGCCCGCCGGACAGCTGGCGCGGGTGGGCGTCGGCCTTGTCGGCCAGCCCGACCCGGGCCAGCAGCTCGCGGGCCTCGGCGTCGACCTCGCGGCGGTCCCGGCCCTGCGCCGAGACCGGTGCCTCGGTGACGTTCTGCAGGGCGGTGAGGTGCGGGAAGAGGTTGAAGGACTGGAAGACGAAGCCGAACCGGGTGCGCTGGCGCAGCAGGTCCTTCTCCTTCAGCTCGTGCAGCTTGTCGCCCTTCCGGCGGTAGCCGACGAGCTCACCGTCCAGCACGACGAACCCGCGGTCGACGGTCTCCAGGTGGTTGATGCTGCGCAGCAGGGTCGACTTGCCCGAACCCGAGGGGCCCAGGACCACCGTGACGCTGCCGGGCTCGACGACGAGGTCGACCCCGTGCAGCACCTCGTTGGTCCCGAAGGACTTGTGCACCCCGTGCACCTCGACCCGACCAGGCCCGGTCCCGGTCTCCACGGCGGCGCTCACCGGGCCACCGGGTCCTGGCCGGACGTCGCCGCGGCACCGGCGGGGCGCACCCGCGAGATGCCCGCGGTCAGGTTGCCCCGCAGCCGTTGCAGCGGTGTCGGTGGCAGCGTCCGGACCGCGCCCTTGGCGTAGTGCCGCTCCACGTAGTACTGGATCACCGTGACGACGGTGGTCAGCACGACGTACCAGATGGCGGCGACGACGAGCATCGGGAGCACTCGCTGGGTGCGGCCGTAGATGACGCTGACGGTGTAGAACAACTCGCCCAGGGCGAGCACATAGACGATCGAGGTGCCCTTGAACAGGCCGATGACCTCGTTGACCGCGGTCGGCACGATGGTCCGCATCGCCTGGGGCAGCACGATCCTCGTGGACTGCCGGCGCCGCGGGATGCCCAGCGAGGCGGCCGCCTCGTGCTGGCCCTGGTCGACCGACAGGATCCCGGCCCGGACGATCTCGGCGGAGTAGGCGGCCTGGTGCAGGCCCAGGCCCAGGATCGCGGCGCCGAACTTGTCGATCAGTGACAGCGTCTCGACGCTGGCGAAGGCCGGGCCGAACGGGATCCCGATCTCCAGGGTCTGGTAGAGGTAGGCGAGGTTGTACCAGAGCAGCAGCTGCAGGATCAGCGGCACGGAGCGGAACACCCAGGTGTAGCCCCAGCTGACCGAGCGCAACAGCGGCGAGCGGGACAACCGCATCAGGGCCAGCACGGTGCCGAGGGCGAAGCCGAGCACCGCGGTGACCAGGGTGAGCTGGATGGTCGTCCAGACGCCCCGGACGATCGAGACCTCGCCGAGGTAGGCGAAGACGACGTCCCACTCCCACCGCGGGTTGGTGATCAGCGAGTTCAGCACCATGGCCAGCAGCACCGCGACGACCGCGGTTGCCGCCCAGCGGCCGGGGTTCTTCGCCTTGACCACGGTGAACCGGTCGTAGGGCGTGCCCGCCGGTGGGACGGCGGACTCCGACGGGCGGGTCTGCAGGGCGGTCACCGGGCGCCGTCCTGTGGCAGGGCGGCGCGGGGTGGGAGGGGTCGGGACATGCGGGTGCTCCAGGGGGAGGGTCGTCAGAGGTCCCCCGGGGCAGCCGGGGGAGGGGAGCGCGGTCGGGTCAGCGACAGAGCGCGCTGTCGGTGCGGACCAGGTCGATGACCGGCCGCCCGACCAGGAGGAGCGCAGGAGGCACCGCGGACCGCAGGGCGGTCGAGTGGTCGTCCATGTCGTCTCCTCGTCCCCCGCCGACGAGGCGGGGCTGCACTTGCGACAGTCGAGCGCCGTCGCCAGGTCGTCACCCGGGGCACCCCACCGCAGCGGAGGGTTGCCGACCAGCGAGCCGGGGCTTGCAGCTGGTACTCAGGACCTGCGGAGAAGTTAGGACGTCGACCACTCAGTCGTCAAATCCGATCGACTTGGTAGAAAAAGGGCGGCGACCGCCCGCCCCGGAGAGGAGGACCCGTGCCCGACCACCCGCTCGTCCGCCGTCGGCACGTCGACCTCCGGCGCACCGGCAGTGCGCTCTGTCGGCAGTGTGAGCCTGCGCCCACCGTCCGTCTCCAGCCCCGGAGCGCCCCTGTGACCAGCACGTCCTCCCTGACCGTCGCCCTCGTCGGTGCCGGACCCACCGCGCTCGGCGTCCTCGAGCGACTGCTCGCGCAGGCCGCGGGCCGCCACCTCGAGGTGCACCTCGTCGACCCCCACCCGCCGGGGGCCGGGCGCGTCTGGCGGACCGCCCAGTCCGACCTGCTGTGGGCCAACTCGCTGGTCCGCGATGTGACCGTGCTGCCGGACGCCTCGGTGACGGTGCCCGACCGGGTGGTGACGTCGGCCACCGCGTGGGAGTGGGCCGAGCAGGTGGGGGTCGGGCTACCCGGCCGGGACGGCGAGGAGGCCCGGCGGCTCACCTCGGCCACCTTCCCGCCGCGCACGCTGGTCAGCGCGTACCTCTCCTGGGTGCTGGACGCCCTGGCCGCCGTCCCCGGGCTCGCGCTGCACCGGCACACCGGCCGGGTGGTCGACCTCGTCGAGCACGACCACGGGGTGCGGCTCCGGCTCGCCGACGGCTCCACCGTCGACGCCGACACCGTCGTGCTGGCCCAGGGTCACCTGGACCGCACGCCCACCGACGAGGAGACCGCGCTGGCCGCGGCCGGGGCGGCCGCTGGGCTGACCCACGTGCCCACCGGGTACACCGCGGACCTGGACCTCTCGGTGCTGCGCCCGGGGGAGGACGTCCTGGTCCGCGGTGCCGGGCTGGCGTTCGTCGACCTGGTCACCCTGCTCACCGGCGGCCGGGGCGGCGTCCACGAGCGCGACGACGACGGCCGGCTGGTCTACCGGCCCTCGGGTGCCGAGCCGGTGCTGCACGTGGGGTCCCGTCGCGGCACGCCCTACAAGGCCAAGCTGGGCTACCCGTGGGCGGGGCCGCCGGTCCCGCTCCGGTTCTTTACCCCCGCCGCGCTCACCGAGCGGTTCGGCGACCGGCGGCTGGACCTGCGCGCCGACCTCGCCCCGGTGATCGCGCGCGAGCTGGGCTGGGCGCACCACACCGAGCTGTTCCGGGCCCACCCCGAGCGGGTCACGATGCCGTGGACGGAGTTCGCGGCCGGCTACGCGCAGGCCGAGGACCCGACGGCGCTGGTCGCCGCCGCGGTCCCGGACCCGGCCGACCGGTTCGACCTGGCCCGGCTGGACCGGCCGCTCGCCGGCGCCCGGTTCGACTCCGACGAGCAGCTGCAGGAGTGGGTGCGCGGCTACGTGCGGGCCGACCTCGTCCGGGCCGCCGATCCCGCGCACAGCGCCGACCAGGCGGTGTTCACCGCGCTGCTCTTCTGCCACGGCACCATCGCCGGGCTGGTCCGGGCCGACCGGCTGACGCCGCGGTCCGAGCAGGAGGACGTCAGTGGCTGGTGGATGAACCTCTTCAGCCACCTGGCCAGTGGTCCGCCGTCCCCGCGGCTGGAGGAGCTGCTGGCGCTGTCGGAGGCGGGGGTGGTCCGGTTCACCGGCGCGGACACCACGGTGGCCCTGGAGGGCGGCCGGTGGGTGGCCCGCTCGACGAGCAACGACACCGTGACGACGGCGACCGCGCTGGTCGAGGCCCGGGTGCCGGCCGTGGACGTCGACCGCACCACTGACCCGCTGCTCCGCTCGCTGCTGGTCCGCGGTGTCGCGGCCGAGCAGTCGGGGACCGGACGACTGCACGTGGACGGCGGGTTCGCGCTGGTCTCGGCGCTGGGGGAGGCCTCGGCGCGGGTCTCCGCCGTCGGCTTCTGGACGTCGGGGGCGCAGGTGGCGGCCTTCGCCCGGCCCGGGACGGACGCGCCGTTCTTCCACCAGAACGACGCGTTGGCGCGACGGCTCTGGGAGTCGGCCACCCGGACCGTCGCCGCGCGGGCCGCGTGAGGCACGGGGCCTGCGCCGCTGCTCAGGCGGTGATCGAGCGCGGCACCAGCGCGACGATCGCGAACACCATCAGCCCGGCGGCGGGGCCGAACCCCTTGTCCTTGACCCGCAGGTGCGCGATCACGGCGCCGACGAAGTAGAGGACGACGCCGATCGCGGCGGCGATGCCCAACGGAGCCCAGGCCAGCCCGACGAGCAGGCCCAGCGCGCCGGCGATCTCCAGTGCGGCGAGCACCGGGATGCGCTCGGGCGGCACCCCCCACGCCGGTGACCGCAGCGGTGGCGCCGGGGTTCTTGGTCAGCTTGCCCGCGGCGGAGCCGAGCAGGGCGAGAGACAGCAGCAGGCTGACCACGACGGTGGCGATGAACACGGTGGCGCTCCGATGAGAGAAGCCACTAGCAGAATACGAGTGTAGCTGGCAGCCCGGGAGTGCAACCCCGCTGCAACGCGCGCCGAGGGGCGAGGTGGGAGAGTGGGCCGGTGAGCCAGCCCACAGCGTCGACCGCCCGTCCGGCCGAGGTCCTCCCGGCCGACCCGAAGGCCCTCGGCGCCGCCCTCGAGGCCACCGGTTACCTGCCCGACGAGGGCCTGACGACGGCCGCCTACCTGGCCCTCGCCATGGGCCGCCCGCTCTTCCTGGAGGGCGAGGCCGGCGTCGGCAAGACCGCCCTGGCGCACGCGCTGGCCGAGGTCACCGGCCGGCCGATGTACCGGCTGCAGTGCTACGAGGGCCTGGAGGCCAGCCAGGCGCTCTACGACTGGGACTTCGGCCGTCAGCTGCTCCACCTGCGCGCCGCCGAGGCGGCCGGGGAGGGTGTCGACACCCAGACCCTGGAGGCCGGCCTCTACGACCGCCGCTTCCTGCTCGCCCGGCCGCTGCTGCAGGCCCTGGAGGACGCGCCCTCGGTGCTGCTGGTCGACGAGATCGACCGCGCGGACGACGAGTTCGAGGCCTTCCTGCTGGAGCTGTTGAGCGACTTCACCATCTCCATCCCGGAGCTGGGCACCATCCGCGCCAGCACCCCGCCGCTGGTCGTGCTGACCTCCAACCGGACCCGCGAGGTGCACGACGCCCTCAAGCGCCGCTGCCTCTACCACTGGCTCGAGCACCCGGACTTCGAGCGTGAGGTCGCGATCCTGCGTCAGCGGCTGCCGCAGGTCACCGAGACCCTCGCCCGCCAGGTCGCCCGGGCCACCGCCAAGCTGCGCAGCCTGGACCTGCTCAAGCCTCCCGGCATCGCCGAGGCGATGGACTGGGCCACCGCGCTGCACACCCTGGGCGCCCGCGAGCTGGACCCGGAGACCGCGGCCCGCACGCTCGGCGCCGTCCTCAAGTACCGCGAGGACACCGACCGGGTGCACGCGCTGACCCGGGGAGCGCTCTTCGGTGGCGGCTGACACCCAGGCCCACCCCCCGGCAAAGGAACCTTTACACCCCCTATCGGGGCGAAAAGGGGGTGTAGAGGTTCCTTTGCCGGGGGGGCAGCGGGACGTCGTCGACGTCGTCCTCGGTTTCGCGCGCACGCTCCGGCACGC
Source organism: Mycobacteriales bacterium (assembly GCA_038233915.1). Lineage (GTDB taxonomy): Bacteria > Actinomycetota > Actinomycetes > Mycobacteriales > Geodermatophilaceae > Klenkia. Next base: position 9,755 of record JBBSVA010000047.1, on the reverse strand, counting down.
CGGGGTGGCCGCCTCGCCGGACCGGGTCGAGGCGATGCTGGCGGCGGTGGCGCACCTGGACGTGCTGGACGCGACCGCCGTCTACTGGTCGGGCCGACTGACGCTGTGCGCGAGCCCGGACGACCTGGACCGCTACGACGCGGCCTTCGCTGCCTACTTCGCCGGCGAGGCGCCGCGGCGACCGCAGAGGGCTGCCCAGCAGGAGCAGCGGATGGCCGAGTCGGCGCCGCTGACCAGCGGCGACGAGTCCGCGGGCAGCGATTCCGAGGAGGCGCCGGACCTCAAGGCGGCGGCGAGTGAGTCCGAAGTGCTGCGGCACCGCGATGTCTCCGAGTTGACGGTCGCCGAGCGGGACCAGTTGCGTCGATTGTTCGCGCTGCTGGTCCCGGCCTCGCCCATGCGGTCCTCGCGACGACGTCGGCCCGACCTGCACGGCCAGGTGGACATGGCGCGCACCATCCGGCACGCGCTGCGCGACGGCGGTGAGATCACCCGGCTGGCCCGCCGGCGGTCCCGGCCGCGGCCGCGCCGGGTGGTGCTGCTGGTCGACGTCTCCGGGTCGATGAGCCCCTACGCCGACGCGCTGCTGCGGTTCTCGCACGCTGCGGTGCGCGCCCGGCCGGCCTCGACCGAGGTGTTCACCATCGGCACCCGGCTGACCCGGGTGACCCGGGAGATGCGGCTGCGGGACCCGGACAAGGCGCTGGCCGCCAGCGGGCACGCCATCCCCGACTGGTCCGGCGGCACCCGGATCGGCGAGGTGCTCAAGGCCTTCCTGGACCGCTGGGGCCAGCGTGGCACCGCGCGCGGCGCCGTCGTCGTGGTGTGCAGCGACGGCTGGGAGCGCGGGGGCACCGAGTTGCTCGCCGAGCAGATGCTCCGGCTGCACCGGCTGGCGCACAGCGTGGTCTGGGTGAACCCGCACAAGGGTCGGGTCGGCTACCAGCCGTTGACCGGCGGGATGCAAGCGGCGCTGCCCGCTGTTGACCACTTCGTCGCCGGGCACAGCCTGGCTGCTTTCGAGGAACTGGCTGGAGTGATCGAGCGTGCTTGAGCGACCTGGACCGCACCGCCGCCCGCAGGACCGGGGCCGGACCACTGGAGGTTCTCCCGATGCGTGAGGTCCTGGACGACCTGGTCGGTTGGTGGCAGGCGGGGGAGACCGTCGGGATGGGCACGGTCGTCGCGACCTGGCGGTCCGCGCCGCGTCCGGCCGGTGCCTCGATGCTGGTCGGCCCGGACGGCACCGCGGTCGGCAGCGTCTCCGGCGGCTGCGTCGAGGGAGCGGTCTACGAGGAGGCCAAGGACGTCGTCGCCTCGGGGACACCGACCCTGGAGCGCTACGGGGTCAGCGACGACGACGCCTTCGCCGTCGGCCTGACCTGCGGCGGGATCCTCGACGTCTACGTGGAGTCGATCTCCCGGGAGTCCTTCCCCGAGCTCGGGGAGATCGCCGAGTCCGTCGGGCGGCACGAGCCGGTCACCGTGGTCACCGTGGTCCAGGGGCCGGCGGACCGGCTGGGCAACCGACTGGTCGTCTGGAACGACCGCACCTCGGGCACGCTGGGCCTGCAGCGGCTGGACGATGCGGTCACCGCCGACGCCCGCGGCATGCTCGCCGCCGGTCGCACCGCCACGCTGAACTTCGGCCACGACGGCGAGCGGCGCGGCGACGAGCTGACGCTCTTCGTCTCCTCCTTCGCCCCGCCGGCCCGGATGGTCGTCTTCGGCGCGATCGACTTCGCCGCCGCGGTGGCCCGGGTCGGGGCGTTCCTCGGCTATCGGGTCACCGTCTGCGACGCCCGGCCGGTGTTCGCGACCCAGCGCCGCTTCCCCGATGCGCACGAGGTCGTCGTCGAGTGGCCGCACAGCTACCTGCGGAACGAGGTCGACGCGGGCCGGATCGACGAGCGCACCGTCCTCTGCGTGCTGACCCACGACCCGAAGTTCGACGTCCCGCTGCTGGAGGTCGCCTTGGACCTCGACGTCGCCTACATCGGCGCGATGGGCTCCCGGCGCACACACGACGAGCGGATGGAGCGGCTGGCCGAGGCCGGGCTGACGCCGGAGCAGCTGGCGAAGCTGTCCTCCCCGATCGGGCTGGACTTGGGCGCCCGCACTCCTGAGGAGACGGCCATCTCGATCGCCGCCGAGATCATCGCCGGCCGCTGGGGCGGCTCCGGGGAGCGGCTGACCGGGGCGCAGGGCTCGATCCACGCGACCGCGGACCGCTGACCCCCGCGCCTGCGCACCGAGTGTGCGACCACGGCCCCGTCAGCGTGCCTGACAGGGCCGTGGACGCACACTCGCCAGCTCCAGAGACGCTCGTCGAGGTCGTGGCACTGCTGGCCGCGGCAGTACACCGCTACGACGGCCGGCCGGGGACGACGACGCCCGAGCAGGCCGGTGACCGGCGGACCGAGCTCGAGGTCCGGGCCGGGTTCGGCGTCGTGGGCGACCGGTACGCCGGGAAGACCGCGCACCGGGACGCCGCGGTGACCGTGATCGCCGCCGAGGCGCTGGAGGCACTGGCCGTCGAGCTCGGGGTCCCGCCGTTCGACCCGCTGCTGGCCCGGCGGAACGTGGTGCTGCGCGGGGTGGACGTCGATGCCCTGCGTGGACAGGTGTTCACCCTGGACTGCGGGCTTGGCCCGGTGCAGCTGATGGGTGGCCGCGCGGCCAGCCCGTGCCGCTGGATGGACGTCGTCCTGGCACCCGGGGCGCACCGCGGGCTGCGCGGTCGCGGCGGGGTCCGGTGCCGTTCAGAGAGCTCCGGTCGGCTCCGGCTGGGGCCGGCTCGGTTCTCCGCCGCGCCGGTGCTGCTCGATCCCTGATCGTTCACGTTCCAGTCTGGTCCGGAGCACATCGCGGGTGACGCCATGCCCGGGACGACAGTCCGCGCGGTCTGACGCGCGGGGCCGGCCACCCCCGGCCACCCCCGACCGGGGGTGGCCGGGCTCACATGCGACGGCCACGATGGAAGGGCGTCCCTGTCCCGGGGACCTGCCGGTCCACGACCTGCGACACTCCGGGCGACGACGGGGCGACCAGTCGTAGCAGTCCGTCAGACCTGGAGGGTCGATGAAGACCAGAGCAGCCGTCCTGAAGCAGACCGGCACGCCGTTCGAGATCGTCGAGCTGGAACTGGACGAGCCCAAGGCCAACGAGGTGCTCATCCGCTTCGTCGCCGCCGGGCTGTGCCACTCCGACGAGCACCTGCGGCACGGCGACATCGTGCCGCGGTTCCCGATCGTCGGTGGCCACGAGGGCGCCGGCGTCATCGAGAAGGTGGGCCCGGGCGTCAGCCGGCTGGCTGTCGGCGACCACGTCATCTGCTCGTTCCTGCCCGTCTGCGGGCACTGTCGCTGGTGCTCCACCGGCAAGTCGAACCTGTGCGACATGGGCGCGACCATCCTGGACGGCTGTCTGACCGACGGCACCTACCGCTTCCACGGTGAGGATGGCGAGGACTTCGGCGGCATGTGCATGCTCGGCACGTTCTCCGAGCGCGCCGTGATCAGCGAGAACTCCGCCGTCAAGGTGGACAAGGACCTGCCGCTGGAGAAGGTCGTGCTGATCGGCTGCGGCGTCCCCACCGGGTGGGGTTCGGCCGTGCACGCCGCGGCCACCGAGGCCGGCGACACCATCGCGATCTACGGCATCGGCGGGATCGGCATCAACTCGGTGCAGGGCGCGGCCCTGGCCGGTGCCCGCAACGTGGTCGCCATCGACCCGCTGGCCAACAAGCGCGAGGCGGCCGAGCAGATGGGTGCCACGCACACCTGCGAGACCGCCGAGGAGGCCCACGAGCTCATCCAGCAGCTCACCAACGGCCTCGGCGCGGACAAGGCGATCATCACCGTCGGCGTCGTCGACTCCGCTGTGGTGTCCAACGCGGTGAACACCATCCGTAAGGGCGGCACCGTCGTCATCACCGGGCTGGCCGACCCGACCAAGAACAACATCGAGCTCAACAGCGCGATGCTGACCCTGTTCGAGAAGACCGTGAAGGGCAGTTTGTTCGGCTCGGGCGACCCGTTCCACGACATCCCGAAGATGGTCGAGCTGTACCAGTCCGGTGACCTCAAGCTCGACGAGCTGATCACCACGTACTACACGCTCGACGAGGTCAACCAGGGCTATGACGACCTGGTGAACGGCAAGAACATCCGTGGTGTGATCCGGTTCGACACGGCACCGCTCGAGGGCGCCAGCGCCTGAGACCGCACGACCCGCCGTGGCCGTGTCCTCCTGGGGTCCACCTCCCGGAGGCGCGGCCACGGCCGCCGTCCGAGTACCCCCTGACCTGGAGTGACGTGACCGACCTCGACATCCCCCCTGCCCCGACGACCGTGGTCATCGGCCTGCGCAAGGAACGGGAGGTGCTCACCGTCGCGCTGCAGACCAACCGGCACGTCGTGCTGGAGGGCCCGCCCGGCACCGGCAAGTCCACCTTGCTCCGGTCGATCGCGGCCGACGTGGGCACCGAGGTGGTCTTCGTGGAGGGCAACGCCGAGCTGACCCCGGCCCGGCTGGTCGGCCAGTACGACCCGTCGGCGGTGATGACCGACGGCTACGTGCCCTCCAGCTTCACCGACGGCCCGCTGCTGACCGCGATGCGCGGCTCGGGCCTGCTCTACCTCGAGGAGCTCAACCGGATCCCGGAGGAGACCCTCAACGTCCTCATCACTGTGCTGACCGAGGGCGAGATCGCCGTCCCCCGGTTGGGCCGGGTGCGCGCGGCCGCCGGGTTCCGGCTGATCGCCGCGATGAACCCCTTCGACGCCATCGGCACCGCCCGGGTCGGGCAGGCCATCGCCGACCGGATGTGCCGGGTCGTGCTGGGCTACCAGGACGCCGCCGCCGAGCGGGCGATCGTGGCCCAGGTGACCGGCGGAGACCCCTCGCCGATCGGGCTCAGCGTGCGGATGGTGCGGGCCACCCGCGAGCATCGCGATCTGCGGATGGGCTCCTCGGTGCGCGGCGCCATCGACCTGGTGCTGCTGCTCGGCGGCCTGCTGCGGGTGCGCGGCGGCTACGGGCTGAGCGCGGACGGCGCCCGGGAGACCACCCGGGACGCCGCGCACGCCGCGCTGTCGGGCCGGATCAAGGTCGTCGACGGCGTCGAGCGGACGCCGGAATCGGTGATCGACGACATCCTGGACGACGTCTGGCCCGAGGACATGCCACCACCGGACGAGGACGACTCGACGGATGAGGACACCGGCGCGCCCGAGCAGCAGGAGGGTGGGGCGGACCCAAAAGGGGGCGGCCCGCAGGCTGAGCAGCCTGCGGGCCCGGAGTCGGCCAGCTCCCTGCGGCGGGACCGCAAGGGCTCCCAGTCCCGGCGGCAGAACGGCCGCCGGGAGATGCAGATGCGGCACGAGGCCTTCGACGACGTCAGCCCCGAGGTGGGCGAGCTGGACGAGGAGGCCTTCGCCGCGCTGATGGCCGAGGACCCCGACGCCGCGGCCGCGATGCTCGCGGACATGGCACTGGCCACCGACCGCGACCTGCGGGCCGCGGCCAAGCGGTTGGCCTGCCGGGTCTTCATCCAGGTCGGCCGGGTGGGGACGACGCGCTCGCGCGGCACCCGCCGGTTGGCCCACAACCGGCGCTCGGACGGCGACCTGGACCTGGACCGCACGCTGGACCGGTGGACCGGCCAGTGGCCCCCGGCGACCGAGGACCTGGTGACCCGCACCTGGACCGGGCACCGCCGCGCCGTCTGCCTGGTGGTGGACAGCTCGGGGTCGATGAACGGCCTGGGCGTGGCCATCGCGGCAGTGGCCGCGGCCGGGGTGGTGCTGGCCTCGGACGAGAAGCTGGAGACCAGCGTGATCACCTTCGCCGCCGAGGTCTCCGAGCTGCAGCGGCTGGGTCAGCGGCGGTCCGCCGAGGACCTGGTGGGGCAGCTGGTGAGCCTGCGCGGGCACGGCATGACCGACCTGGCCGGGGCGCTCCAGGCCGCCCGCACCCAGTTGCTGCCCTCGGTCGCCGACGAGCGCGTGGTGGTGCTGCTGTCGGACTGCCTGCAGACCACCGGTGCCCCACCGGCGACCGCACTGGCCGGCATCGACCGGCTGCACGTGCTGTGTCCGCTGCCGAACGAGGAGTCCGAGGCCGCCGCCCGGGCGCTGGCCGCCAAGGGCGCCGGCCGAGCCGAGATGGTCCGCACGCTGACCGACATCGGCCCGGCGCTCACCCGCCTGCTGGGCTGAGTCGTCGTCAACCGAGGGTTGACAGATCGTTGATGTCAACTGAAGGTTGACACATGACCGCACCCGTCCGGCTCGACCATCTCGTCGAGGCCGTCACCGCCACCCATCCCGAGCCGCTCGACGCGCTCGTCGACGCCGTCCGGATCAGCGAGCGCCTCGGCGAGGTGGCCGACCACCTGGTGGGTCACTTCGTCGACGAGGCCCGCCGCGCGGGGGCGTCCTGGGCGCAGATCGGCACCGCCCTCGGTGTCACCCGGCAGGCCGTGCAGAAGCGCTTCGTGCCCAAGGAGGGCGGCAACCCGTTCGAGCGGTTCAGCGAGGCCGCCCGTCGCGTCGTCGTCACCGCGCAGGAGACGGCGCGGACGGCGAGCAACGACACCATCACCCCCGGGCACCTGCTGGTCGCGCTCCTGGCCGAGGACGCCGTCCGCGAGGTGCTGGCCGCGCAGGGTGTCGACGCCGCCGCGGCCGAGACCCGGGCTCGCGCGGGCTTCGGGCCGGCCGTCGCACAGGTCCCGGTGCTGGTGCCCTTCGACGCCCCCACCCGGTCCGCCCTGGAGCGGGTCGTGCGCACCGACGACCCCGAAGTCGGGCCGGTGCACCTGCTGCTGGCCGTGCTGGACGGTGAGGGATCCGACGGGCTGCTCATCGGGCTGGGGACGGACCGGTCCCGACTGGTGGCGGCCCTGGCTGAGGTCGCCCACCAGCCGGGCTGACAATCGGGCGCAGGCAGAGCTGGCTCGCGTCGTGGCCCACGCCGATGCCACGCAGGCATGCGAGCACGACGGGAAGGGATCCATGCGGTCCTGGCTGCGCGGACACACCCAGCACTCCCCGGTCGCCGCTGCAGCCGTGGTGGCCGCCGGCCACGCCATGGCCCGGCTACCGGTGTTCGGCGCCGCGTTCCTCGAAGGCCGGGTGTCCGCCCCGCAGATGGGCGTCGTCGCGGCGGCTGTCACGCCCCGCGCGGGTGGCAGCGGCCGCCGAGCAGGGTATCGACGTCGACGTGTTCGATCGGGTCTTCACCGATGTGGCCACCTCGTTGCCCTTCGACAAGCTGGCGCAGGCCGTGCAGGCCTATCTCAACGCCCTGGAGCCCGACGGCCCCGAACCCGACCCCACCGAAGAGCGTTCGCTGACCATCGCCCGGCGAGCAGATGGAGGTGTCTGTGGGCGGTTCGACCTGGCTGCCGTCGGCGGGGAGGTCGTGCAGGCGGCGCTGGCGTCCATCGTGCAGGCAGACCGACCGTTGGGGGACACCCGCACCCGGGCTCAGCAGCAGGCCGATGCCCTGGTGCAGCTGTCTGCGAACCAGCTGGCCGCAGGCGGTCTCCCCATGCTCCGAACGGTCAAGCCGCACGTGGCACTGACCATCGACCTGGACGACCTCGCCGACCCGGCCACGGGCCACGACGCCGCGACCATGGGCTTCGGGGCGACCCTGTCGGCCGCCCGTGCGCGCTGGCTGACCTGCGACGCGACGATCACCCGCATCGTGCTGGGGCCGGACGGCCTGCCCCTCGACGTCGGACGCACGCACCGCGTCGTCCCCACGCACCTGCGCAGAGCTGTCGAGAAGCGGGATGGTCACTGTGTGTTCGGGGCCTGCCACGCGCCGACGCACTGGTGCGAGGTACACCACCTGGTGCACTGGATCGCCGGCGGAGAGACCTCGCTGGACAACTCGGCACTGCTCTGCGAGCGGCACCACACGAAGATCCATCACGGTTTCACCGTGGTCCGCGACGACGGCGCACCCCCGGGCCGCCCCTGGAGGACCTATCGCCCGGACGGCACCCGAATCTGCACGGAACGACTCCCGGTCTGACGACTCCTGCCTGAGATCGCAGCTCATCGCCGGATGCCCGGTGGGCTGCGTCCGGTGTGCGGTGGCGCCCCACCTTGGTGGACGCCACTGTCAGCAGGAGTGCTGATGCCGTCCCGGGGCTACCCAGTTGATCACTGGCCAGCAGCTGGACGAGCGAAGGGACATCCTCCGCAACGGCCTCCCGCAGCGCGACGGCCGAGCCCAGGTCGGGCACCTGCCCCAGCACGCTCACACCTCCGGAGGCAGCCCTCACGCGCTGTGCCTGGACAGCTGGCACCACCCCGGCCCGCGGGGCCCTTGCGTCGGCCACTCCCGCGGGCGGGCGAGGACGACCCTGTACACCGACGTCGGCGATGTTCCCCCACGTTCCGATTCGGGGCTTGACCTCGAGCATGGTCGAGCCTTCATGATGAGAGTTCGACGACAGCCTGCCAACCGGGCTGTGAACAGGGGCCCCATGATGACCAATGTCGCACCGCAACCGCACGCCGAGGGAAAGACGGTCCTGGTCACCGGAACGTCATCCGGAATCGGATTGGCGACGGCGGTCGCCCTGGCGGAGGCGGGGTGGCGCACGGTGGCAACGATGCGTGATCTCGACCGCGCGGCCGCGCTCCAGGATGCGGTAGCAGCCGCGGGAGTGAGTCTCGACATTCGCGAACTGGATGTCACGGACTCAGGCTCCATCGAACGAGCAGTCGTCGGGATCATCGCCAGCCACGGTCGCCTGGACGCGGTGGTGAACAACGCCGGCGCTGCCTCCGTTGGCACGATCGAGCAGGTGTCCGTCGAAGAGTACCGCGCCGCGATGGAGGTGAACTACTTCGGCGTGGTGCAACTCACCAAGGCTGCCCTCCCCCATCTTCGGGAGTCCCGCGGACGCGTTGTGACGATCAGCAGCGTCGGAGGGGTGGTCGGACAACCGTTCAATGAGGCCTACTGTGCGGCGAAGTTCGCCGTGGAAGGTTTCATGGAGTCCTTGCAACCGGTGGCAAAGACCGTCGGTGTCGACGTGAGCATCATCGAGCCGGGAGCCGTGGCGAGTGAATTCGTGGCCAACGCCGGGCTCGATCCACAAGCCATGCTGGCCGGTGCCGGACCGTACCGCACGGCACTCGGCGCCTACCTGGAGCGCACTCTTGCGCAGTTCGAGCCGAGCGCTGCCCAGCCATCGGACGAGGTGGCACGGGTGGTGCTCGAGGCACTGGAGATCGTCGACCCTGTCTTCCGTGTGCAGACATCCGCCTGGTCTCACGACTTCGTCGGCACGAAGTTGCTCGATGTCGACGGCTCGCGGGTCACCGGGATGACAGCAGCATGGGTGAACTGAGCTGGACCACCCGGTCGACACCCGGCACAACCCCGACCTGGAGCATCAGTCACGTAGCAACCGAGACCGGGCTCAGCATCTCCACGTTGCGGTACTACGAAAAAGCGCGACTGTTGACCGTTCCTCGCAGCAGCGCCGGGCAACGCCGGTACGGGCAGGCCGAGGTCGACGCCGTGAAGTTCATCGACCAACTCCGTCGCACCGGGATGCCCATCCGCGGCATCCGTGAATATGCGGACCTGGTCCGCGCCGGAGAAGACACGACTGAACTGCGGATGCAGCGCCTCGAAGAACACCGCGGAGTTGTCTCCGCACATGTGGCCCAACAACAGCGTCACCTCGAGGCGATAACCCAAAAAATCGATGCGTACCGTCG
>JBBSVA010000046.1:0-24187 GCA_038233915.1 Mycobacteriales bacterium | reverse complement strand
GTCCGGGGTGAGGCCGAAGTGCCCGTCCCCGCCGGACATCAGGTTCTCGCCGTCGCGCCACAGCGACAGGTGCAGGTGCCCGCCGTTGCCGACGCCGTCCGCGGTGACCTTGGGGGAGAAGGACACCCGCAGCCCGTGCTGGGCCGAGACCGCGGTGATCGTGTGGCGGACCAGCAGCGCGGTGTCCGCGGCACCGACCGGGTCCTCGGCGCCGACCGACACCTCGAGCTGGCCGCCGGCGTACTCCGGGTGGAACTGGTCGACAGCGACACCCTGGGCCTCGAGGGCCTCCAGCAGGTCGCGGCCGTAGTCGCTGACCTCGGCCAGTCGGGTCATCCCGTAGGCCGGCCCGGACATCACCGGCACGAACGCGTCCGGGTCATCCGGCAGCCCGTCCGGGTCCCCGACCACCCACTCGATCTCGAAGGCGCCGCGCACCGTCAGGCCGTCCTCGGCGAGCTCGTCGACCAGCCGGCGGAGCAGCGAGCGGGAGCACTGCACGTGCGGTGCCCCGGAATGGGTGTACCGGTCGACCGGTGCCCACGCCCAACCCGGCTGCCCGGCCAGCACGGTCAGCCGGGACAGGTCGGGGTGCAGCCGCAGGTCGCCGGTGGCCGTCCCGGCGAACCGGCCGGCGATGATCGAGTCGTCGAGCAGGAACCCGTCGAAGACCGGGCTCATGCCCACGCCCCAGGCCGCTGCGGAGGGCAGCTTCGCCAGCGGCACCGTCTTGACCCGGGTGATGCCCGAGGTGTCCACCCAGGGCAGCGCGACGCCGACCACCCCGGCGTCGGCCAGGTCGTCGAGCAGGCCCTCGGCCTGGCTGCGGCGCTCGTCCCGGGTGTGCTGGTCGAGCTGGTCCACGGAGTCTCCTCGGGGGTGCGACGGGGTCGAGCAGGAGTCTGTCCCCCGTGATCACCGGCGGCCACCGCGGGTCAGGCGGCGGGCACCTCGTCCGCGTGCCGGAACCCCGACAACCGCAGACCGACGGCGGTGGCCACGATGATCGCGGCGGCGACCAGGAGCGCGACCCGCGGGGACGTGGCCAGCGCGAACGCGCCACCAGCCGGCGCCCCGACCACGATGGCGCCCCGGTTCAGCGACCGCATCGTGGCGTTCATCCGGCCCTGCAGCCGGTCGGGGGTCACCTCCTGCCGGTGCGCCATCTCGAACGGGCCCCCCAGACCCAGGCCCAGGCCGAACAGCAGCTGACCCAGCACGGCGCCCACCAGTGCCGACCCGCCGACCAGGGGCAGACCCACCAGCAGCAGCACGCCGGCGGCCTGGACCAGACGGCCCCGCACGACGGTGTCCGGCCCCCCGGTGCGGCGGCCCACCGTGGCGGCCAGCGAGGCGCCGGCCAGCGTGCCGACACCGGCGGCCGCCGTCGTCACGCCCAGGCCGAACGCGCCCAGGCCCAGCGTGGACAGCACGTAGGTGACCCCGACGGTGCCCAGGGCTGCGTTCGCCAGGAACCAGGCGTGGGTGGACAGCGCCAGCGGGCGCAGCGTCCGGTGCCGGTAGACCCAGGACAGGCCCTCGCGCAGCTCGGCCCCGACCCGGCGGCCGGGCACCCGGGGCGGGCTGGGGTCGCGCAACGGGGTCCGCCAGAAGAGCACCGCGGACACCAGGTGGGCGACGGCGTCCACCAGCACGGCCAGCGGGGCACCCAGCGCGGCCAGCGCGCCACCGATCAGCGGCCCGACCCCCTGGGCGGCAGCGTCGCTCTGCTGCAACCGGGTGTTGCCCCGGGACAACCCGGCGGGCCCCACGAGCCGGGGCAGGAACGCCTGCTGCGCCGCGTCGCCGAGCACCGAGAGCAGCCCGAACGCGAGGAGCAGGCCGGCCAGCGTCCACACCGAGAGCCTCCCGGTCAGCGCGAGCAGCGGCACCATCGCCAGCACGACGCCCCGGCCGAGCGCCGTCCCCACCAGCAACGGCTTGCGACGGACCCGGTCGGCCAGCACCCCGGCGAGCAGGCCCACCAGCAGGTACGGGGCCCAACGGGCGGCGTTGACCCAGCCCAGGTCCAGCGCGGTGCCGCCCAGGTCGTCCTCGACCAGCACGCCGACGGCGACGGTGGTGACGTAGGCGCCGAAGCCGGTGACCGTCGAGGCGGTCCAGAACAGCCGGAAGCCCGGCGGGCTCACGGCAGGTCGGCGGCGATGGCGCTCGCGGTGCCGACGACGGCGCGGCCCATCGCCTCGACGTCGTCCCTCGCGCCGGTGTAGACGACGGCGACCGCGGCTCGGGCGCTGCCGTCGGGGCCGAGCACCGGCGCGGACACCGAGCGGACACCGGGGATGACCTCGCCCTCGCTCACCGCCCAGCCGGTCTGCCGGGCTGCGCGGAGCTCGGGCCGGTCGTCGTCCGCGGGTGGATCGGGCATCAGCAGAGCGAGCCCGGGCGCACCCCGGCCGACCGGGTGCCGGGTGCCGGGGCGGCGGGTGACGTGGGAGGGCACGTCGCGCGGCTCGACGCTGGTCAGCGTGACGGCGTCGGCCCCCGCCCGGACGACGAGGAACCCGGTGCAGCCCAGCCGCTCGACCAGCGGGGTCAGCCGGGCGGTGGCCGCGGCCTGCAGGCTGGTGCGCACCCCGCGGGCCAGCAGTGAGACCGCCAGGCCCAGACCGACGCGGCCGGCGGCGTCCCGCTCGACGAAGCCGCGGTCCTCCAGCGTGCGCAGCAGCCGGTAGGTGATCGAGCGGTGCAGGTCGACCGCGGTGGCGATCTCCATGACCGGCCGGGGTGACCCGGCGGCCGCCAGGTGCTCCAGGATGCGCAGACCCCGGTCGAGGGTCTGCGACTGGGGCGCGGGGGCGGTCACCGGGTCACCCTAGGAGTCAGCGATCGGCCGGGACCGGCGCCGGGTCGGCGAAGACAGCGATCGACAGCCCGGTCCCGGTCTCCTGCACGAGCAGCTCGCTGATGGCCGGCGCGAAGGCGCCACCGAGGATCGCGCCGAGGGCGTAGCCGACGGCGAACCAGACGATCCGGGCGGTGTCCACGAGCAGGAACATCGGGATCATCCCGACGGGCACAGGGTCTTCGTGCCGTAGCCGATGACGTACGCGATCAGCAGGTAGCCCGCGGCGTTGTTGGAGACGAAGACCAGTGCGGTCAGCACGACCTGCTTGGTGTTGCGGGGCGATGAGGTCGCGCAGCGGCGCCGAGGACTCCCGCTTGCGCTCCTGCATCTCCTGGAAGACCGGGCTGGTCACGCTGGTCATCAGCAGCAGCATTCCGGTGGCCAGGATCGACCCGACCGGCACGCCGATGCCGGGGTAGGCGCCGAACATGCCGCGCTGGGAGACCGGTCCGAGCTCACCGGCGCCAGGAAGAGCGGGGCGAGCACGATCGTCGCCGCCTGCGGTCGTGGTCATGCGGGACTCCAGTGTCCGGGGGTGCGGCTCAGCGGGCGGGGAGGACGGTGCCGGTGACCTCCCCGAAGGAGATCCGGCTGCCGTCGGGCCCCGGCGCGGTGGCAGTGATGGTGACGACGTCGCCGTCCTCCAGGAAGGACCGCGTCGACCCGTCGGTGAGCGTCAGCGGCTGCTGCCCGCCCCAGCTGAGCTCGATGAACGAGCCGCGCTGGTCGGGTTCGGGGCCGCTGACGGTGCCCGAGGCGAAGAGGTCCCCGGTGCGCAACGAGGCGCCGTTGACAGTCAGGTGGGCGAGCTGCTGGGCCGCCGTCCAGTACATCGACCCGAACGGCGGGCTACTCACCGGCTCCCCGTTGAGGCTGACTGTCAGGCTGAGGTCCAGCCCCCACGGGTGGTCGGCGTCGTCCAGGTAGGGCAGCAGCGGCGTCGTCCGGCCGGTCGCCGGGACCCGGGCATGCTCGAGGGCGGCCAGCGGGACCACCCACGGGGAGACGCTGGTCAGGAACGACTTGCCGAGGAACGGACCCAGCGGCACGTACTCCCAGGCCTGCAGGTCCCGGCTGGACCAGTCGTTGACCAGGCAGACGCCGAACACGTGCTCGGCCAGGTCGTCCAGCGGCACCGGGGTGCCCAGCTCCGAGGGCGTGCCGACGACGAAGCCCACCTCGGCCTCGATGTCCAGCCGCAGCGAGGGCCCGAACGTCGGGATGTCGTCGGCCGGGGCCTTGCGCTGCCCCGAGGGCCGGACGACGGGGGTGCCCGACACCGCGACCGTGCCCGAGCGGCCGTGGTACCCGATCGGCAGGTGCGTCCAGTTCGGGGTCAGCGGCGGGGAGTCCGGCCGGAACATCCGCCCGATGTTCTCCGCGTGGTGTCGCGAGCTGTAGAAGTCGACGTAGTCGGCGACCTCGATCGGCAGGTGCAGGGTCAGGTCCTCGGTCGGCAGCAGGTGACCGTCGGCCGCGTCGGTGGCCAACAGCTCCTGCAGCCGGGCCCGGACGTCGTCCCAGTGCGCGCGGCCGCGGGCCAGGAACGCGTTGAGCGACGGTGTCCCGAAGTCGGCGGCGTGCGGCAGGTCCAGCGCACCGACGTCCAGCACTGTCTCATCGACCCGGACGCCGACCCGGCGGGCGCCGTCCGGGCCCTGGGAGAAGACGCCGAACGGCAGGCTCTGCAGGTCGCGGCTCACTGCCCGGGCCCCCGCCCGGACCAGGACCAGGCGTACTTCCCGTCGTCGGAGGCCCGCCCGGCCTCGCCCAGGGACAGCGGCCGGAACGTGTCGACCATGACCGCGAGCTCGTCGAAGTACTCCGCACCCAGCGAGCCCTCGACCGCGCCGGGCTGGGGGCCGTGGCTGTGCCCGCCGGGGTGCAGGGAGATCGAGCCCTGGCCGATGCCCGAGCCCTTGCGGGCCTCGTAGTCGCCGTCGACGTAGAACATGACCTCGTCGCTGTCGACGTTGGAGTGGTAGTAGGGCACCGGCACCGCCAGCGGGTGGTAGTCGACCTTGCGGGGCACGAAGTTGCAGATGACGAAGTTGGCGGCCTCGAAGACCTGGTGCACCGGCGGGGGCTGGTGCACCCGCCCGGTGATCGGCTCGAAATCGCTGATGTTGAACGCGTAGGGGTACAGGCACCCGTCCCAGCCGACGACGTCGAAGGGGTGGTCGGGCGTGACGTGGATGGTCCCGGCCAGCCCGCCCGGGCCCTCGCCGCGGTGCTTGACGTAGACCTCGACGTCGGTGCCGTCCTCGACGAGCACCTCGGTGGGCCCACGCAGATCCCGCTCGCAGTACGGCGCGTGCTCGAGCAGCTGGCCGTATGTGGACAGGTATCGCCGCGGCGGACCGATGTGGGAGTTGGCCTCGATCGCGTAGGTGCGGAGTTCACCGGCGGGCACCCAGCGGTGGGTCGTCGCGCGCGGGATCACCACGTAGTCGCCGGGACCGACCTGCAGCGCCCCGAAGACGGTCTCCACGGTGGCTGTGCCGCGCTCCACGTAGACGCACTCGTCGCCGGTGGCGTTCCGGTAGTACGGGGAGGTCCGGGTGGACACCGCGTAGGAGATCCGGACGTCGGCGTTGCCCAGCACGAGCCGCCGGCCCCGCACCGGGTCGCGGTCGCCGTCGTCGAAGAGGTCGTGCAGCTTGAGGTGCCGGGGGATCAGCGGGCTGTTCGCGGTGAGCGTCTGGTCGGGCAGCTCCCAGGGCCGGGCATCGACCAGCGCGCTGGGGATGCCGCGGTGGTAGAGCAGCGAGGAGTCCGAGGAGAAGCCCTCCTCACCCATCAGCTCCTCGCGGTACAGCCCGCCGTCGGGACGCCGGTGCTGGGTGTGCCGCTTGGGCGGGACGCTGCCCAGCTGTCGGTAGAACGCCATGTCTGCTGGCCCTTCTTCAGGCGGGGACGGGGGAGTGTGCGGTGACCCGGGCGAGCGCGGCCGGGAGGTCGGCGGGGTCGGTGAGGACGGCGGCGACGTGCGCATCGGGGCGCAGCAGCCAGACCTCGTCCGGGCAGGCACCCAGCGCGCCGGCGAGCACCCCGCTGGGGTCCAGGTCGTCGATCCGGTGCACGGCGACCGGTAAGAGGACCCCTGTGACCCCGACCGCTCGCGAGCTCGCGGCGGGCCCCTGCTCGAGGGCCGAGAGCGGCACGTCGGGCACGTCCCGGCCCAGCAGCACGGTCAGGCCCTCGCGGGCCAGTTGCCGCAGCCGGACGACGTCCGGCCGGCCGGCGACGGTGACCGGGCAGTCCGGCGCGAGCACCCCGGGTGCCGGCTCGGGGACGTCGCCGCGGGCCGGTCGGCCGGCGAAGGGGCGCCGGTGGTCCGCCGTGGTCAGCGGGGAGTCGACGTACCAGAACGGCTCGGCCAGCCGGCCGCTGTCGACCTGCGCGCGGGCGGCCGGGTCGGTGGTGGCCCGCTCCAGCACGTCGACCCGGTGCGCGGCCTCGGCCGGCGTGGCCGGGACCAGGAAGCGCATCGTGGCGCCGGTGACGTCGAGGTTCTCCAGCGCGGCGGCGTGCCGCTCGTGGGAGTAGCTCTCCAGCAGGTCCTCGCCGGCCCAGCCGCGGCGGACGAAGGCGATCTTCCAGGCTGCGTTCTCGGCGTCCAGTACCCCGGAGTTCAGCCCGCGGGCGCCGAAGGGGGAGACCAGGTGGGCGCTGTCGCCGGCGACCAGCACCCGGCCGACCCGCATCCGGTCGACCACCCGGCTGTGGAACCGGTAGACCGACTTCCACACGATCTCGTAGGGCTGCTCGCCGACGACCTGGCGGATCTTGGCGTCCAGCCCGCCGGAGGCCTCCTCGGCGGCCAGGTCGAAGTCCGGCGGCACCTGCCAGTCGATCCGGAACGTGGAGTCCGGGCAGGGGTGGATGAGCACCTGCCGGCCCGGGTTCCACTCCGGGTCGAAGTAGAACCGGCGCTCGGTCTCCCAGCCGGGGAGGTCGGTGCGGATGTCGCAGATCAGGAACTGGTCGCCGAACGTCTGGCCCTCGAATGTCAGGCCGAGCTCGCGACGCAGCACGTCGGCGCGCGGGCCGCCGCACACCACGGCGTGCGTGCCGCGGTGCTCGCTGCCGTCCGCGCAGCGCACGGTGACGCCGTCGGTGTCGTGGTCGATGCCCTCCACCCGGTGGCCCCAGCGGACGTCGATCAGCGGCTGACCGGCGATCGCCTCGTCCAGAAGCTCCTCGGTGAGGCACTGGCTGACGTTGACGAACGGCGGGAACGGTGACCGGCCGCGGTCGGCGAACTGGAAGGCGAACACCTCGTGGTCGCGGTGGAAGGTCCGTGCGGTGGTCCAGGTGACCCCGCGGCGGGCGACCTCGGCACCCACGCCGACGGAGTCCCAGACGTCGAGCACGTCGCGCTGCTGGCAGATCGCCTTGGAGCCGACCAGGTCCCGCTCGGGGCGGGCGTCCAGCACGACCACGGGCAGGCCCCAGCGGGCCAGCAGCAGGGCGGTGGTCTGACCGACGGGCCCCGCGCCGACCACGAGCACCGGGTCGAGCACGGGGGCGGTCACGACTGCAGCTCGTCCCACACCTGGCGGTCGCGCTCGGCGGTCCAGATGACCGGGCGCTCGATGCCGGAGAACTCGTCCCACAGCCGGGAGACGTCGAAGGGCAGGCAGTGCTCGAAGATCGGCCAGTGCCCGAACTTCGGGGACAACGCGGCGTGGGTGGCCTGGAAGGCGTCCTTGAGGGTGCCGCCGGCGCGGTGCGCGGTGCCCACGGTGTCGTGCATCGTCGTCAGGAAGGCGCGGGTCTGCTCGACCGCGGCGTCGACCTCGGTGCGGCCGCGGGCGATGGCGCCGCGGCCGCCGATGAGCTGCTCGGCGCCGAAGGCCTTGATCCGGTCCAGGGTGCCGGCGGCCCAGTCGAAGTGGAACGCATCGCCGGTGTAGAGCGCGGCCTGGGACTCCACCAGGTCGCCGGCGAAGAGCACCTTGTCCTTGGGCAGCCAGGCCACGATGTCGCCCTCGGTGTGCCCGCGGCCCACGTGCTCGAGCACCAGGTCGCCACGGTCACCGCCGAGGGAGATGGTCAGCTTGTCGCGGAAGGTCATGGTGGGCCAGGTCAGGCCGGGGATCGACTCCGGCTCCTCGAACAGCCGCGGCATCCGGCCGTACTCGGACTCCCAATCCTGCTGGCCGCGCTCGGCGATCAGGCCCTGCGTCTGCTCGCTGCTGACGATGATCTCGGCATCGAACGCACTCGCGCCCAGCACCCGGACGGCGTGGTAGTGGCTGAGCACCAGGTAGCGCACCGGCTTGTCGGTGTGCTCGCGCAGCCTGGTCAGCCAGCGGAGGGCCGCAACCGGGGTGGCCAGCGCCTCGAAGCAGACCAGGAAGTCCTCGCCCTCGATCGCCCCCAGGTTGGGGTCACCCTCGGCGGTGAGCGCGTAGACGCCGTCCGCGAGCACCTCGAGGGTCTGCTCCTTGGCGCCGAGGTCTGCCGACGAGGCGAAGGGCTTCGCTGCCATGCTCATCTCCTGTGCTCGTATTCCGAGCAACTTGCTCGGGGTCCGGGCACGAAACTACGGGGAGAGTGAGCGCGGGCACAACCCCTCCCCGGACCTCCTCGGCTCGGTCCGGGCGCCGCGTCGAGCTGAGAACGGGCCGTTCCAGGCGCACTCCGACGGGTGCGGCGCTCCACCTCGACCTGCGGGTAGGCCACCGACCAGGGGGCGAGGGCCTGGTGGAGGACGGCCTCGGCGTGCGGCCAGGTCGCGTCCTCGGGGCCGCAGACGCCCTCCAGGTCGGCCGGGGGATCGGTGGCCCAGGTCTGGACGACGACCAGGCGGCCCGGTCCGCGCAGTCCAGGACCTCCCGGGCGACCGCCGGGGGAGAGGGGAGCACCGGCGTCCACGCCCCCACGGCCATCGGTTGCAGGGCCACCGACGCGGGCAGGACGTGGACGAGCACGAGGCGGTAGCCGCGCTCGGTCGCCTCGGCTGCTGCCCACTCGACAGTGGTGGTCCCCTCGCCCACCCCGACCGCGACCAGCACGGTCGGCGCGCCGGACCCCGTGCTCATCGCCCGGTGTTCCTCGCGGTGGCGTCCGGCGAGCCCGGGACGTGCAGCGTGCCGAGCAGGTCGGCGACGGTCGAGGACGCCCCCGGAGTCGCAGGCGCGGGCCGGCGGTCGACCTCGGTCGCCGGAGCAGGCGGGGCCTGGGGCGGGACCGGACCGGTGGACCGCTCCAGGAAGCGGAGCAGTTCGACCGGGAAGGGCAGGACCAGGGTGGAGTTCTTCTCCGAGGCGACCTCCACGACGGTCTGCAGCAGCCGTAGTTGCAGCGCAGCGGGGTGCTCGGCCATCACCTCGGCGGCCTGGGCGAGCTTCTCCGAGGCCTGCAGCTCACCTTCGGCGATGATCACCCGCGACCGGCGTTCGCGTTCGGCCTCGGCCTGACGGGACATGGAGCGCTTCATGCTCTCCGGCAGGGCGACGTCCTTGATCTCCACGCGGTCGACGTGCACACCCCAGTCGACGGCCGGGTTGTCGATCATGAGCTCGAGACCCTGGTTCAGCCTCTCCCGGTTGGACAGCAGGTCGTCCAGGTCGCTCTTGCCAATGATCGACCGCAGCGAGGCCTGGGCGACCTGGCCGATGGCCGAGGTGTAGTTCTGCACGTCGACGACGACGCGCATGGGGTCGAAGACCCGGAAATAGACGACGGCGTCGACGCGCACGGTGACGTTGTCGCGGGTGATCCCCTCCTGGGCGGGGATCGGCATGGTGATGATCTGCATGGTGACCCGGTGCATGCGGTCCACCAGGGGGACGAGCATCGTCAGACCGGGCTGTCGGATCTCCGGGCGCGCGCGACCGAGCCGGAACACCACTCCCCGCTCGTACTGGGTGAGCACGCGGACGCTGGAGCCGGCCAGCACCAGGAGCGCCAGCAGGACGCCCAGGAGCAGGTACTCGAGCATCACGCCTCGCCGCCGGCCGCAGGGCCTCGGCGCGCGGTGCGGCCGGGGAGCCTGGCCCCGGGACGCCGGGGGGTGAGCGCATCGGCCCGGGTCAGGACCGACCAGTACCTCGCGCACAGCCATCCCAGCCCGGCGGTGCACCACAGCGCGACTGCCGCGTCGGGTGCCCCGGCCAGGAGGAGGCCGACCCCACCGGCTCCGAGCACCCACCTGACCCGCCGCTCGACCACCGTCCACCGGCGCCCTCGGGGTTCTCCCCAGGAGGGCGTTCGGGGGTCGCCGGACTCGGGTGGGCCGTCCCGGTGCAGAACCGGTGCCGCGCCCAGTTGGGCGTCCAACGTGGTGAGGATGCGGAATTCCCGATCACTGAGCACGACCGACCTCCTGGCTGGCCCTCCGACCGTGCGCCACGGCCGTGACAGAAGTATCGTAACACGATATTCTTTGCGCATGGGTGCTGTCGCAGACACTGATCGGGTGGACGACGTGAGCGCTGTCGAGGGGCCGGGTAGCCCCGCCCCCCTGGACAAGGCGACCTTCGAGGCCCTGGCCCGGTTCCGGTTCGGCATCCGCCGCTACCTGCGCTTCAGTGAGCTCACCGTGCGCGACCACGGGGTGACCCCCCAGCAGTACCAGCTGATGCTCGCCCTCAAGGGCTACCCCGGCCGAGAGTGGGCGGTGGTGCGCGAGCTGGCCGAGCGGCTGCAACTGCGCCACCACAGCGTCGTCGAGCTGGTCGACCGGGCGCAGCGGGAAAACCTCGTGCTCCGTGCGCCGGACCCCGACGACGCCCGCGCGGTCCGCATCCTGCTCACCTCGCACGGCGAGCAGTTGCTGGAACGACTCAGCGGGCTGCACTGGGACGAGCTCGCCAGGATGGACGACGTGCTCCAGCTCCCGGGGCGAGGTCCACGATGACCGCACCCGGGGCCCGGTCGACCCCGCCCCCCGATCCCGACCCACGTCCAGCCGCCAGCGACCCAGCCGGGAACGACCCGGCCGCCAGCGACCCGGCCGGGGGGGACCCCGCCTGCTGGGCGATGCTGACGTGTCCTCAGTGCGGTGCGATGCCCGACCCGCAGGCGTCGCGCTGCTGGCGGTGCGGCGCGCCCGGCGCGCCCTGAACGAACCGGCCACCGGCCCGGACGGCGCCCCCGCGACGGCCGATCCTCAGTCGCCGGCCCGCTCGTGCAGCAGCGGAGCCAGTCGGAACGGCACCACCTCGACCAGGGCGATCGACGTGCTCGCCCGGACGACGCCCGGCGCGGCCAGCACCTGCTCGGTGACCCGGTACAGGTCAGCGGTGTCCACGGCGACCACCCGCACCAGCAGGTCGCCCTCCCCGGTGGTCGCCAGCACCTCGACGATCTCCGGGATCGCGGCCAGCGCCGCGGTCGCCTGCGAGCCCTGGCTCTGGCTCAGCGACAGCGTCATGAACGCCAGCAGTCCGCGGCCCAGGGCTGCGGTGTCCAGCCGCCGGCTGTGCGCGCCGAGGGCCGGCCCGTCTCCCGAGCTGTCGTCCTCCAGGCGGCGCAGTCGGGCGTGCACGGTGTTGCGAGCCAGGCCCAGTCGGGTGGACAGCGCCATGACCGAGGCCTGCGGGTCGTCGTCCAGGGCGAGCAGGACGCGGGCGTCGGTGGCGTCGATGCTGTGCATCGTGCGCAGCTCCTCACGGGTCGATGGGTCCTAGCCTGCGCAGAACGCGCAGCCTGTCGGGAGATGGTTGCGCATCCCGGCAGTCGTGTCACTGTCGACTGCATGACCGCACTCGACGACCGCCCCGCGCGCACCGGTTCCGCCACCACCACGGTGAGCGTCGCCGAGTACCTGGGCACCCGGCTGCGACAGGCCGGCGTCGGGCACCTGTTCGGCGTGCCGGGCGACTTCAACCTGGACCTGCTGGACGGCCTGGCAGGAGTCGACGGGCTGGCCTGGGTCGGCTCGCCCAGCGAGCTGGGCGCGGGCTACGCCGCGGACGCCTACGCGCGGACCCGCGGGCTGGGCGTCGTCGTGACCACCTACGGGGTCGGCGAGCTGTCGGTGCTCAACGCGGTCGCCGGGGCCGCCGCGGAGGACGTGCCGCTGTTGCACGTCGTCGGCTCGCCCCGCCGGGCAGCGGTCGAGGCCGGTGCGCTGGTCCACCACCCGCTCGCCGACGGCGACTTCGGGCACTTCTCCCGGGCCGCCGCCGAGATGACCGTGGTCGCCGAGACGCTGACCCTGGAGCACGCCACCGAGCAGATCGACACCGTGGTGCTGGCCGCGATGACCGAGCGGAAGCCGACCTACCTGGCCGTGCCGCAGGACCTGGCGCTGGCCCGGGTCGACGCCGGCCCGCTGGAGCACCGGCTGAGCGCCGCCTCCGACCCGGCGGCGCTGGCCCGCTTCGCCGAGCGGCTGACCGCCCTGCTGGCGCAGGCCCAGCGCCCGGTGCTCGTCGTCGGACAGCTGGTCCCGCGCTTCGGTCTCTCCACCGCGCTCGCCGATCTGGCCGCCCGCGCCGGCGTCGCCGTGGTCACCCAGTTGTCCGCCCGCGGCGTGTTGGACGCCGACCACCCCTGCTTCGCCGGTGACCACGCCGGCACGATGTTGGACAACGGCAGCGCCGACGTCGTGGCCGCCGCCGACGTCGTCGTGCACGTCGGGTCGCTGCTGACCGCCGAGCTGACCGGCTTCGGCTCGCATCGCCGACCCGACGCCGACACCCCGTTCCTGACCGCGACCACCGCCGGGTTCGGCGCGGAGGCGACCGGCCGGGTGCTCCTCCCGGACGCTCTGGCCGCGCTGGACGGGGCGCTGCAGGGTCGGCGCGGGCCACGGTTCGCCGGCGCCCCCGCGGTCCCGGCCTCCAACCCCGCCGGCACCGGCCCGCTGACCCAGGCGCAGACCTGGGCCGCGCTGGTCGACCTGCTGCCCACCCACACCGCGCTGCTGGCCGACACCGGCACCGCCTACTGGGGCGCCGTCGGCATGCCGCTGCCCGCCGACACCGTCTTCGTCGGGCAGCCGGTGTGGAGCTCGATCGGCTACGCGCTGCCCGCCGTCCTGGGGCAGGGCCTGGCCGACCGCACCCGCCGTCCGGTGCTGGTCATCGGGGACGGTGCGGCGCAGATGACGCTGCAGGAGCTGTCCACCATCGCCGCCACCGGGCTCGCCCCGGTCGTGCTGCTGCTGGACAACCGGGGCTACACGATCGAGCGCGCGCTGCAGAGCCCGCGCGCGGTCTACAACGACGTCGCCACGTGGGACTGGTGCGCGCTGGTACCCGCGCTGACCGGCGGGGCCGGCCGTGCGGTCGCCGTCGCGACGGCGGGGGAGCTGCGCGGCGCGCTGGCCGAGGCGTTCGCCGACCCCACCCGGCTGACCCTGGTGCAGGCCCACCTGGACGCCGACGACACCCCGCCGCTCATCGACGCGCTCGCCCGGCTGGCCACCGCGGCGAGGGGCTGACGTTGCGAGTGGGTGACGGGCCTTCCCTCCGGGCCTGACAGCACGCACACTCCCCGCACTGGTTGCCCGTTGTCCTGTGCAACGGCTGTGTGAGGGAGAAGCAGTTGGCCGTCTCGTCGTCTCGTCCACCGCAGGTCGACCCCGAGGCGTCCGGGGGTGGGGGACTGCGCCGCTCGCTCTCGGTCTGGCAGGCGATCGGGCTGTCCGTCGCGCTGATGGCGCCGTCCATGGCAGCCAACATCAACCCGCAGGCCACCGCGTCCACGGTCGGGCGGGCGGTGCCGCTGGCGTTCCTGCTCGCCGCGGTCGGCGTGCTGCTGGTGGCCTACGGGTTTGTCCGGATGTGCCAGTACTTCCAGCACGCCGGCTCCGTCTACGCCTTCGTCGGCGCGACCCTCGGCCCGCGGACCGGGCTGTTCTCCGGCTTCGGCCTGCTGGGCACCTACTGCTTCTACGGCGTGGTCACCTCCTCGGCGACCGGCATCTTCGGGACGGCGTTCCTGCAGCAGGTCGGCATCTGGCCCAACCCGCCCTCCTGGGCGCCGTTCGTGATCATCGCCGTCGCGCTGGTCGCTGCGTACCTGCTGACCGTGGTGCCGGCCAAACGCGGCACCAGCGTGCTGCTCACCGTCGAGGGCGTGACCGTGGCGCTGATCCTGGTGATCGTCGCGGTCGTCCTGGTCCGGCTGGTCGGTGGCTCCACCCCCGATGTGGGCACGTTCGCCGACCGCGGCTTCACCCTCGACGTCTTCAGCGTCTCCCCGGGCACCGACGTGTCCGCGGTCTTCCTGGGCGTGGTGTTCGGGTTCCTGTCCTTCGCCGGCTTCGAGGCCGCGGCGACCCTGGGGGAGGAGGCCAAGAACCCGCGCCGGGACATCCCCCGGGCCATCCTGGGGACTGCGCTGTTCGGTGGCGTGTACTTCGTCGTCGTCACCGCCGTGGAGATGATGGCCTTCGGCACCGACGACGCCGGGGTGGCCGCGTTCATCGCCTCGCCGTCCCTGCTCGGGGACATCGGGACCAGCTACATCGGCCCCTGGATCGGCAACGTGATCACCCTGGGCGCGGCGATCAGCGCGTTCGGCTGCTGCCTGGCGTGCGTGGTCGGGGCGTCCCGGCTGGTGTTTGCCTTCTCCCGGGACACCGCGCCCGAGGGCCGGCGGGCCAGTGGTCTGGCGTCGGTCAACTCCGCCGGTGCACCCGCGCGGGCGGCGCTGCTGTCCACGATCGTGATGGCGCTGATCGTGGCCGTCTGTGCGGTGTTCTTCGGGGCGCAGGCCGAGGACACCTTTTTCTGGTCCGGCACCATCGGCACGCTAATCCTGCTGGTCGCGTACGTGCTGACCACGATCGGGGCCATCCGGCTGGTGTTCGTGCAGAAGAAGCTGCCCGGGGTGCCGATGTGGCAGGTCGTCATCCCGCTCGCGGCGCTGGTCGTGCTCGGCTACACGATCATCCGCAACGTCTTCCCCTACCCGGCCTACGCCGACGGGGCCGCGTTCTGGTTCCCGGTGGTGGCCGGGGTCTGGCTGCTGGCGGGGCTGGTCGCGGTGCTCGCGAAGCCGGCGATCGCCCGGCGCGCGGGCGCGGCGCTGATGGCCGCCGAGCTGGGCAGCCGGGAGGCGGCGGAGGCGCTCCGCTGACGTCCGGGCTGCTGGTCGGGCTGCCGGTCGATCGGAGGCGGGGCACAGTGCGGAGGTGACCGACTCCGCCGTCCACCCGTTCACGATCGACGTCCCGCAGGCCGAGGTCGATGATCTGCGGGACCGGCTGGCCCGCACCCGCTGGCCGGCCGAGCAGCAGCTGGAGGGCGAGCGCGGCATCCCGTTGGAGCTCACCCGGCGGCTCGCCGAGCACTGGGCGACGGCCTGGGACTGGCGTGCGCACGAGGCCGCGCTCAACGCCGTCCCGCAGGTGACGACGACTGTGGACGGCACCCGGTTGCACGCCCTGCAGGCTCGCGCGGCGGGGGCGGGCGGCTCTGAGGGCACTGCGCCGTGCCTGGTGCTGCTGCACGGCTGGCCCGGGTCGGTCGTGGAGTTCCAGCGGGTGGTCGGGCCGCTGACCGACCCCGGCGCGCACGGCGGCGACCCGGCGGACGCGGTGCACGTCGTGGTGCCCTCACTGCCCGGGTACGGGTTCTCCGGCCCCACGCCGGATGGCGGTTGGACCTCCCAGCGGATGGCCGGTGCGATCGCCGAGCTGCTCGCGCGGCTGGGGTACGACCGCTACGTCGCGCACGGCGGGGACTGGGGCTCCCGGGTGGCCCGCGACCTGGCCGTGGTCGACCCCGGGCACGTCGCCGGCATCCACGTGACGATGACGATGGGCCTGACCGACCCTGACGACCAGCGCTCGGCCGACCGTGCGAGGCACTACGCGCAGGAGCTGTCGGGCTACAACAAGACCCAGGCGACCAAGCCGCTGTCGCTGTCCCCGGCGCTCACCGATTCCCCGGCCGGTCAGCTGGCCTGGATCGCCGAGCGCTTCCGGGACTGGACCGATCCTGCAAGCGACGTGCTCGGCCCGCAGACGCTGGACCAGGTGCTCGCCAACGTGGCCGTCTACTGGTTCACCGGGACCGCGGGGTCGTCGTCCCAGCTGTACTGGGAGCGTCGCGAGCAGCCCGGCGACCGCTGGTCGACCACGGTGCCCACCGGGGTGACAGTGCTGCCGCACGACATCCACCTGCCGGTCCGCGGCGCCGTCGAGGCCGCGACGAACCTGGTGTCCTGGACCGAGCTGCCCGTCGGCGGGCACTTCCCGGCCATCGAGGTGCCCGGGCTGCTGGTGGACGAGCTGCGGGCGTTCGTGCGGCTGGTCGCCCGCTGAGGTTCAGTCCAGCAGGTAGTGCCGGAGCACCGGGCCCAGCCAGGTCTGGGCCTGCTCCCGGGTCATCTCGACCAGCGGCGGGACCCGCAGCACGTAGCGGGTGAGGGCGAAGCCGAGCACGGTCGCGCCGACCAGCGCGGCCCGCTCGGCCGGGCGGTCGTCGGTGACCGCGGCCAGCGCGGGTGCCACCTGGCCGGCGAGGACCCCGCGCATGGCCCCGGCGGCGACCTCGCTGGTGGCCGCGGCCCGCAGCAGGGCCAGGAAGGTGGGGTCGTCCTCCCAGACGGTGAAGAACCGGTCGACCAGCACCCGCGCCAGGTCACCGGCCCGGACGCCGGTCAGGTCGGGGAGCCCGAGGTCGAGGTCGGCGGCCCGGCTGAACAACGCCTGCTTGCTGCCGAAGTACCGGATGACGAGGGCGGCATCGACCCCGACGTCGGCGGCCACCGCGCGGATGGTCGTCCGGTCGAAACCGTCAGCGGCGAAGCGCGCCCGGGCGGCAGCCAGCAGGGCCTGCTCGGTGGCGGCGGCATCGCGGGGGCGCACGACCGGAGCTTAAGTCATCGACTGTTGACTCGGGGTGGTCCCCAGGTCCACCCTCATGTCATCGAGTGATGACAGGGGAGGTCGGCGTGGACGACGTCGTGGTCGTGGGTGCAGGACCGACCGGCTGCGCGGTCGCCGGGGAGCTGGCCCGAGCGGGCCGCTCGGTCACCATCCTGGACCGGCACGCCGCTCCGAGCCCGCTCAGTCGGGCTTTCGGGGTGCATGCCCGGACGCTCGAGCTGTTGGACAGCCGCGGCCTGGCCGACGAGCTGATTGCCACCGGCACCCCGGTCGACCGGCTGCAGCTGGTCGGCGAGGCCGGGATCGACCTGGGCCGGCTGCCCACCCGGTTCCCGTTCGTGCTGATGACCCCGCAGGTGCACGTGGACCGGCTGCTGGAGCGGCACGCCGTCGACGCCGGCGCCCGGGTCGAGCGCGGGGTCACCGTCACCGGCCTCGAGCAGGACGCGGACGGCGTCGTCGTCCGGGCGGGGGAGCGGTCGTGGCGGGCCCGCTGGGTGGTCGGCGCCGACGGCGTGCACAGCACGGTCCGCGAGCTCGTCGGGCTGCCGTTCCCCGGCCGGTCGGTGCTCCGGTCGGTGGTGCTCGCCGACGTCGCGCTGCCGGGTCTGCAGGTCGACGAGCTGCGGGTGGACGTCGACCGGCACGGCTTCGGGTTCCTGGCCCCGTTCGGTGACGGCTGGTTCCGGCTGATCGGCTGGGACCGCCGCCGGCAGGTCGGCACCGAGGTCCCGGTCGCCGAATATGAGGTCGCCGGGCTGCTGCACCGGGTCCTGGGGCTGCCACCGGGGGAGGTCCGCTGGTCGTCCCGGTTCGCCAGCGACGAGCGCCAGGTGCCCACCTACCGGTCCGGCCGGGTGTTCCTGGCCGGGGACGCCGCGCACGTGCACTCACCCGCCGGCGGGCAGGGCATGAACACGGGCATCCAGGACGGCGTCGCCCTCGGCTGGCGGCTGGCCGCGGTCTCCGGTGGCGTGGACCCGGCGCTGCTGGACGGGTACCAGGCCGAACGGCATCCGGTCGGGAGAGCCGTGCTGCGCGCCAGCGGGGCGGTGATCCGGCTGATGACGCTGGCCGGGGTCCGCGGCCGGGTGGCCCGGGCGCTGGTGCTCCGCGGGCTGCTTCGGCTGCCCCCGGTCGCCCGCCGGGGTGCCGGGCAGTTCTCCGCCGTGGCGATCCGCTACCCGGGCCCCGGCCTGGTCGGCACCCGCGCGGCGCAGGTGCCGCGGGCCGGGGCCCGGCTGGCGGAGGTGCAGCGCACGGCCGGCTGCGTGCTGGTGCTGCCCCGCGGGGCGGCCGACGTCGCCGCCACGGTCCCCGTCGTCCGGCGCACGGACGACGGGCCCGGCCTGCTGGTCCGCCCGGACGGGTACATCGCCTGGGTCGGGGACCCGGGGACCGGCGACTGGCGGTCCGCGCTCGACCGCCTGGAGGTCAGCCGACCGGGTACGTGACCCCGGTCAGCTGCTCGGACGCCGTCCACAGGTCGACGGCCAGCTGCACGTCGGACGCCTCCTGGCTGCGACCGACCAGGGTCGGGGCACCGCGGCCCTCCTGGAACCCGGACGGGCCGGCGTAGCTGCCGCCGGGCAGGTCCGCGGTGGCGGCCATCAGGGTGGGCAGCGCGCCCGCGGCGTCGGACTGCGCGATGAAGCGATTGCCCAGCTTCATCCCGAGGTCCCTGAGGCGGCTGCCGGTGTGCGACTGCAGGTTGGTCGCCGCGTAGCCGGGGTGCGCGGCCATGGAGCGGACCGAAGACCCGGTCGCAGTCAGCCGACGCTGCAGCTCCAGGGAGAACAACAGGTTGGCCAGCTTCGACTGCCCGTAGGCGCCGGAGTCGGAGTAGGGCCGGCGCTCCCAGTCGAGGTCGTCCAGCACGATCGTGCCGCTGCGGTGCAGGCCGGAGGAGACGGTGACCACCCGGTCGGTCACGTGCGGCAGCAGCAGGTTGACCAGCGCGAAGTGGCCCAGGTGGTTGGTGCCGAACTGCAGCTCGAAGCCGTCCACGGTGCGGCCCTGCGGGACCATCATGATCCCGGCGTTGGCCACCAGGAGGTCCAGGTCGCCGTCCCAGGCGTCGGCGAACGCCCGCACCGAGGACAGGTCGGCCAGGTCCAGCCGGCGGACCTCGACGTCCCCGGTCAGCGTGCGGGCGGCGTCCGCACCGCGGGCGGTGTCCCGGACGGCGAGCACCACGTGCGCCCCGGCGGCGGCCAGCGCTTTCGACGTGGCCAGCCCCAGCCCGGAGTTCGCGCCGGTGACGACGACGGTGCGTCCGGACTGGGACGGGATGTCGGACGTGCTCCAGGGGGTGCTCATGGCCCCACGGTAGGCAGACTGGGCGTGTGCCCTCAGACGTCATGGACCTCTCCGACCTGCAGCTCGTCGACCACCACTGCCACGGCCTGGTGCGGCGGGACCTAGACCGCCCCCAGTTCGAGGCGATGCTGACCGAGGCGACCGGGCCCAGCGTGCTGGGCGGGTCGCTGCTGGACTCACAGATCGGCTTCGCGCTGCGCCGCTGGTGCCCGCCGCTGCTGGACCTGGAGCCGCACGCCGACGCCGACACCTACCTGGCCCGGCGGGCCGAGCTGGGTGCCGACGAGGTCAACCGCCGGCTGATGGGCGCCGTCGGGACGCAGACGTTCCTGGTCGACACCGGCTACCTGCCCGAGCCGATCACCAGCCCCGACGAGTTGGCCGCCCTCACCGGCGGGGTGGGCCGGGAGATCGTCCGGCTGGAGGCGGTCGCCGCCGACGTGCTGGCCGGGTCGACCGCCGCGGGGTTCCCGGCCGCGTTCCGGGACCGCCTGGCGCTGCGCTGCCGGGACGCCGTCGGGGTCAAGTCCATCGCCGCCTACCGGGTGGGGCTCGCCCTCGAGGGTGCCCGACCGTCTGACGCCGAGGTGGTCGCCGCCGCGGACCGGCTGCTGTCCTCGGGCAGCACCCGGGTCGCCGACCCGGTGCTGCACCGGTTCCTGATCTGGTCGGGGATCGACCTGGAGATGCCGGTCCAGTTCCACGTCGGTTACGGCGACGCCGACGTCGACCTGCACCGCGGCGACCCGCTGCTGCTCACCGACCTGCTGCGGGCCACCGAGCCCGCCGGGGTCCCGGTGCTGCTGCTGCACAACTACCCCTTCCACCGCAACGCCGGCTTCCTGGCCCAGGTGTTCGGACACGTGGTCGTCGACGTCGGCCTGGCCACCCACAACCTCGGCGCCCGGTCGGCCGCGCTGCTGCCCGAGCTGCTCGAACTCGCGCCCTTCGGCAAGGTGCTGTTCTCCTCCGACGCGTTCGGCCTGGCCGAGCTGTACCTGCTCGGCACGGTGCTCTTCCGCCGCGGACTGGGTGCCTACCTGGGTGCCGGCGTCGACGACGGCGCCTGGACGGCGTCCGACGCCGCCCGGGTCGCGGAGATGATCGGCTCGGGCAACGCGAGCCGCGCCTACCGGCTCTGACCCCGGGGGGCGATAGTCGCGACTTCCGCGCCGGTGTCACGTCCCGGCCAGGGTGCCCTGGAGGATGGGACCGGTGAGCACCGAGATCGTCGAGACCGACCCCGCGCTGGCCGCCTGGTACGACCGGCTGCAGGCCGCCGTGGTGGAGGAGTTGCCGGTCGCGCTCGCGCTGCGCCGGGCGCTGCACGCTGACCCGCGGCGCTCCGGGGACGAGGCGGACACCACGGCCGCCGTCGTCGCGGCGCTGGGTGCGGGGGAGGGCCGGGAAGTCGCCGACACCGGCCGGCTGGTCCGGATCGGCACGGCGACCGGTCCGACCGTCGCGCTGCGGGCCGAGCTGGACGGCCTCGTCGTCAGCGAGCGGACCGGGGTCGACTGGGCCGCCCCCGGCGCCGTGATGCACGCCTGCGGGCACGACGCGCACCTGGCCGGGCTGGTGGCAATCTGCCGCGCGGTGGCCCGGGTCGGCGGGCCGGCCCCGCTGCTGGCGCTGCTGCAGCCGCGGGAGGAGGCCGCGCCGTCCGGGGCCCGGGACATCGTGGTCTCCGGGCTGCTGACCGAGGAGCGGGTGGTCGCCGTCGTCGCCGCGCACGTGCAGCCCCAGCTGGCCGCCGGCGTGGTCAACGCGACCCCCGGGCCGGTCAACGCGGCCACCGACGAGTTCACCATCACGGTCACCGGGCACGGCGGGCACGGCGGGTACCCACACACCACCGCCGACCCGGTGCTCGCGTTGGCAGCGGTCGTCCTCGCGCTGCAGCAGCTGGTCAGCCGCCGGGTCGACCCCACCGTGGGTGCGGTGCTGGCGGTCACCCAGCTCGACGCCGGCAGCAGCTTCAACGTCGTCCCGGACACCGCGCGGGCCCGCGGCGGGCTGCGGGTCATGCGGGAGAGCGACCGCACGATGCTGCTGGAGGCGCTGGAGCAGACCGCGCAGCTCACCGCTGCGGCGTACGGGTGCACCGCCGACGTGTTCACCGAGAGCAACGAGCCGGTGCTGGCGAACGACCCCGAACTGGCCCGCGCGGCGCTGCCCTGGCTGGCCCGGGCCGGGGTCGAGGTGGACGACACCTGGCGGTCCTTCGGTGCCGACGACTTCAGCCACTACTGCGCCGACGCCCGCGGGCTGATGCTCTTCCTCGGCGTGGACGGCGGGCAGCCCGACGCCGCCGGCCGTCGCCCGGGGCTGCACTCCCCGCGGTTCCTGCCCGCCGAGGACACTGTCGCCCAGGTTGCCGACGCGCTGCTGGCCGGTTACCTGGCCGGGGCACAGCTGCTCGGGCCCGTCGACCCGCCCGCCTGAGGAGGGACCGGCCGGGCTCCACCTAGCCTGACCCGGTGCCGGCCCACTCCCACTCCCACGGTCCCGCCGACGACGTCCCGGCCACGCCGCAGGTGCTGGCCCGTCGCCGCCGGGCCACCTGGCTGATGCTGCTCGTGCTGGTCCCGATCGGGCTGGCCACGGTCATCGGGCTTATCGCGCTGTGGCCCTCGGGCGAGCCCACCCGCGCGGCGCAGGCGGCCGACCTCTACCTGCCCGCGGGCAACGGTCAGCTGGCCGAGGGCCGGATCGCCTCCCTGGAGACCTACGACTGCTCCACCGGCGCAGTGGCCGGCCAGACGCTGACCTGCGCGACCGCGGTGGTGGAGGTGCTGGAGGGCGACGACCAGGGCGCCTACGTGTCGGTCGACCTGCCCGCGGAGGTGGTGGCCTTCGGCGTCGCCGCGGAGGACACCGTCGTGCTCTCGGTCGGCGACGACGGCTCGGGGACGGCGAACTACCAGTTCCAGGACTTCACCCGCAGCGCACCGATCATCACCCTGGCCGTCGCGTTCGTCATCGTGGTCGCCGTCGTCGCCCGGCTGCGCGGTGTCTTCGCCCTGGTCGGGCTGGTGATCTCCTTCGTGGTGCTGCTGCAGTTCGTGCTTCCCGGGATCCTGGGGGAGTCCTCGCCGGTGCTGGTCACGCTGGTCGGGAGCTCGGCGATCATGTTCGTCGTGCTGTACCTGGCGCACGGCTTCACCACCCGGACGACGACGGCGCTGATCGGCACCCTGTTCGGGCTGATCCTGGTCGCGGTGCTCGGCGCGCTCGCGGTGGCCGCGGCGAGGCTGACCGGGCTGTCGGGGGAGGAGACGGTCCAGCTGTCGACCTTCGACCCGACGCTGGACTTCTCCGGGCTGGTCCTCGCCGGGATCACCGTGGCCGGGCTCGGCGTGCTCAACGACGTCACGATCACCCAGGCCTCGGCGATCTGGCAGCTGCACGAGGTCGACCCCACGCTGACCTGGCGGGAGCTGTTCTCCCGCGGCATGGCCGTGGGCCGGGACCACATCGCCTCCACGATCTACACGATCGTCTTCGCCTACGCAGGGGCCGCGTTGCCGCTATTGCTGCTCTACGAGATCTACGACCGCTCGCTCTGGGACGTGGTCACCGGCCAGCAGGTCGGCGAGGAGGTCATCCGCACGCTGGTCGGCGCGATCGCGCTCGTCCTCGCCGTCCCGGTGACGACCGCCGCCGGTGCCTTCTTCGCCAAGGCCGCGGGCGACCGACCGGCCCCGCGGTTCTTGGACCGGCTGGCCCGGTAGGAGACTCGACGCCGTGACGCGATCGCAGGACCTATTGGATGCCGCGGCCGCCGCTCCGGGCTTCATGCCCGACGACGAGGGCCGGGCGCTCTACGCGGCCGCCCGCGACGTCGCCGTCCCCGGGCCGCTGTTGGAGATCGGCAGCTGGATGGGGAAGTCCGCGCTGTACCTGGCCGCCGCCGCGGTGCAGTCGGGCCGGCAGGTGGTGACCGTGGACCACCACCGCGGCTCCGAGGAGCACCAGCCCGGCTGGGAGTACCACCAGCCCGAGCTGGTCGACCCGGCCGTCGGGCAGCTGGACACGCTGCCCTCCTTCCGGCGCACCGTGCACCCGGCCGAGGACGTCGTCGTCGCCGTCGTCACCCGGTCGGAGACCCTCGCCCCGCTGTGGACGACGCCGCTCGCGTTGCTCTTCCTGGACGGCTCGCACACCGAGGACTCGGCCCGCCGCGACCAGGACGCCTGGGTCGACAAGCTGGCCGTGGGCGGCACGCTGGCCGTGCACGACGTCTTCCCCGACCCGGCCGACGGCGGGCAGGCGCCGTTCGGCGTCTACACCCGGGTGCTGGCTGCCGGGGGCTTCGCCGAGCTGCCCGGGACCGGGTCGCTGCGGGTCCTGCGCCGGGAGCGCTGACCGGCATGGCGGTGGCAGGGCGGCGGGCAGGTCTGCGTCGTCCGGGAGCCCAGCGAGAAGCCGAGCAGCCGGGCGAACATCACCAGGTGCGGGGCGCAGGAGGGTGGCGGGGATGCGGACGGCGGTGGTCTTGCCGGTGCCGTAGCTGAGGTGGGGCCGTGCGCTTCGACAGCGGGGGCCCCGGTGGTGGTGGTCATGGGAGCACCTCGTGTGCTTGTGCTGACGTCCTGCGGACGGGCTACACGCTTCCGCTGACGCCCCAGGTCCTCCGCTGACGGGGAGGATGGCGGGGTGACCCCTCTGGAGCGGATGCGCACCGACACGGTGGCGCAGGTGGCTGCACTGACCGCCGAGTTCGACGCGGTCGTGGCCGCCTCGGCGTCGTCGAACGCGGACGACGAGCACGACCCGGAGGGCGCGACCATCGCCTTCGAGCGGCAGCAGCTGGTGGCGCTGCTGGACCAGGCCCGGCAGCGGCTGGTGGACGTCGACGCTGCCCTGGTGCGGGTGGCGGCCGGGACCTACGGGATGTGCGAGGTGTGCGGGCGGCCCATCGGGGAGGCCCGGTTGGAGGCGCGGCCTGCGGCGCGGACGTGCATCGAGCACGCCTGAGACCGTGGCGGGTGTGGGTCGTCGGGCCGTGGCCGGCTGGGAACCGTGTGTCCACAGAGAGCATCAGGCCTGGTCAACAGACCCAAGATCAGGTAAAATCGAACACGTGTACGAACAAGACTCCTCCCCGGTGTCCGCCTTCGAGGTGGCCTTGAGAGGGATCTGCACGCCCACCGACCGGAAATCTCGGCCCACTGTGGACGTGTTCACCCCGGAGC
>JBBSVA010000045.1:0-24327 GCA_038233915.1 Mycobacteriales bacterium | reverse complement strand
TACGTCACCGGCGTCCAGCTGCCCGTCGACGCCGGGTCGGTGGGCAAGTGAGCGGCCGGGTGGAGGGCAAGGTCGCCTTCATCACCGGGGCGGCCCGCAGCCAGGGCCGCAGCCACGCGCTCCGGCTGGCCCAGGAGGGCGCCGACATCATCGCCGTCGACGTCTGCGCGCCGATCGGCAGCATCAGCATGTACCCACCGGCCACCGACGAGGACCTGGCGGAGACAGTCCGTCAGGTCGAGGCGCTGGACCGGCGCATCGTGGCGACCAAGGCGGACGTCCGGGACTCCGCGGCCATGAAGGCGGCCGTGGACGACGGGGTCGCCCAGCTCGGGCGGCTGGACATCGTGCTGGCCAACGCCGGGGTCTTCGAGATCCAGCCCGCGCTGGAGATCACCGACGAGGCCTGGCGGGAGATGATCGACATCAACCTGACCGGGGTCTGGAACACCTGCAAGGTGGCCCTGCCGCACCTCATCGAGGGCGGCCGGGGCGGGTCGATCGTGCTGACCAGCTCGACCGCGGGCCTCAAGGGCACCCCGAACACGATCCACTACACGGCGGCCAAGCACGGCGTCGTCGGGGTGATGCGGACGCTGGCCAACGAGTTCGCCCAGCACTCGATCCGGGTCAACAGCGTGCACCCCACCGGGGTCGACACGGTGATGATCCAGAACGAGAAGACCTGGGGGCTGTTCGCTCCCGATGACCCCTCGCCGTCCCGGGAGAAGGCCGAGCCGATCTTCGCCTCGACCAACGCGCTGCCCGTCCCGTGGCTGGAGCCGGTCGACATCTCCAACGCGATCCTCTTCCTGGTCTCGGACGAGGCGCGGTACATCACCGGCGTGACCCTCCCGGTCGACGCCGGCTACACGGTCAAGTGACCTCCGGCCGCCGGGGGCCCCGCGTCCCCGGCGGCCCCTCACGACGGGACACCATGGACGACACCACCATCACCGGCAGCCGGGTGACCAGCGTGGACGCGGGTTCGGTCCGCGAGGTCCGCGCCCGGGTCGCCACCCACCTGGTCGGCCGGGCCCGCGAGCTGGACCTGCTGCTGGCCGCCGTCGCGGCCGGCCGCGACGTCCTGCTCGAGGGACCGCCCGGCACCTCGAAGTCCACCCTGCTGCGCGCGATCACCGCCGAGTGGGGCATTCCGCTGCTCTTCGTGGAGGGCAACGCCGACCTGACGCCGACCCGGCTGGTCGGCCACCACAACCCGGCCCGGGTGCTGCGCGAGGACTACACCGCGGAGAACTTCGTGGCCGGCCCGCTGGTCGAGGCCATGCGGCAGGGCGGCTTCCTCTACGTCGAGGAGTTCAACCGGGCCCCCGAGGACACCCTCAACACGCTGCTCACCGCCATGGCCGAGCGGCGGATCACCGTGCCCACGGTCGGCACCGTCGAGGCCGCCCCCACCTTCCGGGTGGTCGCCTCGATGAACCCCTACGACTCCGTGGGGACGACGCGGATGCCCACCTCGGTCTCGGACCGGATGTGCCGGCTGGCTGTGCACTACCAGGACGCCGAGGCCGAACGCGGCATCGTCGGACGGCGCACCGGCCTGGAGTCCCCGCGGCTGGTCGCCGACGCCGTCGCGCTCACCCGGGCCACCCGGGAGCGGGACGACGTCCGGCAGGGCAGCTCGGTGCGCGGTGCGATCGACGTCGCCCTGGTCGCCGCCCAGCTGGCCGCGATGCGCGGGGTGCCGCTGCCCGACGAGCCGTCGGTCGCCCCGCCCCGCGGGCTGCCCGAGGAGTACACCGAGGTGGTCTGGGATGCCGTGCTGGTGGCGCTCAGCGGCCGGGTGCACCTGGACGATATCGCCGAGCAGACCCCCGAGGGCGTGCTGCGCGAGATCTGGGAGGACCACTTCCTGCTGCAGCCGGCGGCGGCCGAACCCGGTTGAAGGACTGTCGAGGCCGACTCCCCGGTCACCCGCCGTGACCGGCCGGGGAGCTCTCGACAGCACCGCACGCTCAAGCCGCTGCGCCGTCGTCCCAAGCAGCTCACCGAGCAGCCGAACACCTACGAGCCGGCCAAGGGCGGCTCGGGGCTCGCGCTGTCCTCCGGGGACCGTCGCCGGTCGAAGCAGGCGGCCGCGCAGCGCGGCGGTTCGGGCCCGGGGACGACGGACGAGCCGGCCGAGCTGATCGCGCTGGCCGACCTGGACACCGCGACCGAGGCCGACGCGCGGACCCGGCAGCGGGCCCGGCAGATCGCCCGCCGGCTGGAGGTCCCACGTCCGCCCCGGGACCGGCTGGCCCGCCGCGGGGTGGGCGAGCTGACCAGCCAGCGGTGGGCAGGCGGCTCCGACGAGCTGGACCTGGAACGCACCCTGGAGCTCATCGCCGGTAAGCCGCTGCCCGAGGACGACGACATCGTCGTCCGGGAGCGCGTCCGGACGAAGCGCTCGGTGGTGCTCGTCGTCGACGTGTCCGGGTCGATGAAGGGCGAGCGGCTGCGGACGGCGGCCGCGACCGTGGGGGCGCTGGCCGGCGAGCTGGGCCGGGACTCCCTGGCCGTCGTCGCCTTCTGGTCCGACGCCGCGGTGCTGGTGCCGCTGGGTGCGCCGGTCGAGCCGCTGGGCGTGTTGGACCTGCTGCTGCGGGTGCCCACCCAGGGGCTGACCAACGTTTCGTTCGCCCTGGAGACCGCGGGCCGGCTGCTCGCCGGGGTGCCGCCGCGCGACGCCCGGGTGCTGCTGCTGTCGGACTGCGTGCACAACGCCGGTCCGGACCCGCGGACAGCTGCGTCGCGGTTGCCCCGCCTCGACGTCCTGCTGGACACCTCGGGCGAGGACGACGTCGAGCTCGGCCGGGACCTGGCCCGGATGGGCCGCGGCCGGATCCGGTTGGTCCGCGACCACACCGACGTCGCCCGGGCGCTCACCGCCGTCTTCTCGGACCGATAGGCAGACCCACCCCCCCCCAGAAAACATCCTTTCTGGGGGGGTCGGCTCCGGGGCCAACCCCGGAAAGGACGCTTTCTGGGGTGTGCGGCTCCGGGGCCGACCCCGAAAAGGACGCTTTCTGGGGTGTGCGGCCGCGGGGCGAACCCCAGAAAGGACGCTTTCTGGGGGGTCAGGTCAGGTCGACCTTTTCGTTCTGCCCGCCGGAGTAGCGCTCGCCGGTCACCTTGGCCTTGGCGAAGCTCAGCAGCGTGGAGACCCGGCCGCCGGGGGTGTCCCAGTACTCGGCGGACTCGCCGTCGACCTTGATCAGCACGATCTCGTCGTCGTCCGGGCCGTCCGGGAACCAGGCGGCGACGCCGGCGTTCCACAGCTCCTTCTTCTTGGCGTCGTCGCTCACCACGGCGGCGTGGCCGGTGAGGGAGATCCACGTGCTGCCCGAGCCGACGGCCACGTTGACCTGGGGGTTGGTGGCGATGTGGGCGACCTTGCGGGAGGCGCGGGCGGCGAAGAACCACAGGTCTCCGTCGAACTCGACCTCCTGCAGCGCCATCGGCCGGCTGATCAGGGTGCCGTCGGGGTCGGTCGTGGTGAGCATGCCGAGGCGCTGGTCGGACAGCAGCTCGGCGACCTTGCGGGTGGAGTCGTCAGTCATCCGCGTCCGGTTCCCGTTCGGCGGGGGTCGCAACCCCGGGCGGGCCATGATGGTGGCCCACCCGAGTCCCGGAGGTCCTCCCGTGCCCGCAGCCACCACCTTCCCGTCCCCGGCCGACGGTCTGGCCATCGCCACCTACGCCTGGGACGACGTCCCGGGCGAGCCGGTGGGGGTCGTGCAGCTGGTGCACGGCCTGGCCGAGCACGGGCCGCGGTACGCCCGGCTGGCCGCCGCGCTGAACGCGGCCGGGTTCCTGGTGTCCGCGGCCGACAACCGGGGCCACGGCGCCTCGGTGTCCGGCGATGTCCCGCTGGGCAGCTTCGGTGCGGCCGGCGTCCCCGGGTTCGTGGCCGACATCGGTGCGCACGCCGGGCTGCTCGCGGAGCAGCACCCGGACCTGCCGCTGTTCGCCTTCGCTCACTCGCTGGGCTCGATGGGCATGCAGAGCGTGCTGCTGGCCGAGCCGGTCCGGTACGCCGGGGTGGTGCTCAGCGGGTCGACCACCCTGGACGGGTTGCTGGCCGTGGTGCAGGGCCTGCCCGCCGACCAGCCGGGCCTGGCCGCGTTCAACGCCGGCTTCGAGCCACGCACCGGGTTCGAGTGGCTCAGCCGGGACCCCGCCGAGGTGGACGCCTACGTCGCCGACCCGCTCTGCGGCTTCCCCACCGAGGACGCGATCATGGGCGGGATCCTGGGCACGGCGGCGCAGACCGCCGACCCGGCCGTGCTGCGGGGTATCCGGTCGGACCTGCCACTGCTGGTGGTCTCCGGCGACCGTGACCCGGTAGGCGGTCCGGGTGCGGTCAACGTGACTGCGCTGGCCCAGCGCTACCGGGACGCCGGCCTGACCGACGTGACCCTGACGCTGTGGCCCGAGGCCCGGCACGAGGTGGTCAACGAGACCAACCGGGACGAGGTCACCGCGGGCGTGGTGGCGTGGCTGACCGCGCACCTGCCCGGCTGAGCCCACGACGCCGGGCGGGACGACCGCGGTGCGGCAGAGTGCGGGGGTGCCGTTCCCGCGCCTGCTCACGCCGCTGACGTTGCGCGGGCACGTGCTGACCAGCCGGGTGGTCTTCTGCGCGCACCTGACCAACCAGGCGGTCGACCGGCGGCTGACCCCGGCGCACACCGCCTACTACGCCGCCCGGGCCGCCGGCGGGGCCGCGCTGGTGATCACCGAGGAGCAGTCGGTCTCTGTCGACGACCGGCCCTACGAGCGTGTCGTCGACGGCACCGACCCGGACGTCGTCCGCGGCTACCGGGAGATCGCGGCCGCGGTGCACGGACACGGCGGGCTGGTCGTCGCCCAGCTCAACCACAACGGCGGCCAGGGCAGCTCGCTGCTCAGTCGGGTCCCGCTGCTGGCCCCGTCGCCGCTCGCGGACCCGCTGTTCCGCGAGGTCCCCCGCCAGGCCACGGACGCCGACCTGGCCGCCGTGGTCGCCGGGTTCGCCCTGGTCGCCGGAAACGTCGTCGCGGGCGGGCTGGACGGCGTCGAGGTGCAGGCCAGCCAGTCCTCGCTGCTGCGCGCTTTCCTCTCCCCGGCGGCCAACCGGCGGACCGACGGCTGGGGCGGGCCGGTCGAGCACCGCGCCCGGCTGCTGCTCGCCGTCGTGCGGGCGGTGCGGGAGGTGCTGGGGCCGCAGCGGCTGCTCGGCGTCCGGCTCGCCGCCGCCGAACCGGGCGGGACGACGACGGACGACGCCGTCGCGGTGGCCCGGCTGCTCGATGCCACCGGGGACGTCGACTGGCTGTCCACCACGGTCGGCGTGGCCACCGAGTCGCTGTACCTGGTCGAACCGTCGATGGCGACGCCGCCGGGCTACGCGCTGCCGCTGGCCGCCCGGTTGCGCGCGGCTGTCGACCTGCCGGTGATCGGGGTCGGCCGGGTCCTCACCCCCGAGCAGGCCGAGCAGGCACTGGCGGACGGCGCCTGCGACCTCGTCGGGGTGGTCCGCGGGCAGATCGCCGACCCGGACTTCGTCGCCAAGGCCCGGCGCGGGGAGCCGGTCCGAGCGTGCGTGGGCTGCAACAGCGAGTGCGCGGCCCGGGTCGGCGCCAACCGCTGGCTGGGCTGCCTGCAGGACCCGCGCACCGGCCGGGAGTCGGTGCCGCTGCCGGTTCCCACCCGGTCCCGGCACGTCACCGTGATCGGCGCCGGGCTGGCCGGGCTGCGCACCGCGGCGGCGGCCGCGGCGCTCGGGCACCGGGTCCGGGTGCTGGAGGCCTCGGGTCGGGTGGGTGGCCAGCTCCTGGTGGCGGCGTCCGCCCCGGGCCGCGGCGAGCTGACCGGTCTGGTCACCTCGGCCGCTCGGGACTGCGCGCAGTGGGGGGTGGTGATCGAGACCGGGCACCGGGTCGCCGGTGTCCCCACCGGGACGCACGTGGTCGTGCTGGCCACTGGCGCCCGCCCGGGACGGCCCGGCTGGGTGGGCGACGACCAGCGGGTGGTCGACGTCCGGGCGGTGCTGGACCGGTCCGTCACGCCGGCGGGGGAGGTGCTGGTGGTCGATGAGCTCGGCGGGCCGCATGCGCCCTCGACCGCCGAGGCGCTGGCCGCGGCCGGGTGCGCCGTCGAGGTGGTCACCGGCGCGCTGGTGGCCGCCCAGGACCTGGGGCCCACGCTGGACCGGGAGCTCTGGCACCGGCGGGCCGCAGCCGCCGGGATCAGGCAGACCGTAGAGCGGGTGGTGCTCGGCGTCCACCAGCGGTCCGACGGCCGGCGCAGCGTGCGTCTGCTGCACCACCTGACCGGGGTCGAGGAGACCCGGGTGGTGGACTGGGTCGTGGCCGCCGTCCCCCCGACTCCTGACGACGAGCTGTGGGCCGGGCTGGTCGACAGCGGCCTGGAGGTGCACCGGGTCGGCGACGTGCTCGCCCCGCGGACTGCGGTCGCTGCCAGCGTCGAGGCCGCCCGGGTGGCGGGGCTGCTGTGACCGACCTGCGCACCGCGCGGTCGCCCGCGCTGCCGTCGCTGCCGACCGTCGTCGTCCCGCTCGGTTCGGTCGAGCAGCACGGCCCGCACCTGCCCTTGGGCACCGACACCACCGTGGCCTGCACGGTCGCGGAGCGGGCGGTCGACGTGCTGGGTGACCCGCTGCTGGCCCCGGCGCTGGCCTACGGCGCGAGCGGCGAGCACGAGGGCTTCCCCGGCACGATCTCGATCGGCACCGAGGCGCTGACCGGGCTGCTGGTCGAGTACGGCCGGTCCGCCGGACGCTGGGCGGGCCGGCTGCTGGTGGTCAACGGCCACGGCGGCAACCTCGAGGCCCTGCGCGGTGCTGTCCTGCTGCTGCGGCACGAGGGCCGGGACGTCGCCTGGTTCCCCTGCGTAGTGCCCGGTGGGGACGCGCACGCCGGACGGACCGAGACCTCGCTGTTGTTGCACGTGGAACCGGGGACGGTGCGGGAGGACCTGGCCGAGCCCGGGGAGACCATCCCGATCGGCCGGCTGCTGCCCCGGCTGCGGGCCGAGGGCGTCGCCGGGGTGAGCCCGAACGGCGTGTTGGGCGACCCGACCGGCGCGTCGGCCGAGGAGGGCGCGGCGATGCTCGGCTCGATGGTCGACCGGCTGGTCGCCGCCGTCCGGGCGTGGCAGGTGGACCCGGCGGGACGGCTGCTCGGGTGAGGCCCGCGACGGCGAGACCGGCCTGGCGGTGGCCCGGGTGGGCCGCAGCCGTCGTCGGCGGGCTCTTCGCGTTGCTGTCCGTCGCGTGGGGCCTGGGCTCGACGGTCGGGATCAGCAGCCTGGGTGGGCCGATCGAGGCCCTCGCCCGCCAACGGGACCCGGGAGTCCTGGCGCTGGCCTGGGTGACCGGGGCGGCGAAGGCGGTCGGTGCGCTGCTCGCGCTGGCGCTGGTCACCGATCTGGGACGACGGCTACCCCGTCGCTGGCTGGTCGGAACCGCCTGGGCGGGCGCGGGTGTGCTGGTCGTCTACGGGGTGCTCCAACAGGTCGGCGTGCTGCTGCTGCTCACCGGGGTCGTCACCCCGACGACCCCGCCCGACGACGGCGTCCTGTGGGCGCGGGCGTTGCTCTGGGAACCGTGGTTCTGGGTGTGGGGACTGCTGCTCGGGCTGACGGCCTGGTGCGCCCCGGCGGTCGCCGCCCGCCGCGAGCCGACGGCTGGGCCCCCGCGCGGCCACTAAGCAGCGTGACGGGGATCACAGAGAGCCACGGCGCTCCGTAATCGGACTGATCGGTCCGTATGTCCCCCGTCCTGGGGGCATTCTCGGTCCCTGCAGGTCGGCCGGGGGTCCGGACCCCACGAGGGCGACGGGAGGAACGCTGGTGCGGCTGCGTGTCCTGCTCGTCTGCTGCCTGGGTGTCGGCCTGGTCCTGCTCGGGACGTCGACGGCGTCCGCCGCCCCAGCGTCGATGACCGCAACGGCCACCGACTCGGGGCAGCTGCTGCCCCCGGCGTCCCCGACCGCGCCGGCCACGGCCCCGCCCCCGATCGCGCCCAGCCCGACGCCGAGCGCTCCCCCCGGGCAGGAGCTGCGGCCCTCCGGGGGTGCCGGCTGGGTGGTCGGCGGCGGTGCGACGGTCCTGGTCCTGGGCCTCGGCGGTGCCCTGGTCGCCGGACGGCGGGGAGGCCGGGCCTCGGACGACCTTCCCGGGACAGACGACGAACCCGCTCCACACCCAGGCCCCGAGCTGGACGGCGCCGTCACAGGCGGTGCGGACGAGCTCGGGGACGAGGACGGTCGCCGCCCTCCCGACGCCTCCCGCCCTCCCGACGCCTCCCGTGCTCCCGACGCCTCCCGTGCTCTCGACGCCTCCCGTGCTCTCGATGCGTTGCGGGCGGAGGCGGCTGCGGCCGGCACCACCGCGGTCCGGCTGGCTGCCCGAGGTGCCCGGATCGTGCGCGAGCCGGCCGACTGCGCGGCAGCTCTGCGATCCACCGGGGGCCCGGAGGGGGAAGTGGCGGACCCGGCCCAGGAGCCGGTCGACCCGGCAGACGAGCCCAGCACCGACGCACTGCTCCCAGCCACCACCCGGCCGACGGTCATCCCGCCGATGGCCGCTCGTCGCGGTGGCTCCCGCACCGGTGGCCGGCCGGCCGGCAAGCCGAAGAAGCGCCGCTGATGGCCGTCCGCGAGGCGGTGCGGCCCCGGCCGGCCGTCGTCACCCCGTCGGCGCCTGTCGCCCGAGGCCACCGGACCTCCGTCCTGGTGCTGGGCGGCCTGCTGCTCGGCACGGCCGTGGTCGGGGTCCTCGGGCTGCAGTCCGGCTCGGCCGCGCCCACCCAGGAGTCCGCGCTGGCCCGGGTCGTCGCCGACGCGGCCACCGGGGCCGGCTGGGTCGTCGACCCGGTGTGGGCCGGCCGCCCGCCGGGAGCGGTGCTCCAGCTCGTCGGCTGGGTGGGCGGCGCCGGCGCGCTGGACCGGCACGCCGGGGACGCGGTGGCCGCGGTCCGCGAGCTCGGCGTGCTCGCGCTGCTGGTCACGACCGCGCTGACCTGGCTGCTCGCCCGGCGGCTGGGTGCCTCCCGGACGGTCGCGGCCAGCGGGGTCGTCGTCCTCGTCGTCGCCCCGCTCGGGCTGCTCCTGCATCGCACGGCGTCGGCCGAGGCGCTCGCCGTGCCGTGGCTGGTCGCGGCCTGCTGCCTGGCCGTCGGGCCGGTCGGACGTCGGCCCGGCAACCGCTCGACCGTGGCCGCCGGGGTGTGCGCCGCCGCGGCGACGCTCACCGCGCCGGCGGTCCTGCTGCTGCTCCCGATACCCGGCTGGCTGCTGCTGCGCCAACGCGCCGGAGGTGAGGGACGGCGGCACCTGCTGCTGGCGTTCGGCACCTGTGCGGTCCTGCTCGGCGGGTACGGCGTGCTGGTCGGGCTGGCCCGGTCCGCGGGCACCGTCAGCGGGCCGCTCTCCGGGGCGGGCTTCGACCTCACCGGGCCGGCCGGTGCGACAGCCGTCGTCCTCGGCTGGTCCACCGACCCGGTGCTGCTGGTCCTCGCCGCGGCCGCAGCACTCCTGCTGTCGGTGCGTCGTCCCTCGGCCCGGCCCCTCGCGTCCGGGGTCGCAGGCGGCCTGGTCCTCGCCGCCGTTCCGGGGTTGCTCTCGCCCACCGCGCTGGTCCTGGTGCTGCCGTGGGTCGCCCTGGTGCTGCCCGCGGCGCTGCTCGAGCTGGCGCTCGGGCACGGCCGGACGGTCCGGCGGCTGGCCCGGGTGGCCCCGGCCGCGGTCGTGGCTGCCACGCTGGCAGCGACCGGGCTGCCCTCGGGTGCCCCCGCGGAGGCAGCCGCCGATCCGGTCGCTGCGGCGGAGCCCATCACCTCGGTGGCGATCCCCGACCCGGGACTGCAGGCCCGGCGCGATGTCGGAGTCCAACTGACCCGGAACCCGGCCCTACAGCTCGCCGACGGCGTCGCCGCGGTGCTGGCCGCGGGGGCGGTGGATCCGCGCGCGCTGGTCGTGCTGCCCCGGGCCGCGGTGGCCGGCCTGCTCGTCGTCGCGGCCGTGCAGGACACCGACGGCACGGGGCTGGTGGAGTCCGTGCTGGTGAGCGCCGCCGCCGGCAGCCCGGTCGGCCTGAACTCCCCGCTCGCCCGCTTCGCCAGCGCGCAGCCCGCCCCGTTCACCGCGGTCGTCGCCGTCGTCCCGGGTGGGTTGTTGCTGACCTGGCCCGGCCCGCCACCGACCGACCTGCTCGGCCCACCGTGACCCCGCTCGTCCCTGGAGGAACCGTGATCTCTCGTCGTCTGCTCGGCGTCCTGGCCGTGGCCCTGGCCGTCGTCCTCGGCGCCCCCGGGGTCGCCGCCGCAGCACCCGGGGACGGCGGGTGGGTCCGGCTGACCCATCTGTCGCCGGACACCCCCGCCGTCGACGTCCAGCTGACCGCGGCCAGCGACTCGGGCTCGGTGCTGGCGCTGTCCGACGTCGCCTACGGGGACGTCTCGGACTACACCCGGGTACCGGCCGGCACCTACACGGCGTCGATGACCCCGGCGGGCGGGGGAGCGGGCGACCAGCCGGTGATCACCCAGGCCGTCACTGTCGAGGACGGCAAGGCCTACACGGTGGCCGCGGTCGGGTTGAACGCCGACTTCACCGGGACCGTGTTGACCGACGACCTGACGCCGCCGGCCGCCGGGCAGGCCCGGATCCGACTGCTGCAGGCCTCGGTGAGTAACCCCTCGGTCACCGTCACCGCGGTCGGCGGGCCGGTGCTGGCGCGCGACGCGGCCTTCGCCACCGCCACCGGGTACGCGGAGATCCCGGCCGGCCAGTGGTCGCTGTCGATCGAGGCCAACGGCGCGCAGGTCGGCACCGCCACCGGCGTGCGGGTCGAGCCGGGCAGCGTCAACACCCTGGTGGTGCTGGACGGGACCGACGGCGGCGTCACGGTCACCGCGCTGCAGGACGCGGCCGGCA
Organism: Mycobacteriales bacterium; assembly: GCA_038233915.1. Classification (GTDB taxonomy): domain Bacteria; phylum Actinomycetota; class Actinomycetes; order Mycobacteriales; family Geodermatophilaceae; genus Klenkia. Next base: position 13,381 of record JBBSVA010000045.1, on the reverse strand, counting down.
CCGGCGTCACGCCGAGCGGCGGCGTGGAGACCGGCGGTGGTGGTACCGCCGTCGTCCTGACGGCGCACGGCCCGACCGGGTCGCCGGTCGGGCTCACCGCGATCGCCGGTCTGCTGGCGGCGGCCGTGCTCGTGGGTCGGCTGCGCACCGGGCGTCGGGCGGTGGCCTGATCCGGGCGGCCCGGGTCGCGGCCCTGGCCCTGCCCCTGGCCACGGCCCTGCCCCTGGCCACGGCCCTGGCCCTGGCCACGGCCCTGGCCCTGGCCCTGCTCCTCGCCGGGTGCGGGTCGGCGGCCGTCCCAGGAGCCGTCGCGCACCCGATGACCCAGGCCCCGACAACCCCGGCCCCGACGGCGGCGGCCCCGGTGGCGCCCTCGATCGAGCTGCCCGGCCCGCAGCCGCTGGACGACGTCCGGGCAGAGGTGGTGCGGGTGACCGTCCCGGCGATCGATGTCGACGCCACGCCCCTGGAGTCGCTGGGGCTGCTGCCCGACGGCAGTCTCGCCGCCCCGGCCGACTTCGCCAGCGCGGGCTGGTTCGCCGCCGGGACGGTGCCGGGTGACCGCGGTCCGGCCGTGATCGCCGGCCACGTGGACTCCGTCGCCGGCCCGGCCGTGTTCTACCGGCTCCGGGAACTGGTGGCCGGGGACGAGGTCGTCGTGACGCTGTCCGACGGGCGGGCGCTGACGTTCCGGGTGGACCGCACCGAGCAGGCGCCCAAGGACGCGTTCCCGACCGCCGAGGTCTACGGCCCCACCCCGGACGCCCAGCTGCGGCTGATCACCTGCGGCGGGGCGTTCGACCCCTCGGTCCGGTCCTACGAGGACAACACGATCGTCTTCGCCAGCCTGGTGGGGTAGGGCATGTCGCTCACGTCCGGACCCAGGCGAGGACTCCCGCAAGGACGGTCGCCCGCCGTAGACGAGGGCGTGCTCGTCGAAGCGGGTGGCCGTGGACCGTCGTGGTCGACCGCCTGCGGCACGCGGCCCAGGCCGACCTGGTCAGGCGCGGTGTCACGCGCGCTCTCAGTCCCGGCCCCAGCAGCTCTTCGGCGCCCGGGACCCGCTGCTGGAGGTGCGCCAGCCGGAGGACCGTCGTGGTGGTCGACCGCGACGTCGGCGGGCCCCAGGTGTCCCTGACCGTCACCAGTCTCGGCGACCTGGACCCGACGACGGTGGACATGCGGCGCCTGCTGCTCGTCAGTTCCAGCCAGACCCGGGTGGCGGCTGCCGGCCAAGTCCACACGTCTCCCAGCTACCCGGACCGGCCCTCCGCGGGCTGACCGGAGGGGCGGCTCAGCCGTCGGTCCACCACGACGTCGACCAGCGCGATCACCAGCGCCAGCCCGATGAAGCCTGCGGCCACCAGCAGCCCGTGCTCGAAACCACTGGCGAAGTCCCCCTCCGTGGCGGCCACTCGGGCGAAGAAGACGGCGCCGACCGCGGCGATCCCGACCGCGGCGCCGATCCGCTGGCCGACCTGCAGCACCCCGCCGGCGGTCCCGGCCCGCTCGACCGGGACCTGCGAGAGCGTCACCGTCTGGTTGGGCGAGATGACCAGGCCCGACCCCAGCCCGGCGAGCACCAACGGGGCCACCGTGGCCCAGCCGGTGCCGTCGGCGGGCACCAGTCGGACTGCCAACCAGGTGCCCAGGAAGCCCAGCAACACCATGCCCAGCCCGACCGCCACCAGGACCCGGCCCCACCGGTCCACGATGCGCCCGCCCAGGAAGGCGCCCACTGCCGAGCTGGCCGCGAACGGGGTGATCGCGACGCCGGCGGCCAGCGCGCTGTAGCCCAGGCCGGTCTGCAGGTAGAGCGTGAAGACGAAGAACAGTGGCGTGAAGCCCGCGAAGTACAGAGTGATCATCGAGACGCCGAAGGTGTAGGAGCGCCGGTCGAACAACGCCAGGTCGATCAGCGGCTCCTTGCCCCGCCTGGCGTAGGTGACCTCCCAGACCAGGAAGAGCCCGGCGACGCCGAGCGCAGCCGGCACCAGCAGCCACTTGGCCGCCCCCTCCCACTGGCGTTCCTGCACCAGGGGCAGCAGCAAGGCGACGACGGCGACCCCGAAGAGCACGACCCCGACCGGGTCGTAGTCGTGGCCGCGGCGCTGGCCCCGGACCGGTGCGGGCAGCAGCTTCCAGGCGAAGGGCACCGCGACCACGGCGATCGGCAGGTTCACCAGGAACACCGACCGCCAGCCCTCCTCGGCGCCGAACGCGGCGATCAGCACGCCACCCAGCAATGGCCCGATCGCGGTCGAGACACCGATGACCGTGCCGAACAGACCGAAGGCGACCGCCCGCTCCCGACCGCGGAACAGCTGCTGGATCACTGCGTTGATCTGCGGGGTCAGCAGCCCTCCGGCCAGGCCCTGGGCCAGCCGGGCCAGGACCAGGAAGGTGCTGCTCGGCGCGAGACCACAGGCCAGCGAGGCCAGGGCGAACAGCACCAGCGCGACCACGAAGATGGTCCGTCGACCACGGACGTCCCCGAGCCGCCCGGCGGGCACCAGCAGGAGGCCGAAGGACAGCGCGTAACCCGACACCACCCACTGCAGAGCACTCTCCGACGCCCCCAGCCCGGTGCGGATCGAGGGCAGGGCGACGTTCACGATCGTGACGTCCAGCAGCACCATGGCACCGCCGACCAGGCAGGCCGCGAGTGCCCGCCAGCGCCGGGGGTCCGGCTGCTCCCCGCCGTCGGACCCCTCGCGCTGCGCCTGCGTCTGCGACGTGTCCGTCATCCACCCTCTCCAGCCCTCAGTCGACGGTCTGCGACGGTAGGCCGTTCCGACGTGGGCGGCGTGGTCAGGCCCCGACGGCGGGCCCCGGTGGCCGTCCGCCCACCCGGCGGGTGAGTTCGGCGGCGGCCCGCGCCACCCGCCCCACCAGCTCCGGCCGGGCCGGGGTCTGCCAGTGCTGCACCGTCACCGTCACCGCGACCGCCGCGATGGGCCGCGCCCCGTGGTCGAACACCGCCGCGGCGACCGAGCAGAAGCCGGGCGTGATCAGCTCTTCCTCGGTGGCGTGTCCCACCTGGCGGACCTCGGTGAGGATGCGGCGCAGCCCGGACAGCGAGGTCGGCCCCTCCACGTGCCGCTGCACGAACGCGTCGGCGTCGGGGAACAGGGCCCGGACGTGCGCCGCCGGCAGATGGGACAGGACCGCCCGCCCGCTCGCCGTCAGCGCTGCCGGCAGCCGCACCCCCACATCGGTCACCAGGGTGGGGCGGTGCGGAGCGCGTGCCTCCACCACGTAGAACACCTCCCGGCCGTGCAGCACGGCCAGGTGCGCGCTTTCCGCGACCCGGGCGACCAGTCGGGTGAGCACCGGACGGGCCAGCCGGGCCAGTGGTTCCTGACGCAGGTAGGCCGTCCCGATCTCGAACGCAGCCGGCCCCAGCCCGTAGCGGCGCTCCTCGGGCAGGTGGACGACGAACCCGGCCGACTGCATCTCGGCCAGCAGGTGGTAAGTCGTGGATCGGGGCAGGCCGAGGTCGCGGGCCAGGACCGCGGCCGGCACCGGACCCGGCAACCGTCCCAGGGCCTGCAACAGCGCCAGCGTCTGACGGGCGGCAGGCACCCCGCTGGGGCCCGCGGGCCGGTCCGGGGCGCTGGTCACGGGCGGAGCATAGGGGAATGTCTGGGATCCCGGACAGCGCACGGCTCGGGGTCATGGTGGCCGGACTCCCGGCAGTGTGCGATGACTCACGTGAGCGCAGAACAGATCATCGTCGGAGTGGGACCAGTGGACCCAGCGGACGTCGTCCGGGTCGCCCGCGGGAGCGTGGGGGTCCGGCTGGCCGAGGACGCCCTGGACGAGATCGCCCGCACCCGCGCCGTCATCGACGCCCTGGCTGCGGACACCCAGCCGCACTACGGTGTCTCCACCGGCTTCGGCGCGCTGGCCAGCAAGCACATCCCGGTCGAGCAGCGTGCCCAGCTGCAGCGCAGCCTGATCCGCTCGCACGCGGCCGGCAGCGGCCCAGAGGTCGAGCGCGAGGTGGTGCGCGCTCTGATGCTGCTGCGGCTGTCCACTCTGGCCACCGGCCGCACCGGGGTCCGGCCGGAGACCGCCCGCGCCTACGCCGCCATGCTGGACGCCGGGCTGAGTCCGGTGGTGTACGAGTACGGCTCGCTGGGGTGCTCGGGTGACCTGGCCCCGTTGTCCCATGTCGCCTTGGCGCTGATGGGCGAGGGTGAGGTCCGTGATGCCGTCGGCGTCCTACGGCCCGCCGCCGAGGCGCTGCGGGCGCACGGCATCGAGCCGGTGGTCCTGGCCGAGAAGGAGGGTCTGGCCCTGGTCAACGGCACCGACGGCATGCTCGGCATGCTGGTGCTGGCCCTGGCCGACCTGCAGGCGCTGCTGGTCACCGCCGACCTCGCTGCGGCGATGAGCGTGGAGGCCCTGCTGGGCACCGACGCCGTCTTCGCCACAGACCTGCAGAGCCTGCGGCCGCACCCGGGGCAGGCGGTGTCCGCGGCGAACCTGCGGGCGCTGCTGGCCGGCAGTCGTGTGATGGCCAGTCACCGCGGTCCCGACTGCACCCGGGTGCAGGACGCCTACTCGCTGCGCTGCTCCCCGCAGGTGCACGGGGCGGCCCGCGACACTGCGACCCACGCTGCCACCGTTGCCGGGCGCGAACTGGACTCGGCCATCGACAACCCGGTCGTGACCCTCGACGGGCGGGTGGAGTCCAACGGCAACTTCCACGGCGCCCCGGTGGCCTACGTGCTGGACTTCCTGGCCATCGTCACCGCCGACGTCGCCAGCATCTCCGAGCGCCGCACCGACCGGTTCCTGGACGCCTCGCGCAACAACGGGCTCCCGCCGTTCCTGGCCGGCGATCCCGGGGTCGACTCCGGGCACATGATCGCCCAGTACACCGCCGCCGGGATCGTGAGCGAGCTCAAGCGTCTGGCCGTGCCGGCCAGCGTGGACTCGATCCCCTCCTCCGCCATGCAGGAGGACCACGTCTCGATGGGCTGGGCGGCCGCCCGCAAGCTGCGTCGCGCCGTCGACGGGCTGACCCGGGTGCTGGCCGTGGAGATCCTCACAGCCGCCCGCGGGCTGGACCTGCGCAGCGGGCTGGACCCCGCGCCAGCCACCGCCGCCGTGCGGGATGCCATCCGCGCCGCCGGCGTCCCCGGGCCGGGGCCCGACCGCTACTTGGCACCTGAGATCGAGGCCGTCGTCCAGGCGGTCCGCAACGGCACCCTGCTCAGGGCGGCCCAGGGCGCTCTGCCCGACCATCCGCTCGCCTGAGCCGCCCCGCAGCTCCTCGCAGCCGCACACCACCGACCCGGAGGACACCACCATGGACGGAGCACGACCGGTCCGCGCAGCCCGCGGCACCACGCTCACGGCACGCAGCTGGCAGACCGAGGCACCGCTGCGGATGCTGCAGAACAACCTGGACCCCGAGGTCGCCGAGCGCCCGGACGACCTGGTGGTCTACGGCGGCACCGGGCGGGCCGCGCGGGACTGGAACAGCTTCGACGCGATGGTCCGCACGCTGACCACGCTGGCCGACGACGAGACCATGCTGGTCCAGTCCGGCCGACCGGTCGGGGTCATGCGCACCCACGAGTGGGCCCCCCGGGTGCTGATCGCCAACTCCAACCTGGTCGGTGACTGGGCCACCTGGCCCGAGTTCCGCCGGCTCGAGCACCTGGGCCTGACGATGTACGGCCAGATGACGGCCGGGTCGTGGATCTACATCGGCACCCAGGGGATCCTCCAGGGCACGTTCGAGACCTTCGCCGCGATCGCGGACAAGCGCTTCGGCGGCACGCTGGCCGGCACGTTGACCCTGACCGGTGGCTGCGGGGGGATGGGCGGCGCGCAGCCGCTGGCGGTCACCATGAACGAGGGCGTGTGCCTGGTGGTCGACGTCGACCGGTCCCGGCTGCAGCGTCGGGTCGACCACCGCTACCTCGACGAGGTGGCCGAGGACATCGACGACGCGATTGCCCGCGTCCTGGCGGCCAAGAAGGCCAGGAGCGCGCTCTCGGTGGGCCTGACCGGGAACTGCTCCACGGTGTTCCCCGAGCTGCTACGGCGGGGGGTGGAGATCGACATCGTGACCGATCAGACCTCCGCGCACGACCCGCTGAGCTACCTGCCCGAGGGCGTCAGCCCCGACGACTGGCACGACTACGCCGAGAAGAAGCCCGAGGAGTTCACCGACCGCGCCCGGGCCTCGATGGCCAAGCACGTCGAGGCGATGGTCGACTTCCAGGACGCGGGTGCCGAGGTCTTCGACTACGGCAACTCGATCCGGGACGAGGCCCGCCAGGGCGGTTACGGTCGGGCGTTCGCCTTCCCCGGCTTCGTGCCGGCCTACATCCGGCCGCTGTTCTGCGAGGGCAAGGGCCCGTTCCGCTGGGCTGCGCTGTCCGGTGACCCCAAGGACATCGCCGCGACCGACAAGGCGGTGCTGGAGTTGTTCCCGGACAACGACAAGCTGCAGCGCTGGATCCGGCAGGCCCAGGACAAGGTGGCCTTCCAGGGTCTGCCGGCCCGGATCTGCTGGCTGGGGTACGGCGAGCGGGACGTCGCAGGCCTGCGGTTCAACGAGATGGTCGCCTCCGGTGAGCTGAGCGCCCCGGTCGTCATCGGTCGCGACCACCTGGACTGCGGGTCGGTGGCCTCCCCCTACCGGGAGACCGAGTCGATGGCCGACGGCTCGGACGCCATCGCCGACTGGCCCCTGCTCAACGCCCTGGTCAACACCGCGTCGGGAGCCAGCTGGGTGTCCATCCACCACGGGGGTGGGGTCGGTATCGGTCGTTCGCTGCACGCCGGCCAGGTCTGCCTGGCCGACGGCACCGAGATCGCAGCCCAGAAGCTGGCCCGGGTGCTCACCAACGACCCCGGCATGGGGGTCATCCGGCACGTCGACGCCGGGTACGACATCGCCGATCAGGTGGCCGCCGAGCGTGGCGTGCGCGTTCCCATGCGAGAGGACCACGGGCCGGCATCCTGACCCGCACGGGCCGGGGGTCCGACGGTGGGCTCACGATCAGCGCACGGCACCGAGGCGATGTCCGAGCGGATCAGCACGCTGATGGAGGCCGCCGTCGTGAAGACAGACCCGTGCAGGGCGATGAGGAAGGTCGCCCGGGCGGGATGAGGAGCAGCATGGCCTGAGGACTGACCACCCGCAGCTGGTCGGCTCGGACGGGGACGGGGGGAGTACCGAGCTGCCGACCACTGCCAGCAAGCGCGGCAGCCGGTCCGGCTCGAGATCTCGCACATGTGTGCGGCCGCAATCAGGCCAGCCCGAGGACAGCCGATCGGAGCACCGACAAGGACACGAGTGTCCACGCCCCACCCAGTGGTGGACGATGACACCCCACACGAGCCGGGGATCGACCGGAGCATCGCCACGTTGCGCCCGCCAGCCGGCCGACGCCCAGGATCTCGTCCACCGACGATCAACTCGTTGGGCACTCCTCCACGATCCGGCCCTCGGCCATGAAGGCGACCCGGTCACCGGCCTCGTCGACGGGTGCAGCGCATGTGGGACCCCCGACATCGTCATGTCCGCGACGCCAGGCGACGCATGGTCAGCAGGACCTCCATCGCGTGCTCGAGATCCCCGAGATCCCCGAGATCCCCGTGCGTCAAGTCGATCCGGGCGCGTTCGCGCGCCCGTCGTCCTGCGGCCCAGGAGCACACCTGCGTCAGAGCCGCGTCGATCACTGCGCCCCGCCGCCTCGTGCACGTGGCACCTCTGATTGCGGCACCGGTTCAGTGGCAGCCGCCCAGACGACACCGACGGGTGGGGCGTTCTGCCCGGACGCCCAGAGACACGCGTCGAACGGGCATCCCCGCCCGGCGCACAGTTGCCCTCGTCACCCACCGAGTCGGATGACGGCGACCATGCCGTCGCCCTGCACGGTCGAGTCGGTCGCCCGGTCATCCTGCAGCGCATCCGACACGGCCAGGCTCGTGCCTGTGCCGTCGCCGGCAAGCACGGTCACCGAGCCGCGCAGCACGACGAGCAGCAGCACGCCGTCGCCGGCCAGCGGGACCGGCACAGTCGGTCGTAGCACCTCGACATCGGCGTGCACCCGCCCCCGCCGGGTCATCACGTTCAGGTCGCGTGTCGGACCACCGGGGATCGAGCAGCTGGTCGGCACACCACCGTCGAAGGAGAAGGGCACGTACCGGGCGAGCTCGGAACGGGCCCCGGCGACGGTCAGCGTCATTGCCGGGCCCTCGAGCCAGACGATGGTGCGGTCGACACCGTCGAACGTGGAGAACGGACCTGCGGTCTGGACGTCGGCGATGCTGATCCGCCAGTCGAAGTCCGCCATCCCAGCACCCGCCGGGTGGCAGGCCACCTCCCGAGTGCTGCCACCACCGTTCTTCCACCGGGTCCACCGGTGGTCCGCGGACCTCAGCACGGTCACCACCACAGGGTCACCACCGGTCGCCGGCCTGCTCGACGCCGGCCCGCCACACCCGGGAGACCAGCGGCACGCCGGGACGGTAGGACAGGTGCACGTGCGAGGGGGCGTCCAGCAGCACGACGTCGGCCCGGGCCCCGACGCCCAGGTGTCCCACGTCGGTCCGCCGCAGCGCGCGGGCCCCGCCGGCGGTGGCCGCCCACACCGCCTCGTCCGGGGTCATCCCCATCTCCCGGACCGCCACCGCGATGCAGAACGGCAGGTTGGTGGTGAAGCTGGACCCCGGGTTGCAGTCCGCGGCCAGCGCGACCGTGGCACCGGCGTCGAGCAGCCGGCGGGCGTCCGGGTACTGCGCCCGGGTGGAGAACTCCGCACCCGGCAGCAGCGTGGCCACCGTCGAGCTGCCGGCCAGCGCGTCGACGTCGGCGTCGCTGAGGTGGGTGGCGTGGTCGGCGGAGGCGGCGTCGAACTCCACCGCGATCTGCACGCCCGGGCCGGCGACGAGTTGGTTGGCGTGCAACCGGGGCGTCAGCCCCGCAGCCACCCCGGCGGTGAGGATGGCCCGGGTCTGGTCGCCGTCGAAGGCGCCGCGGTCGCAGAACACGTCGATCCACCGGGCCAGTGGGGCACACTCGGCCAGCATCGACGTGCACACCAGGTCCACGTAGTCGTCGGCCCGACCGGCGAACTCGGTCGGGACGACGTGCGCCCCCAGGAAGGTGACCTCGTCGGTGTGCCGGCCGGCCACCTGTAGGCTGCGCCGCTCGTCGGCGACGGACAGGCCGTACCCGGACTTGCACTCCATCGTGGTGGTGCCCGAACGCAGCGCCTCGGCCACCAGCCCGGCCGTGTGACGGCCCAACTCCTCGGAGGAGGCCGACCTGGTCGCGCGCACCGTGGTGGCGATGCCGCCGGCGGTGTAGGGCTCCCCGGACATCCGGGCAGCGAACTCGGCGGTCCGGTCACCGGCGAACACGAGGTGGCCGTGGCTGTCCACGAAGCCGGGCAGCACCGCCCGGCCGCCCGCGTCGATTCGCACGTGCGCCGCACCGTCCGGGACCCGGGACCGGGGTCCGACCCAGCTCACCACCCCGTGCTCGAGCACGAGCGCCGCATCGGTGAGCAGGCCCAGCGGTCCCTCCCCCAGGGCCGGGTCGTTGGTGACCAGGCTGCCGATGCCGTCGATCAGCACCCCGCTCACGGCAGGACCGCCGAGATGCTGGCGTCCAGGGCGGCCGGGACGTCGTCGACCAGCGTGTGGCGGCCCTCGATGACGACCCGGCGACCACCGACGACGACCTCTCGGACGTCGGCGGCGGCGCCCGCGAAGAGCACCGACTCGGCCAGGGTCGGCGGGCGGGCACCGGCCAACCGGACCGACCCCAGGCCCACCGTGACGAAATCAGCCAGCGCCCCGACCGCCAGCCGACCGGCCTCGGGCCAGCCCAGGCTGGCGGAACCGGCGGCGGTCGCCGCGTGCAGCAGCTCGGCGGCCGGCCAGTGGCCGCGGCGTCGGGTGGCCAGTCGCTCGCCCAGTTCCATGCCGCGGGCCTCCTCGAACAGGTCGATCACGGCGTTGCTGTCACTGCCCAGCGACAGCGGTGTGCCCCGGTCGGCGAGCGTACGGGCCCGGCCGATCCCGTCCGCCAGATCTCGCTCGGTGGTGGGGCACATGCAGACCGTCGTCCGGGCGTCGGCCAGCAGCTGGACGTCGTCGTCGGTGAGGTGGGTGGCGTGCACTGCCGTCGTCCGGGGGCCGAGGGCACCGTGCTCGGCGAGCAGACCGCTGGGTGTCCGGCCGGTGGCCGCCAGGCAGGCCTCGTTCTCCGCGACCTGCTCGGAGAGGTGGACGTGCAGCGGGGCCCCACGGTCGGTCGCCCAGACAGCCACCGTTGCCAGCTGATCGGCTGGGACACCACGTACCGAGTGGATGGCGGCCCCGATCCGGGCGTGTGCGGCCGCCCTCAGGCCATCGACCCGGTCGGCCCAGCCCGCGACGTCCCCGTCACCGAAGCGCACCTGGGGTCCCGCGAGCGGGGTGTCGAAGCCGCCGGCCAGATAGCACGTGTCCAGCAGGGTGATCCGGATCCCGGCGTCGGCGGCCGCGGCGAGGAGTGCCGCACCGACGACGTTGGGCTCGGCGTACCGGACACCCCCGGGGCCGTGGTGCAGGTAGTGGAACTCGCCGACACAGGTGATCCCGGCCAACGCCATCTCGGCGTAGGTGGCGCGGGCCAGGGCGTAGTAGGAGTCCGGGTCCAGCTTGCCGGCGACGGCGTACATGTCCTCCCGCCAGGTCCAGAACGTGCCTCCGCCGCGGTGGGTGCGGCCGCGCAGGGCCCGGTGAAAGGCGTGACTGTGGCCGTTGGCCAGTCCTGGCAGGGTGACCCCCGCCAGGAGGACGGCGCGCTCCGGGCGTGGCACCCCGGGCCGGACGGCGGTGATCAGCTCGCCGTCGACCTCGATCAGCACGTCGGTCTCGACCTGGTCGCCACCCAGCCAGGCGTGCTCGGCGAAGAACGCGGTCACCGGCATGCCAGGTCCGCCAGCACCTCGGTCAGCGCCAGCACGCCGGCCACGCAGTCGACGGCCTCGGCCTGCTCTGCCGGGCTGTGACTGACCCCGGTGGGGTTGCGGACGAAGAGCATCGCCGTCGGCACCCGGGCGGACAGGATGCCGGCGTCGTGCCCGGCCCCGGTGGGCAGCGCCGGGACGCCCCCGAGCAGCGTGCCGATCCGGTCCCGCAGGTCGGTGTCGAAGTCCACGACCGGGGCGTAGGACTCGCGGGTCACCTCGACCTCGGTGCCGTGGAGGGTGCAGGCCTGCCGCGCGCGATCGGTGATGGCCGCGACCAGCTCAGCGACACCCGCCTCGTCGGGGGCCCGGCTGTCCAGCCAGGCCTCCACCGCCGAGGGGATCGCGTTCGTGGCGTTCGGCGTCACCGCGACCTTGCCGAAGGTCGCCACCGCACCGGCGGACTCGGCCAGCTCCCGGGCGGCCAGCACGGTGCTGGCGAAGGGCAGCATCGGGTCCCGGCGGTCGACCAGCCGGGTCGTCCCGGCGTGGTTGGCCTGTCCGGTGAACCGGCAGTGCCAGCGGCCGTGCGGCCAGATCGCCGTCGCCACCCCGACCGGGGCGCCGAGGTCGACCAGCGCCCGGCCCTGCTCCACGTGCAGCTCGACGTAGCTGCCGATCCAGCTCAGTGCCTCGTCGTCACGGCCAAGCGCAGCGGGATCGGCGCCTGCCCGCGTCATGCCCTCGGCCAGGGTGCGGCCCTCGGCGTCGCGCAGCCCTCGGGCCCGGTCAGGGTCCAACGCGCCGGTGAGCAACTGGCTGCCGATGCAGGCCACGCCGAACCGGGCGCCCTCCTCGTCGCAGAAGTTGCTCACTGCGATCGACCGGCCCGGGGTGATCCCGCGGGCCCGCAGCTCGTCCACCGCCAGGAAGCCCGAGACCACCCCGAGCGGGCCGTCGAAGGCACCGCCATCGGGGACGCTGTCCAGGTGGCTGCCGGTGACGATCGAGCCCGGGCCGGGGGTGCCCCACCACGCCCACTGGTTGCCGTTGCGGTCGCAGTGGTAGTCCAGACCACGCGCGGCGGCCTGGTCGATGAACCAGGCTCGCAGCTCGAGGTCGACCGGGGTCCACGCGAAGCGTCGGTACCCACCCGTGACGCGGTGTCGGCCGACTGCCGCCAGTGGGCCCCACACGGCATCGAACCGCCGACCCAGCGACGCGACCGGGCTCGTGCTCGAGGCTTCGTCCATGGTCCCCATCGCACACTGCCAGCCCGTTCGCTCCCAGGTTTCCCGGGTCAACTGTGTCTGCGATCCCAGACGTCATCCCCGCCGTCCACCCGCAGCCGCCCCGTCGGTCAGGTGACGGGCACTGATCGACGTTCGTCCTCCCCGGCCTCGCGTGCCGTGGACGCTGCGCATCTGGTGGCGGTGGCCGATCTCGCCGGAGAGGAGCGGCGTCTCGCAGGTCCCCTCTCAGCAGGAGCTCAGTGGCTGCACACCCCCGGGCCGTCACGGCGACCGACCGCCAGGGTGCTCAGGCGCGCCGCGGGCGGACCAGCTCGGGGCCCTCGGCACGCAGCTGGGCCAGGTCGGTGACCCCCAGCAGCTGCATCGCCCGGCGCAGCTCGGCGGCCAGCAGAGCCAGGCAGTGCGCCACCCCCCGCTCCCCGGCGGCACCGAGGCCGTACAGGTAGGGCCGCCCGATCAGGCAGCCGTCCGCGCCCAGGGCGAGCGCGGTGACGATGTCGGTGCCCCGGCGGACGCCAGAGTCCACGAGGAGTCCGAGCCGGGCACCGACCGCCTCGCGCACCCGCGGGAGCATGTAGATCGGGGGCACCGACTGGTCCAGCTGTCGACCGCCGTGGTTGGACAGCACGACGCCGTCGACGCCCAGCTCGGCAGCCCGGACGACGTCGTCCGGGCTGATCAGGCCCTTGATCACCAGCGGCCCGTTCCATCGGCTGCGCACGAAGTCCAGGTCGGACCAGGTGACGGAGGCGTCCAGCTGGCTGGAGGCGTAGCCGAACACGTCGGCGGCGGCCGCCCCGGACAGGCCGGTCAGGTTGGCGAACGTGATTGGCTCTCCGGCGAGCATGCTGAGCGCCCACGCCGGACGGCGGACCATGCCGGCCACGGTGCGCGGGGACAGCTGCGGCGGGACGGTGAACCCGTTGTGCGCGTCCCGGACCCGCAGGCCGGTGACCGCCGTGTCCACCGTGAGCATCAGCACCCGGTAACGGCTGGCGGCAGCCCGCTGCAGCAGGTCTGCGACCAGCGAGCGGTCCCGCCAGACGTACAGCTGGAACCACCGGTCCCCGTCGGGCACCTGGACGGCGAGGTCCTCGATGCTCGTCGTGGAGAAGGTGGACAACGTGTAGGGAACCCCCGCAGCGCCGGCCGCCCGGGCGGCCGCCCGCGCGCCCGCGGCGTGCCGCATACCGG
>JBBSVA010000044.1:0-24382 GCA_038233915.1 Mycobacteriales bacterium | reverse complement strand
GATCGGCGCCGCAGGTGGTGACGGCACCGCCCTCGGGGCGACCGGTCAGGACGCAGGGCGTCTCGTCGCCACCGGCATCGACGTCGTCGCGGGTGATGTCCTGGACCTCTTCGTGGGGACGGCGGGCGGAGACGCCACGTCCTCGACCAGTGGCACTGCTGGGCTGAACGCCGACCCGGCTGACGTGGACGGCGATTTTGACGGCGTGGCAGGCGGGACCGACGGAATCGACTTCAGCGGCGGGGGCGGCGCGGGGTCATCCATCGTCGTCGACGGTGACGTGATCGCCTCCACCTTCGGTGGAGACGCCGGGGGCGCGGGCCTGGACGCGTCCGCGGACAACGAGGACGGTCGCGGGGGCGGGTACACCTCCGCCGACACCGACGCCTCGTACGACGCCACGGCCACCAGCGCTTCAGCTCCGGTCATCACCGGCACGGGCGTCGCCTGCGTCGCCGATGCTCCCTACCTGAACTTCGTCTCGGCCGAGGACGGTGCGGCCACTGTCGACTTCGTCGCTCCCGAGAACGACAACGGCATTGACATCACCGGCTATGAGGTGTCCGTGGACGGTGGGGCCACGTGGGACGCGCTGGCGACCACGACGTCTGAGGGGCGCACCGAGGGGACCGTCACGGGCCTCACGAACGAGACGGCCTACAGCGTCGGCGTCCGCGCCGTCGGCGGCACGAGCAGCAGCCTCAAGGGTCAGCCGAGCCAGTTCCAGTCGGTCACGCCCTACCGCCCGCTCCCGGCTCCGGTGATCACCTCGTTGACCACCGGCCCCTCGCAGGTCACCCTGACCTGGACCGCTCCGGCGGGTGCCGTCAAGGGCTACGACGTCGGCTGGTCTACCGGGGCGATGGGTGATCGCGGCTGCGCTACCGCGCCGACTGTGCTGACCTGCACCTTCGTGGTGCCGGCCGGTTCCGGCTACATCGTCGGGGTCCGCGCCATCGACAGCCAGGACCGCCTGGGCGTGTACGCCTCCCGCGACTCCGTCACCGTCCCCGGGCCGGCCGTCCCGTCCGCCATCCCGACCAGGGACGACGGCGACATCGTCGGACCGACCGGCCCGATCACCTCGATCATCGCGGGCCAGAAGCTGACCCTGCAGGGCTCGGGCTTCGCCCCGAACTCGACGGTGCAGCTGACCATCTTCTCCCCCCCGGTCAGCCTGGGCACCGTCGTCACCGACGAGAACGGGGCCTTCTCCGTCGAGGTCACGATCCCGGCGAACCTGGCCAACGGCACGCACACCCTGGTCGCCACCGGGATCAACCCCGACGGCACCACCCGGAACCTGGTCATCACGGTAACGGTCTCCGGTGGGGTCGCCACCCTGGCCAACACCGGCTTCGACACCGCCGTCCCGCTGACCGGTGGCGCGCTGGCGCTGCTGGCCGGCGCCGGCATGCTGGTCGGTGCCCGCCGCCGCAGCAGCAACTGATCTAGCAGGCCCCGACGGCCCCGCTCCCCACCCGGGGGGCGGGGCCGTCGGCGTTCTGGACGACGAGAAAGGGCAACCCGGGGTTCTACGGGCTCCCGCAACCCCCGGAAACCCTGTACTCGACATACGGGCGCGCGTTTCCGCGGCAACGCGCGGCTGGGCTGAGCAGACAGCGACTGCACGCCGGAGACGCCCAGCATCTGGTCGACACCCGACGACGATCACGGACCCCCGGTCACCCAGGGACGGCGTGTCGCTGCTGCAGGTCCGTGATCGTCGGGGGTCGGTGACCCCGGGATAAGGTCGACGCCGCCAGGAGGGCTCGCCTAGTGGCCGATGGCGGCGGTCTTGAAAACCGCTAGGGGTGAAAGCTCCTCGAGGGTTCGAATCCCTCGCCCTCCGCTCGGACCCAGCTCAACGCGCGCCGGTGGGCCCGCCGCCGGATCGCCCGCGCCGGCGGTGCTTCGGGCGGTCCGAGGGCGGCGGTCCGGCGTCCGAACCACGTCCCCGGTCGGCGCGGTCGTGCGCCTTGGGGTCCTGCCGGCCGCCGGCGCCGACGTCGGACTTGCGCGGCTTGCGGCCCCCGGTCGGCGCACCCGCGGACGACGCCGCGGACGCGCCGGATCGGCCCCGGCCCGATCCGCCGGAGCGGCCCCGGGAGGGTGTGTCCGAGCGGGACGGCTCGCGCGGGGGACGACGGTCCCCGGTCGAGGGCCGGCCCGCGGGGCGGGTGCCGCAGTCCCGGCAGGTGGTGAACCACGGCGCGATACCGGCACCGCACTGGGTGCACCTCGCGGCGGTGGACAGGGTGATGGCCTCGGGCAGCAGCTCGGTGATCCGGGCCGCGCACCTCTCCTCGACCTTCGCGGCGTCGTCGCTGGTCAGCCCGGCCACACCGGGGAACGAGCGCAGCAGCGTCTGGGCCTCGCGGGCCTGCGCTGCGGCCTGCTCGAACTCCTGCACGGCCCCGCCGGTGGGCAGCGCGGGCAGCACCACATCGCGGGAGACGTGCAGCCCGGCCTCGTGCTGCAGCGCGGCGCGGGCCAGCGCCAGCCAGCGCACCCGGCGCGGCGGGTCGTGGTCGATCGCCAGGTTGATCAGCCGCCACACCGTCCACAGGTCCGTCGACAGCGGGCCGCGCAGCAGGGGCAGCAGCGCCTGCACCCGGACGATCAGCCCGGTGACGTCGTCGGGGACCATCGCCTCGGTCTTGGTGGCCGTGCGCGCCCACAGCGACCAGCGGGTGAGCGCCTCGGGCAGGTCGACCGGCTCGAACGCGCCCAGGTCCTCCAGCTCGGGCCGCAGCCGCGGCTTGCGGTTGGGCAGGTCGCTCATCACGTCACCGCGGGCCACCGAGGCTCCGGCCACGACGAGCGAGGGCACCGGGCGCAGGCCCTGGATCCCGCCCAGGACACCGACCTGGCCGTGCCCGGTGAGCCCGTAACGCCCGGCGCGACCGGCGATCTGGGCAGCCTCCCAGGTGCGCAGCGGGCGCATCTCGGTGCCGTCGTACTTGGTGGTCTCGGCGAAGAGCACCGTCCTCGCCGGCACGTTGATCCCGTGCCCGATGACGTCGGTGGTGACCAGCACCTCGAGCTCGCCCCGGGTGAACCTGTCGATGACGTCGCGCCGGGTGGCCGGGGGCAGCGCGCCGTAGAGCACGCCGACCTTGCCGGGGCGGTGCGGGTCCAGCTGCGCGGCAACGGCGTAGACGGTCTTGCGGGAGAAGGCGACGACGAGGGTCTGCTCGCGCACCTGGGCCGGGCGGACCGGGGCGACCAGCACGTCCAGCCGGGACAGCCGCTTGTGGTTGACCACGATGACCTGCTCGGCGTCGGCGACCAGCGGGCGCAGCAGCAGCAGCGCCTCGGCCGCGGAGATCAGGTGCATCTCGCGGTACTCGCCGGTCAACAGCAGCCGGGCCCAGTGGTGGCCGCGGTCGGGGTCTGCGACCCAGTGCGACTCGTCGAGCACCAGCAGGTCCCCGCGCGAGGGGGCCTTCTCCACGGTGCAGCAGACGATCGAGGCGTTCGGGTCGATCTCCTCCTCGCCGGTCGACAGGCCGACGGTGCCCGGAGGCAGCTGGGCGGAGAGCTTGGCGTACGCCTCGTGCGCAAGCTGACGCAGCGGCGCGGCGTAGACGCCGGAGCCGGCGGCCGCGAGGGCCTGCAGCGACTCGTAGGTCTTGCCGGAGTTGGTCGGCCCGAGGTGGAACACCACGTGCTCGGGCCGACGGGTGCGGACAGGCAGCGTCGGCTCCGCGCCGTCGACCCAGGTCTGCTGGGCCCGGCGCTCGTCGCGGGCGGCGGTCGTGTCGGCGGTGCGCGTGGCGGCGTCGGCGGCGGCGCGGCGGGCGGTCTTGCCGGCGTTGCGGCCGGCCGGGGGGCGCACCCGGCGGCGGGCGGCGGGGGAGGAGGGAGGTGTCACGGTGTCCTTCGGATCGGGGGTCGGCGCAGTTCTGCGCTCGGGACCTCGCCTGGGGCAACAGCGACGACGGCGGTTCTGTGCCCAGGTCAACGGTCCCACACGGGTACCTCCGGGGGGTCAGGACGACGGACGGCGCGCTCAGCCGTCCTCACCTGAGGCGAAGGACCGCGGCGGTCAGCGTCCGGGCGGTCAGCCGGCCGTCGGCCAGCCCGAGTGCCACGACGTCGTCGAAGACCCGCTGGTCGTCGCCGGCAGCGCGGAAGGCTGCGTCCATCACCCGGGGCCAGCGGCTCGCCCAGGACGCCGTCGTCGAGTGCCGCAGGTGGGTGCCCAGCCGGTCCTGCAGCGCCGTCCGGAGGACCCGACCGGCGTCGGCGCCGTGCGCGGCCGCGGCACCGGCGAACGCCCCGGACAGCACCGCGTAGAAGATGCCCTCGCCGGTCATCGGGTTGATCAGCGACTGGGCGTCCCCGGCGAGCAGCACCCGGCCGTCGGGCTGGCGCGGCCGCCCGGTGGACAGCGGCAGCCGGTGCGCCCGCAGCCCGGTCGGCTGCACCCCGGGCACGAGCCGGTGCAGGCCCTCCAGCAGCCCGGCCCTGGTCGCCCCACCGCTGACCAGCTCGCCGTAGCCCACGTTCGCCCGGCCGTCGCCGATCGGGAACGACCAGGCGTAGGCCGGCCAGCGCTGCTCGGTGGTGGTGATGACCTGCACGCCGGCCTGCCCGGGCGGCTCGGGGGCGTAGCCGCGGATGGCCACGGCCAGCCGGTCGTCGCGGTTCGCGCCGATCCCCAGCGCCCGGCGGACGACGGACTCCGCGCCGTCTGCACCGATCAGCACCCCGGCGGTGACGACGCCGTCGACGGTCACGCCGTCCGGGCCGGGCGTCACCGTCCGGACCGTGTGCCGGCGGAGCTCGGCGCCGGCTTCCAGCGCTGCGTCCAGCACCCGGCCGTCCAGCACCGCCCGGGGGACGACGACGGCCGGCCGGTGCATGGCCCGCTCGACGGTCCGGCCCGACGGCGAGGTCAACCGCAGCCGGGGGACGACGGGGTAGCCGTCGGTGACCGCGTCGACGTCCACCCCGAGGGCGGCCAGCACGTCCAGCGCCTCGGGTGCGACGCCGTCACCGCAGACCTTGTCCCGGGGGAAGTCCGCGCGGTCCAGCACCAGCACCGAGGCGCCGTGCCGGCGGGCGGCCAGTGCTGCGGCGGCTCCCGCGGGTCCGCCGCCGACCACGACGACGTCCCGGTGCTCCACCCCCTCGACGGTAGGTGGTCAGCCCCGGCTGGCCCACTTGCGCTCGGGGTGTCGGTAGCCGTCGACGAACTCCAGCAGCCCGTCGGCGGTGTGCACCACACCGAGGGCGTCGAAGCGACGGCCGTCGAGGTAGCCGTCGTCGACCATCCGGCGCAGCTGGGTGACCAGCGGCTGCCAGAAGTCCTCGACGTCCAGCAGCAGGGTCGGCTTGGCGTGCAGCCCGAGCATGCCCCAGGTCCAGGCCTCGAAGAGCTCCTCCAGGGTGCCGGCGGCGCCGGGCAGCGCCACGAAGGCGTCGGCCAGCTCGGCCATCCGGGCCTTGCGCTCGTGCATCGTGGTCACGATCTCGAGGTGCTCTACCCCCGGGTGGGCGAGCTCGTCGTCCACCAGGTGCTGCGGGATGACTCCGATGACCTCACCTCCGGCGGCCAGCGCGGCGTCGGCGACGGTGCCCATCAGGCCCACCGCGCCGCCGCCGTAGACGATGCCGACGCCGGCCTTCGCGAGGGTCTCGGCGAACGTGGCAGCGGCGTGCTGGTGGGATGGCGGCCCGGCCTGGGACCCGGTGAAGACGGCGATGCGCATGCCAAGCACCTTATGGAGTCCCACGGGCGCACGATCCGCGCCGTGGGACTCCACCGGGTCAGGAGGCGGGCTTGCCGTACGCGCGGGTGACCCACTCGGCGATGCAGACCGGCTTGTCGCCGCCCTCGCGCTCGACGACGACGGAGACGGTGTTCTGCACCCCGCCGGCCACCTCCTGCACGTCGGCGAGGGTGACCTTCGCCCGCACCCGGGAGCCCACCGGCACCGGCGCGGGGAAGCGGACCTTGTTGAGCCCGTAGTTCACGCCCATCACCGCGTCGGTGATCGTGTAGGTCCCGGTGGCCAACGGCACGATCAGCGACAGGGTCAGGAACCCGTGCGCGATCGGCCCGCCGAAGGGGCTCTCGGCCTTCGCGCGCTCGATGTCGACGTGGATCCACTGGTGGTCGCCGGTGGCGTCGGCGAAGGTGTTGACCGCCTCCTGGGTGATCTCATACCAGTCGCTGGTGCCGAGCTCGGTGCCCTGGAGGCTCGAGATCTCGGCGATCGTCGTGGTGGTGGTCATGCGTCACTCCTCGGTGAGTACGTGGATCGGAGATCGGGCTTGCGGATCTTGCCGGTGACCGTCGTGGGCAGCTCGGTCACGTAGCGGACCTGCTTGAGCACCTTGAACCCCGCGAGCCGATGACGCAGTGTGGCGCGCCAGGCCTCGGCGTCCTGGACGGACCCGGGCGTGGGGACGACGACGGCCCGGCCGACCTCGCCCCAGCGCGGGTCGGGCACGCCGATGACGGCGACCTCCTGGACCTCGGGCAGTTCCAGCACCACGGACTCCACCTCGGCCGGGTACACGCTCTCCCCGCCCGAGATGATCATGTCCTCGCAGCGGTCCCGGATGACGAGGTGACCGACCGCGTCGGTGGAGCCGGCGTCCCCGGAGGAGTACCAGCCGTCCACGATGGCCCCGGCGGTCGCCTCGGGGGATCAGTCGGTCGCTGACCGACTGAGCAGGGCTCAGCCGCCGACGACGCGGTCCCGGCCCTGGCTCTTTGCCCGGTACAGGGCCGCGTCGGCCAGCCCCAGCAGGTCGGCCGGGGTGGGCACCGTGGGCCCGGACGCACTGGCGACGCCGATGCTCACGGTGACCGGCAGCTCGCCGGTGAGGTCGGACCAGGGGTGGTCGGCGACGGCCCGCCGGACGTCCTCGAAGCGGCGCGCGGCAGCTGCCTCGTCCTCGCCCACGAAGACCAGCAGGAATTCCTCGCCGCCCATCCGGGCGGCGAAGGACCCGTCGTCGACGGTGGAGACCGCGCCTTCGAGCAGTCGGGCGACCCGGCGGAGCACCTCGTCTCCGACCTCGTGGGAAAAGGTGTCGTTGACCCGCTTGAAGTGGTCCAGGTCCAGCAGCGCGACGGTGACCAGCTCGCCCTCGACGGCACCGCGGACCAGCAGGGTCGGCAGCTGCTCGTCGACGTGCCGGCGGTTGTACAGCGCGGTCAGCGGGTCGCGCAGCGAGAGCTCGCGGTAGCGGCGGCTCTGCCGGCGGGCCTCGGTGGTCTCGTACATGGCCTGCAGGGTGCGGGCCCGGGCGTCGCGCTGCTCGGACTGCTGGGCCAGCGCCTCGCAGGTGTAGGTGACGTGCTCGTCGTAGGCGGCCCGGTAGTCCCCGCCGGCGGCGTGCAACTCGGCCTGCTCCCGGCGGGCCCGGACCCGGATCGAGGCCAGCCCGTGCGCCTCGCAGCGGCGGATGCACTCCTCGAGGCTGGCCTGGGCGGCCTCGCGGAGGCCCCGGGAGCGCTGCACCTCGGCGTGGGTGAGCAGGAAGTCCGCGCCGTCGTCGCCGTCCGGTGAGCCGGCCAGTACCTCCGGTTCCAGGCCCGGCCGCAGTGCGGCCTCGGCGTCGTCGAGCCGACCCAGGCCCATCAGGACCCGGGCGACGGTGTCCAACCGGCCGACGTCGAGCCGGACGCCGTGCTGGAGGGACAGCTCCTGGAGACGGGTGGAGGCGACCAGGGCGCGGTCGTGCGCGCCGCTCAGCGAGGCCGTGTAGGCGCTGTTGTTCAGGATGAGCAGCTGGCGGTCGACGTCGTCGTGGCGCTCGGCCAGGTCCAGCACCTCGAGGTACTGGTCCTGTGCGCTGACATCGCGCTGCAGCCCCAGGCAGTCGGCCATCCGGACCCGGTGGTCGATGGCGACCGCGGCCGGGACGTCCTCGCCCAGCCGGTCGACCGACAGCACGGCGTGCTCCAGGGCCAGGGCGAGGTCGCCCAGCTCCTGGAAGACGGCGGCGAGGATGAAGTGCGCCCGGGCGAGCAGCCGGGGGGCGTCGTGGTCGGTGGCCCAGCGGAGCACGTCCTGCGCGGTGCGGCCGGCCTCGGCCACGTGCCCGGCCCGGCGTCGGACGTCGACGGCGACGAGCTCGGCGCGCAGCTCCAGCCCGGTGAGCCCGAGCGAGCGGGCGGTGTCCCCGGCGGCCCGGGCCCGTTCGGCGACGACGTCGAGGTCGCGGTCGAATCGTGAGACGGCCTCGAGCTCGTCGAGGACGCCCTCCAGCAGGACCCGGCGGCGCGCATTCACAGCAGCCGAGGGCGGGGTGGTCCCGTCGTCGGTCGCTGTCACTGCGGCAGTCGGCACAGTCCTCCCATCGACAGTCCAGGCGCCGTCTTGAGCGTTCGCCGGTCGACTCACCCCACGGGGTGTCCGGTGGGCCGATCCTCCCGCACCCGGGACGTCCCTGTCTCTACCCCGACGTCGCCCGACCCGTCCGGGGGACGCGCCCTCCCCGGTCGGGTCGGCCGGGTGTCTCAGAGCGCGGGGCGCACGAACGCGTTGACCTGTCCGTTGATCACCTGAGGGAAGGTCTGGAAGGCGGTGGCCCGCTCCGGGGAGGCGTTGTAGGTCGCCTCGACCTCGCGGAACCGGGCCTCGTCGCCGTCGAGCTCGACCGCCCAGACGAAGGCGCTGTTGTCCTCGTCGGCCCAGGCCGAGAGCACCCGGAAGCCGAACTGCTCCCGCACCGGGACGATGGTCGGGAACCAGGCGGTGAAGTCGGCCAGGCGGCCCGGCTCGACGGCGTAACGGCGCAGCTGCACGGTGGTGGTGCCGGGTGTGGTCATGCCTGCAGTGTGCCGGGGCTCGCCGGGGCCGTGCTGCGACCCCGGCGAGGAGCTCAGGCCGGGGGTGCGTAGAACTGCAGGTCGTTGCCCTCGGAGTCCTTGAACGGGGCGATCCGGCCCCACGGGTGGTCGCTGATCCCGCCCGCGAACTCCACGCCCTTGCCCTGCAGCTCCGCGATCTCGGCGTCCAGGTCGCCGTCGGGCTGGAAGGTGACGACGGCGCCGCCGTCGGCGTGCCTCGCCGTCCCCTCGCGGGCGTTCAGCCCGATCATCAGGCCGTTCGCGTCGAACTCGCTCCACTCGTCGGTGACCTTGCCCTCGGCGAGGCCGAGGGTGTCCCGGTAGAAGGCGCGGGCCCGGTCCATGTCGTCCACGGGCACCCACACGCTCGCCACTCCGCTGGCCATCTGGTTCCTCCTGCTGCTCGTCGATCGCTGACCACGTGCACCTGCCCGACCGGTGCGCGGCGAAACCGGGGAGACTGATCGCATGGCCGACCGAACCTGGGGTTTCCGCACCCGGGCACTGCACGCCGGGGGACAGCCCGACCCGACGACCGGTGCGCGCGCAGTGCCGATCTACCAGACCACCAGCTTCGTCTTCGAGAACGCGGACGACGCCGCGAATCTCTTCGCGTTGCAGAAGTACGGCAACGTCTACACCCGGATCGGCAACCCGACGGTGGCTGCGTTCGAGGAGCGGGTCGCCTCCCTGGAGGGCGGTCTCGGGGCGGTGGCGACGTCGTCCGGGCAGGCCGCGGAGTTCCTCACGTTCGCCGCGCTGGCCGGTGCCGGGGACGAGATCGTCGCGGCTGCGTCGCTCTACGGCGGCACGATCACCCAGCTGAACGTGACGCTGCGCCGGTTCGGGGTGTCGACGACGTTCGTGCGCGGCAACGACCCAGCCGACTACGCCGCGGCGATCACCGACAGGACCAAGCTGCTCTTCGTCGAGGTGGTGGCGAACCCCGGCAGCGAGGTCAGCGACATCCGCGGCCTGGCCGACGTCGCGCACGCCGCGGGCATTCCGCTGGTCGTCGACGCGACGACGGCGACGCCCTACCTCTGCCGGCCGATCGAGCACGGCGCGGACATCGTCATCCACTCGGCCACCAAGTTCATCGGCGGGCACGGCACCACGATCGGCGGCATCGTCGTCGACGCGGGCACGTTCCCCTGGGACAACGGCCGGTTCCCGTCGATGACCGAGCCGACCGAGTCCTACGGCGGGATCCGTTGGTGGGACAACTTCGCCGAGTACGGCTTCCTCACCAAGCTGCGCAGCGAGCAGCTGCGCGACATCGGCGCCTCGCTGTCCCCGCACAGCGCGTTCCTGCTGCTGCAGGGCGTGGAGACGCTGCCGCAGCGGATGCGCGAGCACGTCGCCAACGCCCAGCGGGTCGCCGAGTGGCTGGACGCCGACGAGCGGGTCGCCTGGGTGCGGTACTCCGGGCTTGCCGACCACCCCGACCACGCCCTCGCCCAGCGGTACCTGCCCGACGGGCCCGGGGCGGTGTTCAGCTTCGGCGTCGTCGGCGGTCGGGACGCCGGTCGGCGGTTCGTCGAGTCGGTGCAGCTGTGCAGTCACCTGGCCAACATCGGCGACGCCCGCACGCTGGTCATCCACCCCGGGTCGACCACGCACGGTCAGTTGTCGGTCGAGCAGCTGGAGACCGGCGGGGTGACCCCCGACCTGATCCGCATCTCGGTGGGCCTGGAGGACGTCGAGGACGTGTTGTGGGACCTGGACCAGGCGCTGGCCGCGGCGGTGCAGGCGTGACCCGCACCTGGCAGGGCCCGACCGCCGGCGAGCGGCAGGCGGTCCTGGACCGGACCCGGACGGTCGCCGTCGTGGGCGCCTCGGACAACCCGTCCCGCGCCTCGTACTTCGTGGCCACGTACCTGCTGTCGACGACGCCCTACGACGTCTGGTTCGTCAACCCGCGGGTGTCGGAGATCCTCGGCCGGCCGGTGTACCCCTCGCTGGCCGAGTGCCCCGGGGTGCCCGACGTCGTCGACGTGTTCCGCAAGCCCTCGGACCTGTCCGGGGTGCTCGACGAGACCATCGCGGTCGGCGCACGGACGTTCTGGCTGCAGTTGGGCCTGTGGGACGAGGCGCTGGCCGAGCGGGCCACCGACGCCGGCCTGGAGGTCGTGATGGACCGCTGCCTGAAGATCGAGCACGCCCGGTTCCACGGCGGCCTGCACCTGGCCGGCTTCGACACCGGGGTGATCAGCTCGCGCCGTCGTCCACTGACGCGGTGAGGTCGCCCACCGACGGCTGGACCACCTGCACGCTGGGCCACCGGCACTGGGGGCTGGCCGGGGCGGCCGGGCTGCTGGTGCACCGCCCCGGTGCCGACGGCGTCGAGGTGCTGCTGCAGCACCGGGTCGCCTGGAGCCACCACGGCGGCACCTGGGGCACCCCCGGGGGTGCGCTGCACCCCCGGGAGAGCCCGGCCGACGGTGCGCTGCGCGAGGCCGGCGAGGAGCTGGGACTGGCCGCCGCCGACCTGGTGCTGGGCGCGCTGTCGGTGGACGACCACGGCGGCTGGCGCTACACCACCGTGCTGGCCACCCCGGCCGGGTCGTTGGAGCCGGCCGACCTGGAGCTGAACGAGGAGAGCGTCGGGGTGGCCTGGGTGTCCCTCGCCGCGCCGGGGGTGCCGCTGCACCCCGGGTTGGCCGCCTCGTTGGACACGCTCCGACCGTTGCTCGGCTGACCTCCCGCGCCACGCGCACCAGGACTCCGCCCCGCCCGTGGCGGCGTTCATCGCGACGTCCGCCGCTCGACGGGCGGCGATAGTCGCGACTTTCGCCGCGGCGAGGGCGGCGTTCATCGCGACTTTCGCCGCGGTCAGGGCGGCGATAGTCGCGACTTTCGCGGGACGGGTCATGATCGCTGCGTGACCGACCGCCGCACCCTCG
Source organism: Mycobacteriales bacterium (assembly GCA_038233915.1). Taxonomy (GTDB): domain Bacteria; phylum Actinomycetota; class Actinomycetes; order Mycobacteriales; family Geodermatophilaceae; genus Klenkia. The sequence continues at coordinate 12,658 of JBBSVA010000044.1, read as the reverse complement.
CCCGCGTCCTCCACACGGTGCTGGCCGTGGTGGTCGTGCTGTCCGTGCTCACCGAGCTGGGCCGGGCGATCAGCGGGGCCAACATGCTGGTCCCCGCTGACGCGCCCGCCACGGGGACCCGGGTGCTCCGGTTCTTCTCCTACTTCACGATCCAGAGCAACCTGCTGGTGCTGGCCGCCGTCCTCCCGCTGACCCGGGACCCCGGGCACGACGGGCGGGGCTGGCGGGTGCTCCGGCTGACCTCGATGCTGGGCATCACGATCACCGGGCTGGTCTACGTCTTCGTGCTGGGCCCCGAGCTGGACCCGCAGGGTCTGGGCTGGTGGACCAACGCCGGCCTGCACTACGTCGCCCCGGTGCTGGCGCTGGTCAGCTGGCTGCTGCTCGGGCCCCGGCCACGGGTCACCGGCGCCACGATGGCCTGGTCGATGGTCTGGCCGTTGGCCTGGATCGGCTACGCGTTGGCCCTGGGCGCGGTGACCGGCTGGTACCCCTACCCGTTCCTCGACGTCACCGTGATCGGCTACGCGGCCGCCGTCCGGAACCTGGCGTTCGTCGCGGTGCTGGCCCTCGTCCTGCTGCTCGCCTTCCGGCTCGGCGACCGGAAGCTGCCCGCCACCGCGGAGGTCAGCCCGGCAGCACGGTGACCGTCACCAGCCGGTGGTCCCCGACGGGCAGCCGGCGCACCTGCGGGTTCTCCCCGCGCAGGCCGCCCAGGGACAGCACGTGGTCGAACTGCACCTTGGGGTCCGGCGCCGGCCAGGTCCGCTCGGCGACCAGCCGCTTCCCGCGGGTGACCAGCGCGGACAGCGAGCCGCCCAGGTTGAGGTCGCCGGCCACGATGACCGGGCCGGGCAGCGCGGCCGCCCAGCGGTGCACCTGGCGCAGCTGCCGGGCCGCCGAGGGCGCGGCGAAGGACAGGTGCGTGCCGACGACGGTGAGCCCGTCCAGCTCGGCGGCGATCGCCGCCCGGGGTTCGTCCGGGAACCACCAGAGCCGCCGGTCACCGGTCCGCGGGTCCGGCGCCAGCAGCGGCAGCTTCAGCGGCCCCGCGGTCAGCCCGAGTACGTGCCAGCGGCGCACCGGCAGCCGGGACAGCAGCGCCACCCCGTAGTGCGGCCCGTCGACGGCGTCCCCGGGCCCGTGCAGCGTCGGTGACAGCGTCGTCCAGGTGGCGAACGGGTCCGGCGTGCCGGCCACCGTGGGGGCGAACCGCCAGTCCGGGAAGCCGAAGGCGGCCGGCTGGTGCACCCGGTGCGACCGCGGCTGGTCGACGTCGACCTCCTGCACGGCCAGCACGTCCACATCCAGGTCGGCCACGGCCGCCGCCAGCCCGGCGGCGTCCACCGACACCCCGTCGTCCCCGCGGCCCGAGGCCAGGTTGAGGGTGCCCACACGCATCCCGTCACCCTGCGGGTTGGGCCGCCGGTGTGCTCGCCGAGACCGTGGTGACCCGCGCCCGGCTGGGTAGGGACCGGGCATGCCCCAGGTGAAGACAGTCGGAGAGCACGTCGTCGCGCGACTGGGGGAATGGGGAGTCCGCCGGTACTACGGCTACCCCGGGGACGGGATCGGCGGCGTGCTGGGCGCCCTCCGCAAGGCCGGCGAGGCCGCGGTCGTCCAGGTGTCGCCGGGCCCCGTGCCGGACAGGCGTGCCGAGCGGGTACGCCGGTCGAGTGGCCCGCACCGGCCCGATCGGTGCCCGCCGGCCTGCCGCGTTAGGTTGCCCGGGTGAGTGCACTCGAGGGCGTCTCCGAGACGTTCGACCCGACCGCCTGGCGGACCGTCGAGGGGTTCGCGGGCCTCACCGACCTGACCTACCACCGGGCCGTGGACGCCGGCGTGGTCCGGGTGGCCTTCGACCGGCCCGAGGTGCGCAACGCGTTCCGGCCGCAGACGGTCGACCAGCTGCTGCAGGTGATGGAGCACGCCCGGCTGGCCACCGACGTCGGCTGCGTGCTGCTCACCGGCAACGGCCCCAGCCCCAAGGACGGCGGTTGGGCGTTCTGTTCCGGCGGCGACCAGCGGGTCCGCGGCAAGTACGGCTACGAGGCGTCGGCTGGCAGCTCCGGCCGGCTGCACATCCTCGAGGTGCAGCGGCTGATCCGCTTCATGCCCAAGGTCGTCATCACCGTGGCGTCGGGTTGGGTGGCCGGCGGCGGGCACAGCCTGCACGTCGTCAGCGACCTCACGCTGGCCAGCGCCGAGCACGCCCGCTTCAAGCAGACCGACGCCGACGTCGGCAGCTTCGACGGCGGTTTCGGCTCGGCCTACCTGGCCCGCCAGGTCGGCCAGAAGTTCGCCCGCGAGATCTTCTTCCTGGGCGAGGAGTACTCCGCGGCCGACGCGCACCGGATGGGCATGGTCAACGCCGTCGTCCCGCACGCGGAGCTGGAGGCCACCGCGCTGGCCTGGGGGAAGAAGATCGTGGCCAAGAGCCCGACCGCGCAGCGGATGCTGAAGTACTCGTTCAACCTGATCGACGACGGTCTGGTCGGTCAGCAGCTCTTCGCCGGGGAGACCACCCGGCTGGCCTACATGGCCGAGGAGGCCGTCGAGGGACGGGACTCCTTCCTGGAGAAGCGACCGGCGGACTTCAGCCGGTTCCCGTGGCACGTATGAGGAGACAGCCGTGATCGTGGAGGTCCTGGGTCCGGACGACGTCCGGGTGGTCGACGTGGACGACCTGCACCGACTGCACCTGGCGCTGGGCGTCGTGGAGACGGCGGAGGCCGACGCGGCGTTGCGCGCGGCCGGGCTGGGCCGGCTGGAGGGCGAGGACGGGGTCCTGGATGTGGTCGCGCTGCGTGCCGTGGCCGAGCCGCAGGCGACCGTCCCGGACTGGGCGGCCGGCTGGGAGAGCATGCTGTCCTACGCGACCGGCAAGGGCTGGCTCGTCGACGACGGAGCCGGCCTGCAGGTGCACGTGGAGTCCGCAGCAGGCTGATTGACTACTCAACGAACCCGAGCAGTCACTATTCGATTCGTCCCGGCTTGACATGGTCAACACGCCGTGACTGGAGCGTCCCGGTCGTTGTGGTAACTCCATCCGTGGATGCACCATGAGGTCGTGACGAGCATGAACGGCGTTTCCGCCCCGGCCATCACCCGGTCCCCGGGTCGTCCGCTGAGTCCTGAGCTGTCCGACCAGCTGGTGTCGGTGGCCGTGGACATCCTGGCCGACGAGGGCTGGGGACGGCTCAACAGCGACCGGGTCGCTGCCCGCGCCCGGGCCGGCAAGGCCGGCATCTACCGGCGCTGGCCCACGATGGCTGCCCTGGCCCGGCATGCCGTGACCGGCTTCCAGCTGGTCGAGCTGCCCGCCGACTCTGGCTCGCTGCGCGAGGACCTGGTCGCCCTGCTGAGCCCCTGGACCCGTCCGCTGGACCGCGAGGAGCGCGCCGCGGCCAGCCTGGTCGGCGCGGCCCGGCACGACGACGACCTGCGGGCCGGGCTGGACAGCGCCGTGGTCCAGCCGCTGGCCGCGGTGCTGCACGAGCTCGCCGACCGGTCGGCCGACCGCGGCCAGCCGGTGCCCGCCCCCCGACTCGCCCTGCTCGGCACCCTGGTGCAGGCCCTCTGGTGGGAGCGGTACACCGCCTTCGCCGTGCCGCTGGCCGAGCGTGAGGTCGAGGAGCTGGTGGACGAGGTGCTGGTGCCCGTCGTCGAGCCGGCCCGCGCGGAGTCGCTCAGCGTCTGAGCCGTCGAGGGCCGAGGGGTCCCGACAGCGGTCAGTCTGCTCGGGCCGTGTCGGCCACGGTCCAGTCGGCCACGGTCCAGTCGGCCGCGGCCCAGTCGGCCGACACGGCCCGCGCCCACGACCGGACGAGCGAGATGAGGTCCACGACGTCCAGGTCGGCGGCCACGTCGGCCACCGTCGTCGTCCAGTGCGCCGGGGGTGTGGCGCCGGGCCCGGGCTGCTCGCCGAGGCCCGCCCGCAGCCGGGTCAGGGCGTCGTCCCGGTCGTCGTCCTGGACGTGCTGGGCGTCGTAGGCGTCGGTGGCCAGCTGCAGCACCGCGGCCGCCCGCTGGTCGCTGGAGGCCTCGTCACGCAGCCCGCGCACCGTCACGTCGAAGAGCCGGGTGCAGGCCGGCGAGGCGCCCGGGTGGCGGGACTCCAGGTCGGGTCGGGCGCCCAGCACAGCCCCGCAGCCGGGGCAGCGGGACACCAGGGGGGCGGGCTCGGGCGGCAGGGTCGTCGCGCGGTGGCCGACGGTCGTGGCGGGGTCGGACGACGTCAGGGGCACCTGGAGATCGTGCCGCACCCAGGTACGCGGCGCCGGGGGGAGACTGTGCGGCATGTCGTTGACGATGGGTCCCGGGCCGCTGGCCCATGCCAACCGCGGCCGGTTCAACACCGACCTGTCCGCCGCTCCGGCGCACCTGCTGTACCTGCACGGGGTGCCCCAGCGGATCCGCGGCGTCGTCGCCGGCGAGGTCGTGGTGGACACCGAGCGTGCGGTACTGCTGCACGAGAGCGCACTGCTGCCGCAGTGGTACGTGCCGCGCGAGGACGTCCGCACCGACCTGCTCACCCCCACGGCGACAAGCACGCACTGCCCGTTCAAGGGCGACGCCGCCTACTGGACCCTGACCGTGGGCGACCGGGTCGTTGAGGACGCGGTGTGGGCCTACCCCGAGCCGGTGGACGCCGTCCCCGAGCTGGCCGGGCTGATGGCCTTCTTCTTCGACCGGGTGGACGCCTGGTACGAGGAGGACGAGTTGGTCTTCGGCTCGCACCCCCGCGATCCCTTCCACCGGGTCGACACCCGGCGCAGCAGCAGGCAGGTGACGGTCACCGTCGGCGGCACCGAGCTGGTCACCACCGACCGGGCGGTCGCGCTCTACGAGACCGGGCTGCCGACCCGCTGGTACCTGCCGCGCGAGGCGGTGGACCCGGCCCTGCTGATCGCGTCGAACCGCCGCTCGGAGTGCCCCTACAAGGGCGTGGCGAGCTACGCGCACGTCACCGTGGACGGGGAGCGCCGGGAGGACCTGCTGTGGTCCTACGTGGCGGCCTTCCCCGAGGCGTCGGCGGTGGCCGGGTACTGGTCGGTCGACGACTCGGCCGACGACGTCGAGGTCCGGGTCGGGTAAGGACGGCGCTGCTCGTCGGCCTGTTCCTGGTGGCCGGCTGCTCCAGCCCGCCGGCCGCCGCGGACATCAGTTCAGTTCCGCGCTTCAGGTCGACGGCGCCCCGGCCGCGTTCGCCGACTGCTTCGCCGAGCGCTTGCTGGACGCCGACCTGGCCGTGGCCGACGGGCTGCTGTCCGAGTGCGCGGAGGCCACCACCACGGGTTGACCCCCGCCCCGGGTGGGCAGGGCCTGAAGCATGGCTGCCCCCGTGATCGCCGTCCTGGACGTGGACGGCACCCTCGTCGACTCCAACTACCACCACGCGCTCGCCTGGTACCGGGCGTTCCGCTCGTTGGGCGAGACGTTCCCGGTCTGGCGGCTGCACCGGCTGATCGGGATGGGCGGGGACCAGTTGGTCGCCGCGATCGGCGGCGAGGAGCTGGAGGAGCGGCTGGGGGACCAGGCCCGGGAACGCTGGGCGGAGGAGGTGCAGCCGCTGATGGGCGAGCTGGTGCCGCTGCCCGGGGCCCGCGACCTGCTGGTCGCCGTCCGGCAGCGCGGGCACCGGCTGGTGCTGGCGAGCTCGGGCAAGGCCGAGCAGGTCGAGCACCACCTCGACCTGCTCGACGCCCGGGACGTCGCCGAGGCGTGGACCACCAGCGACGACGTCGAGGCGTCCAAGCCGCACCCGGACCTGCTGCAGACCGCGTTGCGCAAGCTCGGGGAACCGCAGGACGCGCCCGCCGTCGTCGTCGGCGACTCGGTGTACGACGTGCAGGCCGCGAAGGCGGCCGGCATGCCGGCGATCGTGGTCCGGTCGGGCGGGTTCGGCGACGACGAGCTCCGCGACGCCGGGGCCATCGACCTCTACGACACCCCGGCCGACCTGACGGCCGCGCTGGACCGGACCCCGCTCAGCTGACCTCGGCGGCCCACCGTGCGACGTGGTCACCCACGGTGACCATCGGCGGCCGCTCGTGGACGGCGACCGGCACGAACCCCTCGCCGTCGTGCACGAGACCCGGTTCACGTGATCTTCACGTCGGCCCCGGGCCGGGCACCCGCCCGTCACGGCCCCCTCACCAGCGCCCGCCCGCCCCCCCCGGCGTTGTTAGCGCCTTCCGCCGCCCGCACCCGGCGTTCTTCGCGACTTTCGCCGCCCGCACGGCGGCGTTCTTCGCGACTTTCGTCGCTCGGATGGCGGCGTTCTTCGCGACTTTCGTCGCTCGGATGGCGGCGTTCTTCGCGACTTTCGCCGTTGGTCGTCGGGGCCTGTGGACAACCGGGGGGTGACGTCGTCGTCTGGGCCACGCTGTCGGGGTGTCTCGTGTCGACTTGCCCGGTGTCTTCATCGGAGCGCACGCAGTCGCAGCCGGACGGATCACCACCCGGCAGCTGCGTGAGCTCTCCTTTCGTCGTCTGACGGCCGGCGTCTACGCCGATCCGGGAATTGCGCACGACCACCAGCTGTACTGCCGTGGCGTGGCACTGACCCTGCCGTCGGGCGCAGCGATCGGAGGGCGTTCCGCTGCCGCCTGGTACGGCGCCAGTCACGCCAGGGTCCACGACCCGGTGACCGTCGTCCGGGCCCCGGGGGTCCGGTGGGGTGGCCGGCGGGGGACAGTGGTCCACCGCACCGACCTGTCGATCGACGACGTCGACGAGATCGAGGGCGTGCCGGTCACGACGGCGCTGCGGACGGCGTGGGACACAGCGGTGCTCGAACGGACGACGGATGCAGTGGCCGCCATCGACGCGATGCTGCGCGCCGGGGCACTGACCCTGCACGACCTGGTGGCACTCGTGGAGGCATCGGCGGCGCGGTGGGGTGTCACGCGGGTCCGCGAGGTCGTGGAGCTCGTCGACGACCGGGCGGAGTCACCGCCGGAGTCGTGGGTCCGGGTGCTCCTCTGCGGCGCTGGCCTCCACCCGGTCCCGCAGTGTGCGGTGTTCGACGGAGACCGCTTCGTGGGCCGGGTGGACCTGGGCTTCGAGGAGGTCCGGGTGGCCGTCGAGTACGAGGGCTACTACCACTTCGATCCCGAACAAGCCGCCCGGGACGCTGCTCGGTTGGCTGCTCTGGAAGCTGCGGGCTGGGTGGTGATCCGGGTGTACGCGCACGACCTCCGGGACATCGACGCCGTCGTCCAGCGGATCCGCCGGGTGCTCATCGAGCGGGGCGCCACGTTCTCTCGCTGATCGACGGCGGAAGTCGCGAAGAACGCCCGCCCCAGGGCGGCGAAAGTCGCGAAAAACGCCCGCCCCAGGGCGGCGAAAGTCGCGAAGAACGCCGCCTCCAGGCCGGCGGAGGGTCGCGACGGAGGCAGGGGTCAGGTCTGGGCGGGCTCGGGGTGCGGGTCTGCGGACTGGGCGGCGTGCGGGTCGGGGTGGCCGATCTCGGTGAGCCAGCCGCGCAGGACGCGGTGCAGGTGCTCGGCACCGACGATCTCCCCGGGCGGGGTGAAGGACGACGGGTGCACCAGGAACCCGTGCTGCTGCGGCCCGCCCAGTCCGCCGTGCGAGCCCACGTGCGGCTCGAAGGCGGAGGCCTCCTCGGTGGTCGGGTCGAAGCGGCTGTTGATCATGATGTCGGCGCAGTGCGGGAAGGTCGAGGTCCGGGCGATCAGGCGGGCGGCGTGCTCGCCGTAGGGGGTCAAGGGGTCCGCGCCGATGACGACGCCGCTGTCCAGCCGGTGCAGCCCGTCCCGGCCCAGCACGACCGGGCCGAACTCCGCGGACTGCACGAGCAGGAAGCCGACGCCGTCGTGGTCGACCAGGGCGGGCAGCAGGTGCGGCCACTCCTGCTCGATGGTCTCCAGGGTGACCCGGCCGGGCAGATCGGTGAAGGACACCATCGCGGTGTGACCGCTGGCCACGCAGACGACGCCGGGGGCCACTCGCGCGCCCCGGCCGGGCGCACCGGTGACGTCGCGGTCCCGGTGCTCCGCCGACCCAGCCCGCTCGACCCGGTCGCGCAGCCGCCGGGCGACCAGCCCACCACCGGATGCTGCCTCGGCCAGTGCGGCGCCGACCTGCCAGCCCTCCACCGGACGACGGGAGTCCGCCGGCCCAGTGAGGGGCTTGCGGCGTCCGCGGTGCCTGCGGGTCCGGGGCGGGGCGGGCGGGGATCCCGGCGGGAGGCAGAGCCGCCCGACCAGCTCCTCGATAGTCTCGCCGAACCGGTCGGCGAACGACCAGCCCTGGGTCTGGCCGTGGTCGGACAGGCAGACCAGGTGGTAGGGCCGCGGGGCCAGCTGGGTGGCCCGCCAGAGCCGGCCTATCTGCTGGTCGATGCTGCGCAACACCTCGAGGGTGTCGAAGCGCTCGATGCCGGAGTGGTGCGCGACCTCGTCGTAGCCCAGGAAGTCCGCGTACGCGACGGGCCGCCCGGCCAGCATGTCCTCGATCAGCGCGGCGACCACGACGTCCCGGGCGATGACCGTCGTCCCCGGGCGGGCGAGGGCGTAGACGCCACCCCGGCTGACCCGGGGGACGACGTTCGCCCGGCGCTGCCGGGATGCCGCGGCCAGCTCGCGGGCGACGTCGACGAGCGAGACGGCCAGCGTGCGGAGCGCGTTGACCGGGTTGGCGAAGTAGGCGTAGTAGCCGGCGCCGAGCCGGTCGGTGCTCCGCCGTTCGCGGCGCGCGCCACGGGGCACGACGACAGCCAGCGAGCTCATGGTCAGCGACACGTGCCGGGCGTCGCCGGTGAACAGGTTGCCCCGGCCGGCGCCGTCCCCGGAGAGCAGGCCCTTGCCGTCGCTGTGCCGGGCCTCGACGAGCGCGGCGTCCTCGGGGTGCGAGACGACGACGACTCGATCGCGCTCCTTCTCATACCAACGGAATCCGACGATGTCGTGGTTGTCGCCGTGCAGGATGCCGCAGACGCTGGCCCCGGTCTGCGAGCTCCAGTCGGTGTGCCAGGAGGTCATCGCGTGGCTGCCCGCGCGCAGCCAGGCGGCCAGGGTGGGCATCGAGCCGTCCCGGACGGCGCGCTGGGCGGTGGCGTGTCCGAGCCCGTCGATCTGCAGGAAGAGGACCCCGGGGACGTCCGCCGAGTCGCCGCCGCCCACCTTGCGGGCGGCCCGGCGGAAGAACAGCTCGTCCTCGTCCAGAGCCAGGAACGAGCTGATCAGCGCGGCAACACCGGCCATCACCACGGCGACCACGACGGAGGTCCGGAACGAGGTCACCGCGACCCCGGGGATCGCGTAGAAGATGCCCAGCACCCCGGCTCCCAAGAGCAAGAACCCGCCCAGCCCGAGGGTGAGGAACGCGATCGGCAGCGCGATCCGCATGAGCAGTGGCCAGACGACGCCGGCCAGCACACCCAGCATCAGTGCGGCGACCGGCGGCTGCCACCAGCCTGTCATCGCGAAACCGGTGAGCCAGTGATCCAGCAGCAGCAGGGCCGCCGTCGTCAGGACCCAGACCAGCAGCACGCGGGTGAGCAGCCGGCCGCTGGTGAGCACCCGGCGGGCGGGCGGGCGGTGGGGCTCGCTCACGTCACCGGGGCGGTGTCGCGGGCGGCCTTCTTCTTCCGGCGTCTCGAGGAGACCAGGTTCATCACCAAGCCGACCACGAGCACCAGCCCGGTAGCGACCAGGGTCGCGACCAGCGGGCTGTCGAAGATGCCGCCGCTGACCACCCCGAGCAGGGAGTAGGCCCCCGCCCAGAGAAACGCCGCACCCAGCGACGCGGGCAACAGCCGGCGCCACGGGTAGGCCAGCGCTCCGGCGGCCAGCAGCACCGGGATGCGCCCGGCGGGCAGCAACCGGCCGACAACGATGATCTGCCAGCCATGTCGGACGAACTGGCCGCGGACCTCCTCCAGCCGGTCGGCGTGCTGGCCGCGGGCGACCCAGCGGACCGCGGCGGGCCCGCCGAACCGGGCGACGGAGAAGGTGACGACGTCGCCGAGGAAGGCGCCGAGGGTGGCCAGCAGCAGGACCAGCCCGATGTCCAGCCGGTCGGTGGTCATCGCGATCGCGGCGGCGACCGACAGCAGCGGACCGGTGGGCACGACCGGAACGATCGAGCCGAGCAGCACGCCGCCGAAGAGCACCGGGTAGCCCAGCGAGCTGCCGTCGGTCCAGGACGAGGCCAGCACGGTGACGCTCACGCGGGGTCCCCGCCGCCGCGATCGTCACGGCCCGCCGAGCCGCGGAAATCGCGACTATCGCCGCCGGAGGGGCTGCGATAATCGCGACTATCGCCGCCCGAGGGGGCGCGGGAGTCGCGAACTTCGCCAAGGACGGCGTCGGAGGTGCGGGCGGGCAGGTCGACGCGGGCGCCGGGGGCGGTGACGAGCACCGTGGTGCCCAGGCCCGCGGCCTCGACGGCGGCGGCGAACTCCCGGGGCGGGTCGACCAGCAGCCGGCGCATCAGCGGTCCGACCCGCGGCAGTGTCGTCGTCCCCACGGCGGCCAGGGTGCCCCAGTGCACCGGGACGGCGACGCGCGGGCGAAGCAACGCGCAGGCCAGAGCCGCGGCGGCGGGGTCCATGTGGCCCGGACCCAGCGACGTGCCCCAGCCCCAGACGGGCAGCAGCGCCACGTCGAGGGGGGCCAGCGAACGCATCTCCGGGAAGACGTCGGTGTCGCCGGCGGCGTACACCGTGCTGCCGTCGCCGGTGAGCAGGTGGCCCATCGCGACGGCGTCGGGACCGTGGGTGGAGCGGGGGCCCCAGCGGTGCCCGCTGTGCCGGGCCTGGACGCCGGTGACCGTGAGCCTGCCGTGCACCAGCGTCTCGCCCGGGGCCAGCTCGGAGACCCGGGTGAACCCGCGACCGCGCAGCCACGCCCCACCACCACGGGGGACGACGACCCGGGTGTCGGCACCCAGCCGGCGCAGCGAGGGCAGGTGCAGGTGGTCGCCGTGCAGGTGGCTCAGCAGCACCAGGTCGACGTCGGCCCAGGTCGCCGGGTCCAGCGGAGGGACGACGCGGCGCAGCGGACCGACCCGACCGGTCAGCAGCGGGTCGGTGAGCACCACCTGCCCGGCCAGCTCGACGCGCACCGTCGAGTGACCGAGGAACACCAGACCGGTCATGGGGTCAGTATCCGGCCCGCTCAGCGCAGCGCCGGCGCACCGAGCAGCGCAGCGACCTCGGTGACGGTGACCAGCTGCGGCGTGGCCCGGCTGCGGACCATCCGCACCCCGCAGGCCAGCACCGCGTCCAGCAGCGGGCCGGGCTCGACGCCGTGCGCGACGGTGGTCAACCCGAAGGCGTCCGCGTCGGCGACGATCGCCCGCACCACCTTGAGGGTGTGCGCGTCGTCGCCCCGGCCACCGAGTGCCGAGACGTCGACCCGGATCGCGTCCAGCGGCACCCGGGCCAGGTGCGAGACCAGGGTGCGGCCCATGCCGTAGTCGTCCAGGCAGATCCGGACGCCGTCGGCGTGCAGGTCGTGCAGCACCCCGGGCAGGGTCGCCGCGGCCGTGGTCAGGGCGTCCTCGGTGACGGCGAGGGAAAGGCGGTGCGGCGGGAGTCCCGAGGCGGCCAGCGCCGTCCGGACGTCGTCCAGGAGGTGGTCGGCCTGGACGTGCCCGGCCGGCAGGTCCAGCGCGAGGGTGAGCGGGCGGGACAGCGACGCTGCCTCCGCGGTGGCGGTGTGCAGCAGCCAGCGCTGCAGCGCCGCGTCCTGGCCCTGCCGGCCGGCGGCGGCCCAGAGCTCGGCCGCGGGCAGCTGTCCGGCCGTGCGGTGCTCCCAGACGGGGACGGAGTGCACGGCGCCCAACGAGTCGGTCGACGTGCCTGCCAGGGTGTAGCGGAGCTGGAGGTGGCCCTCGACGATCGCGGTCGCGACGTCGGAATCGGGGACGTGCGCACCGCGGCCGTCGTCCCAGATCCGCAGACAGCCCTTGCCGGCCTGCTTGGCGGCGCGCAGCGCGGCGTCGGCCTCGCGGAAGGCGAGCTGGCCGCTGCCCGGGCGCAGCTGGGAGACCCCGACGCTGGCGCCGATGGCGAAGGTCCTCATCGCGGTGCGGTGCGGCAGCGCGAGCACGTCGACGACTCGCTGTGCGGCCTCGACGGCCTCACTGAGGGTGCCGGTGACCAACACGGCGAACTCGTCACCGCCCAGCCGGGACACCAGGTCGTGCTCGCGGACGACGGTGCGCAATCGACCGGCCACCTCGATGAGCAGGTGGTCCCCGGCCTCGTGTCCGGCCTCGTCGTTGACGGCCTTGAACCCGTCGAGGTCCAGCACCAGCAGGCAGCGCTCCGCCAGGTCCCCGTGCGCCGGGTCCTGCGCGGCCGTGCGGGCCATCTCCCGGAAGAGCAGGGCCCGGTTGGGCAGCCGGGTCAGGTGGTCGGTGTAGGCCATCCGCTCGAGCTCGCGTTCGCGGCGGCGTCGGGTGGTGACGTCGCGCAGCTGCAGCACCCGGCGGTCGCCGACGGCGCGGTCGTGGTGGGTGACCTCGAGGTCGGTGGGCTCGCCGTCGGCGTCCGTGACGCGGAAGTGCAGCACGGCGCCGGCATCCAGCTCGGTGCCGACCCGCTCGCGGTCCTCGGCGTCGACGTGGTCCAACAGCGAGCCCGACAGCGAGCCCTCGGCGGGCAGGCCGAGCAGGTGCCGGG
>JBBSVA010000043.1:0-24524 GCA_038233915.1 Mycobacteriales bacterium | reverse complement strand
CCCGCCACCTCGCCGCGGTCGACGACGACTGCAGGAACGGTCATGTGACGGAATCGGCCACGACGACCGGGAGACAGCCACCGGCCACCGCCCGGCCCGACGCCCCGCGGACCACCTCGTGTTCCTGCGCCGTGCTCGGTGCACCGTCGCGGACCGACTCCTACCGACCCCCGGCCGCCCAGCGGCGGCACGTCACGGCGCGCGACCGGGGCTGTCGTCATCCCGGGTGCAGTCGGCCGGCTGCCCGCACCGACCTGGACCACGTCGAGCCGTGGGCACCGGGTCCGCACGGCGGGGACACCGACTGCGCGAACCTGTGCTGCCTCTGCCGGCGCCACCACCGCCTCAAGACCCACGCCCCGGGCTGGCGGTACGTCATGACCCCCGACGGGGCGTTGACCGTGACCACGCCCTCCGGCGTCTCCCGCACCACGAGTCCGCCCGGGACCGGCGCCATCCCGCCCGACGATCTCCTCGTGCCCCCCGAACGACCCCGCGACCTGCTCGACGACGCCCCGCCGCGGTCGCCCGGCCCGGGTCCGGACGACGACCCACCCCCGTTCTGAGGTCGGTCCGTGCTCGGGTGGGGTCGTGCTCGGGTGGGGTCGTGCTCGGGTGGGGCCGTGCTCGGGTGGGGCCGCTCTCCGGTGCCCCGCGTCCCGGTCGGGCCGTGTTCCGGTCGGGCCGCGTTCCGGTGGGACGGCGCGCCCTCAGCCGCTGTTGACCCCGGGCCGACCCCACCGGACGCTGGGGCCGCGCGGCCTCCGCACGGTCCCCGCGTGACGACGAGCGCGAGGAGCGGACCGATGACGAGCAGCGACGGCAACCTGCGGAAGCGGCTGGCGGCCGGGCACACCGTGCACGGCGTCTGGAGCCTGCTGCCGGGAGCGGTGACGGCCGACCGGCTGGCCCGCACCGGAGCCGACTTCGTCGTCACCGACCTGCAGCACGGGGCCACGACGGAGTCCGAACTGCCGGGCATCGCCGCAGCCGTCACCGCCGCCGGGGCGGTGCCCCTGGTGCGCACCCGGAGCCCGGGCTTCGCGGACATCGGCCGTCCGCTCGACCTCGGTGCCTGTGGCGTGATCGTGCCCAACGTCCGGGACGCCGCCCACGCCCGGGAGGTCGTCGCCGCCACCCGGTACGCCCCGGTGGGCGGTCGGTCGATCGGGCGGCTCACCGGCGGCAGCGACCAGCCGCTGGTGATCGTGATGATCGAGGCGGCCTCCGCCCTGGCCGACCTCGAGGCCGTCCTCGGGGTGGACGGACTGGACGGGGTCTACGTCGGACCCGGGGACCTCGGGCTCAGCCTGGGGCTGGCCGCCGGGAGCGACGCGCTCCGCGACCGACTCCTCGACATCGTCGCCCGCGCCGCGGCTCGGGACGTGCCCGTCGGCGTGCACGCCTACAGCGGCGAGGAGGCCGCCGGCTACGCCGCCGCGGGCGCCACGATCGTCACGGTCGCGGTCGATGCCGTCCTCCTGCGGGTCGCCGCGACGCACCACCTGGACGTCGCCCGCAGCGCGCCGCGGACCGACGACTGACGCCACGCCGCGACGCCCGCAGCTCGGGCCGACCAGGGGGTCACACCCGCCGCGTGCTGACCACCGCCGTCCCCAGGACCACCGCAAGCACCACCAGCACCTGACGACGGCGGGGGGACACCACCGCAGCCTCCCGGATCAGCACGCGGGACAGGTCACCCAGGCACGCCGGATACCGTCGGAGCCCTACCCGCCGACCCCGACCACTGGAGCCGCATGACCACCGCGAGCGGTACCCGCCGGGTGCCCGACCGACGCGAGGACGTCTGGCGCGCGCTCGCCGTCCTGCACCCCTACTGCGCGGTCTGCGACGTCTCCTACGTGGTGGACGGCCCGGTCGGCACGGGGACGACGTTCGTCTGTGCCCCCGGCCAGCTCGACGAGGGTGCGCAACCCGCCGAGGGCGCGCCGAAGGGCACGATCGTGGAATGGACACCGGCCCGGGTCGTCGTCACCCGACTGGACCTCACCCCGGAGACCTGGACCACCCGGATCGAGCTCGTCGACGCCGGCAAGGGCGGCCGCGACGGCACCGACGTCACGATCACGCTCACCCACCAGCCGACGCGCGGGTCCAGGCTGGTCCGCTTCGTGCAGCAGGCCGCCACCCAACGCCTGGTCCAGCGCACCGTCGACGGCGAGCTGGACAAGCTGCCCGATCACATCGCCCAGGTGGCGAGCGGGAGCTGAGTCGGGCGGGAACCGTGCGTCCGCTCTACCGTTGTCCTGGGCAGGGTCGACCGACCCCCCGAGGAGGTACGGCGTGACCCAGGCAACACCCCTGACGGGCGCGCTCCGATGAGCGTCGTCGCCCAGGCCGCCGAGTGGAAGACCGCCGCCGCGGCCCTGATCCGCGCCATGCCGCGGCATCGCATGGTGGGTAACGGCATGCAGGCCGGGGATGCCGACGAGCTGCACGCGGGCGTCTCCGCCGGTTCCGCCTGGTGCGATGTCGCCGGCCGGCTCGCCCGTCGGCAGACCCACGCCGCGATGGCCGCCATGGAGGTCGGGGACACCGCCACCGCCCGGGACAAGTTCCTGCGCGCGGCCGCCTGCTGGTCCTTCGGTCAGATCCCGCTCGAGGACGGCCCGGCCAAGCAGGCGCTGTACCGCAACCTGGTGGCGTCCTTCGGCGCCGCCGGCGCCCTGCTGGACCCGCCCGCCGAGCACGTCGAGGTGCCGTGGGCCGGGAAGAGCCTGCGCGGCTGGCTGCTGCGCCCGCACGGCGTCGTCCGGCCGCCGGTCGTGATGGTGCTGGGCGGCATGGACGCCTGGCGCGAGGAGTACGCCGCCGGCGCCGAGCTCGTCCGCGACCGCGGGGTAGCACTGTTCCTGCTCGATGCCCCCGGGCAAGGCGAGACCCGCGTGCTGGGCGGCCTGCACCTGGACCGCGACGTCCAGCTCGCGCTGTCGGCCGCCGTCACCCACATGGTCGGAGACGACCGGCTCGGTGACCGGGTCGCCGTCTGGGGCAACAGCATGGGCGGGCACCTCGCCGCGCTGCTGGCCGCCCGGGACCCGCGGATCGCGGCCTGTGTCGTCACCGGCGGCACGGTCCGCCCGAGCGAGACGCACACCCGTTTCCCGCGATTCCTCAGCAAGGTCCAGGCCATGCTCGGCATGCACGACGACGCCGACGGCGCCCGCACCCTGATGGACGACCTCGAGCTCGACGAGGCCACCCTGGCCGGCCTGACCTGCCCGCTGCTGGTCCAGCACGGCAAGCGGGACGCCGTCTTCAAGATCGCGAACGCCCGGCCGATCCACGACCTGGCCGCCTCGACGGACAAGACCTGGCAGGAGTGGGCCGACGGCGACCACTGCGTGGACAACCACGCCGACGAGAAGTACCTGGCCGTCGCCCGGTGGCTGGCACCCCGGCTGCCCGGGGGGCCAGCCACCCGCTGAGCGCCGGTTCCACGTGGAACCGCGATGTCACCCGGTGACGGCGTCCTCATAGTCGTCGTAGCTGGCGAAGAGGTCCTCGATCTCGACGATGTCCGGGAAGTCCGCGACGTCCTGGTGCTTCTTCAGGAAGTCCACGGTCCGCGCGATGAGGTCCTCCTCGTCGTCCTCGCTGACCCCGAGCCGGTCCAGCGCGGCCTGGCTCAGTCGGAACCAGGTCTCGACTGTCTCCCCCTGGTCGACCAGCCGCACCACGTACTCGTGGTCGCCCTGCTCCTCGATGTCGTAGTCCTCACGGGCGTCCTCAGCAGGCATGTACACGGTCTACCCCACGCGCCGACCCGGCACTCAGAGGGGCACCGTCTCGCCCGGGGCGATCCGGGTCACCGTTGTCGGCGTGCCGGGGCCGTTCTCGCCGACCATCCCGGTGATCGCCGTCAACCCGGTGTCGTTGAGCAGCCCGTCGTGCACCGCGTAGGCCTGCGGCGCAGCCACCTCGCGCAGGTAGTCGATCAGCTCACCGGTCCGCGACCACGGGGCGTGCAACGGCAGCAACAGCGTGGGGACGGCGACGCCGGGTGCGGTGAGCGCGTCTCCGGGGTGGAAGACCTGCCCATCGACCAGGAAGCCGACGTTAAGGATCCGTGGGATGTCGGGGTGGATCTCCGCGTGCCACTCGCCGTGCGCCTGCACCTCGAACCCGGCAGCGGTGAACGTGTCCCCGTGGCCGACGACGTGCACCCGGGCGCCGCCGTCCAGCTGCTGGGCGACCGAGCTGTTGGTCCAGATCTCCAGCGCCGGGTCCTCGGCGAGGGCCCGCGTGGTGCGAGCGACGTCCAGGTGGTCGAAGTGCTCGTGGGTGATCAGCACCGCTGAGGCGCCGGCCCAGGCGCTCTCCTCGGTGAGGGAGCCCGGGTCCAGGACGAGACGGCGGTCGCCGTCGGAGAGGACGACGCAGGCGTGACCGTGCTTGGTGAGCTGCATGCGCCCGACGCTATGCCGGGTCGCCGGTGCCCGCGCGGCCAGTCGACAGCTCCCTCCCAGGGAGCAGGCCGCCCGACGACACGCCACCCGAGCTGCGGGTTCCAGGACTGGAGGCCGAGATCCTGACCAACCCGGACGGGTGAGTTCGTCAGTGACGCGACTGCACATCGGCCCCGGAGGCGCCGACGGTGGGGTCATGACCAGCGAACTCGTCCTCACCCTTGCCGCCGCCCAGGGCCGCAGCACCGGCCTCTGGCACGCCGTCGAACTGCACCGCAGCCCCTCCGAGGTCGACGGCGCGTGCGAGGTGGCCGTCTGTGGCGCCCTGGCCCGCGTGCACGTCGACCAGCGCTGGGATGGCGCCGACGAGGAGTCGTGCGAGGCCTGCGCCGACCTCCTCTACTGAGTTCAGACCGGCGGCGCCACCGTGGTGTCGACCGCGACGAACGGCGGCACGTGCGGGCCGTAGGCCTCGCAGACCCACCCCTGCGCTCCGTCCGGTGCCAGGACGACCAGCTCGGTGTTCCCCAGGTGGGTGGACACCCCGAACGTCGCCGGGACGTCGGACACCGACGTGGTGACCCACCGGATCGCCGCCCCGTGGCTGACTAGCACCACCGAACGTCTCCTGGACGCCGTCCACCACCTCCACGTCCAGCCCCAGGGCCGCCGCGAGCGGGGCCGCCGTCTGCTGTGCCCGGACAGCACGGGAGGCCAGCACCGCCGACACCGCGCTGCCCACCGCGCCGTGGGAGAGCAGCGTCTGCACCAGCGCCCGGGCCTGCCCCTGACCGTCCTGGGTCAGCGGGGCGCCGGGCGGCAGTGAGTCCAGCCGCATGGCCACATTGGCCTCGGACTGGCCGTGCCGGACCAGCAGCAACCGGCCCGCGGGGACCCTCACCGCCCGGTGAACGCCGGCGCCCGCTTGGCCAGGAACGCCTCGACCGCCTCGGAGTGGTCGTGCGTCTGGCCCAGCTCCTTCTGCAGGCGACCCTCGAGGGCGAGAGTGTCCTCCAGGGAGTCCGTCGCCGCCGTGGCGAGCACCTGCTTGATCGCCCGGTAGGCCGCCGTCGGCCCGGCCGCGAGCCGGCTGGCCACCTCCTGCGCCGTCGTCAGCACGTCCTCGGTGGGGACGACGCGGTGCACCAGGCCCCACTCGCCGGCCTTCTCGGCGGTGAACGTGTCCGGGAAGAGCAGCAGCTCGGTGGCCCGGGAGCCGCCGACCGAGTGCACCAGCGCCGAGGCCAGCGCGGAGTCACTCGACAGCCCGATCCCGGCGAACGCGGTGCCGAACTTGGCGCCGGCCGCGGCGACCCGCAGGTCACCGCGCAGCGCCAGGCCCAGCCCCGCACCCACGCAGGCGCCGTTGATCGCCACGACGGTGGGTACCTGCAGGCCGGCGAAGGCGAGCACCATCGGGTTGTAGGAGTCCACGACGACGTCGAGGGAGGTGCTGGCGTCCCCGCGCAGCGCCTGCACGTGCTCGGCCAGGTCCTGACCGACGCAGAACGCCCGGCCCGAGCCGGTGAGCACCACGGCCCGCACCGATTCGTCGGCCGCGACGGCCCGGATCGCCTCGGTCAGGTCCGCGCGGGACTGCCGGGACAGGCCCGGGACCAGCAGCGTGATGGTGGCGACGCCGTCGGCGTCGGTGCGTGTGACAGTCGGGTCGTGAGACACCGTCATCCCCCTCAGGAGTAGTCGTGAAAACCGCGGCCGGTCGAGCGGCCCAGATCACCGGCGGCCACCTTGTCACGCAGCAGCTGCGGCGGGGTGAACCGGTCGCCCAGCGTCGAGGTCAGGTACTCCGCGACCGCCAGCCGGACGTCGAGGCCCACCAGGTCGGTGGAGCGCAGCGGGCCCATCGGGTGCCGGTAACCCAGCTCCATGGCCTGGTCGATCGCCTCGGCGGACGCGACGCCCTCCTCCAGCATTCGGATCGCCTCCAGGCCGAGCAACACGCCCAGCCGGGACGACGCGAAGCCGGGGGAGTCCCGCACGACGATGCCGGTCTTGCCCAGCTCCCGGACCCACTCCTGCGCGGTCTCGACGACGTCGTCCGCGGTCTCGGCGGCGACGACGATCTCGACCAGCTTGGACGCCGGCACCGGGTTGAAGAAGTGCATGCCGAGGAACCGGCCCGGGCGCTCGAGTACCGCGGCCAGCTCGGTGACCGAGAGCGAACTGGTGTTGGTGGCCAGCACGGCGTCGGGGCCGATCGCGGCCTCGGCCGCGCGCAGCACCTCGACCTTGAGCGCCGGGATCTCGGGCACCGCCTCGACCACCAGCGAGAGCCCCGCAGGCAGGTCGGCAGGGGTGTCGACCAGCTGCAGCCGGGACACCGTCTCCTCGACAGAGCCGGTCAGCTTGCCGCGCCGCTCGGTCTCCTCGACCCCCGCCACGATCCGGGCGAAGGCGGCCTCGGCCGCGGAGTCCCCGGCCTCGACGACGAACACCTGCGCCCCGGTGCCCAGCAGCGCCTGGGCGATGCCGCCACCCATCCGCCCGCCGCCGACGACAGCGACCTGACGTGCGGAGACCTGACGCTCGGCCATCAGACCCGCTCCACCAGCATCGAGACGCCCTGGCCGACGCCGACGCACAGCGTGGCCAGCCCGCGGCGGCCGCCCTCGCGTTCGAGCCGACCCATCAGGGTGACCAGTAGCCGGGCGCCGGAGCAGCCCAGCGGGTGACCGAGGGCGATCGCGCCGCCGTCGGCGTTGACGATCTCCTCGTCGATCCCCAGGCGCCGCAGCACCCCGAGGGACTGCGCGGCGAACGCCTCGTTGAGCTCGACGGCGTCCAGGTCGGCGACGGTCCAGCCGGCCTTGGCCAGTGCCTTCTCCGTCGCGGGGACCGGGCCCAGGCCCATCACGTTCGGCGCCACACCGGCGCTGGCGGACACCACGACCCGGGCGCGCGGGGTGAGCCCGTGCCGCTCGACGGCATCGGCGCTGGCCAGCACCAGGGCGGCGGCGCCGTCCGACAGCGGGGAGCTGTTGCCGGCGGTGACCACACCCCCGGACCGGAAGACCGGCTTGAGCTTGGCCAGGGACTCCATCGAGGAGCCCGGCCGCGGGCCCTCGTCGGCGGTGACGGTCGTCGCACCCTTCTTCCCGGGCACCGCCACGCTCAGCAGCTCGGCGTCGAACCGGCCGGCCTCCTGCGCGGCCACCGCGCGGCTGTGGCTGCGGACGGCGAAGGCGTCGCAGTCGTCCCGGGTCCAGCCGTCCAGGACGGCGATCTCCTCGGCGGTCTCGCCCATCGACAGGGTGACCTTGCGGTTCGCCGGGTCCTCGGGGTGCTCCACGGCGCGGTCGTGGGCGGCGAAGACCGGGTTGGTGAACCGCCAGCCCAGCGAGGTGTCCACGACCTCGCCCGGGCGGGCCCACGGGGTGCCCGGCTTGGCCATCACCCACGGCGCACGGGTCATCGACTCGACGCCGCCGGCGATGGCGAGGTCCAGCTCGCCGGCCCGGATCGAGGCGGCGGCCGAGGCGGTGGCGGTCAGGCCCGAGGCGCACAGCCGGTTGGTCGTGTAGCCGGGGACGGTGTCGGGGAGACCGGCCAGCAGCACGGCCATCCGGGCGACGTCCCGGTTGTCCTCGCCGGACTGGTTGGCCGCGCCGAGCACGACCTCCTCGACGGCGTCCGCGGGGGCACCGGAGCGGCGCAGGACCTCAGCGACCACCAGCGCGGCCAGGTCGTCGGGCCGGATGCCGGCCAGCGCGCCGCCGTAGCGGCCCTGCGGGGTGCGCACCCCGTCGACCAGGAAGACCTCGCGGGTGGACGCCATCGTCGCTCCTCAGCACCGGGGATACCGACCGACCGGTCAGGAAGTCCCCACCCTGGTCCAGGGCCGTCACCGGGGCAAGTCCCCGCTCGTGTCCAGCGGGTGCTGTCCGCGGCGTCCTGTCCCGGGCCGGGCCGCATCGCCGCGTTCACCGCGCGTTGTCTTGACCTGTTCAAGAAAAGTGGACATGCTCGAGGGGTGCCAGTGACCACGGACCTCGAGCTGTCCCTGCGGGGCGCTGCCCTGCGGGGCGCTGCCCTGCGGGTGACCCGCCCGCGGCTCGCGGTGCTGGCGGTGGTGCAGGACAACCCGCACGCCAGCACCGACACGGTGCTGCGTCGGGTCCGCGAGCAGCTGCCGGAGGTGTCGCACCAGGCCGTCTACGACGTGCTCAAGGTGCTCACCGCCGCGCGCCTGGTCCGGCGGATCGAGCCCTCGGGCTCGGTCGCCCGGTACGAGGCGCGGGTGGGCGACAACCACCACCACGCCGTCTGTCGGTCCTGCGGCGTCATCGCCGACGTGGACTGCGCCGTCGGCGCGGCCCCCTGCCTCGCCCCGTCCGAGGACCACGGCTTCGTGATCGACGAGGCCGAGGTCGTCTATTGGGGCACCTGCCCCGACTGCACCGCCCGAACCACCGTCTCTCCCCCTGCCCTGTCTACGGAGGAAGCCCTGTGAGCATGGAAGACCCCCGCGGTACCAACGAGGTCCCGGTCGACACCGAGACCGTCGAGCGCAACATGAACGACGAGGCCTCCGGCGGCTGCCCGGTCGGCCACGACGGGTTCAAGCACCCGACCGAGGGCGGCGGTAACCAGGACTGGTGGCCCAACGCGCTGAACCTGAAGGTCCTCCGCAAGCACCCCGCCGTGGCCAACCCGCTGGGTGCCGACTTCGACTACACCGCCGCCGTGCAGTCGATCGACGTCGACGAGCTGACCCGCGACGTCGACGCGATCATGACCGACTCCAAGGACTGGTGGCCTGCGGACTTCGGCCACTACGGCGGCCTCTTCGTCCGGATGGCGTGGCACAGCGCCGGCACCTACCGGGTCAGCGACGGCCGTGGTGGCGCCGGGGCCGGCATGCAGCGTTTCGCCCCGCTGAACAGCTGGCCGGACAACGCCAGCCTGGACAAGGCCCGCCGTCTGCTGTGGCCGGTCAAGCAGAAGTACGGCCAGGACCTCTCCTGGGCCGACCTCATCGTCTTCACCGGCAACCGCGCGCTGGAGACCATGGGCTTCCCGACCTTCGGCTTCGCCTTCGGCCGTCCCGATGTGTGGGAGCCCGACGAGGACGTCTACTGGGGCCCCGAGCAGACCTGGCTCGGCCGTGACCGCTACGACGACGAGGGCAAGCTCACCGAGGGCCTCGCCGCCGTCCAGATGGGCCTGATCTACGTCAACCCCGAGGGCCCGGCCGGCAACCCGGACCCGATGGGCTCCGCGCGGGACATCCGCGAGACCTTCGGCAACATGGCCATGAACGACGAGGAGACCGTCGCGCTCATCGCCGGTGGCCACACCTTCGGCAAGACCCACGGTGCTGCCGACCCGGAGCCGCACATCGGCCCCGAGCCCGAGGCCGCGCCGCTGGAGGCACAGGGCCTTGGCTGGGCGAACTCCTTCGGCTCGGGCAAGGGTCGCGACGCCATCACCTCCGGCCTGGAGGTCACCTGGACCTCGACTCCGGTGCAGTGGTCGATGAAGTACCTGGAGAACCTCTACGCCTACGAGTGGGAGCTCGAGAAGAGCCCGGCAGGCGCACATCAGTGGCGTCCGGTCGGCGGTGCCGGGACGAGGACCATTCCCGACCCCGAGTCCGGTGAGCTGACCCGCTACCCGACGATGCTGACCAGCGACGTCGCGCTGCGTGTGGACCCGGCGTACGAGGCGATCACCCGTCGCTTCCTGGCCGACCCCGACGCGTTCGCCGACGCGTTCGCTCGCGCCTGGTACAAGCTCACGCACCGCGACATGGGCCCCAAGGAGCGCTACCTCGGCCCGCTCGTCCCGGCCGAGGAGCTGCTGTGGCAGGACCCGGTCCCGGCCGTCGACCACGAGCTCGTGGACGCCGCCGACGTGGCCGCGCTCAAGTCCCAGCTGCTGGAGTCCGGCCTGTCGATCTCCCAGCTGGTGAGCACGGCGTGGGCCTCGGCCTCGACCTTCCGCAGCAGCGACAAGCGCGGCGGCGCCAACGGTGGCCGCATCCGTCTGCAGCCGCAGGCTGGCTGGGAGGTCAACCAGCCCGCCGAGCTGGCCGCCGTCGTCCGGGTGCTGGAGAGCGTGCAGACGACGTTCAACGCCGCCCAGACCGGTGGCAAGAAGGTCTCCTTCGCCGACCTGGTCGTGCTCGGCGGTGTCGCCGGGATCGAGAAGGCCGCGGCCGACGCCGGGACCCCGGTCGAGGTGCCCTTCACCCCGGGCCGCACCGACGCCACCCAGGAGCAGACCGACGTCGAGTCCTTCGCGTGGCTCGAGCCGGACTCCGACGGCTTCCGCAACGTGCTGGGCAAGGCCTCGCGGCTGCCCGCCGAATACCAGCTGGTGGACCGGGCGAACCTGCTCGGGCTGTCCGCGCCGGAGCTGACCGTGCTGGTCGGTGGCCTGCGCGTGCTCGGCGCCAACCACGGCGGGTCCCCGCACGGCGTGCTCACCCAGCGCCCCGGTCAGCTCACGAACGACTTCTTCGTGAACCTGCTGGACATGGAGACCACGTGGCGCCCGGCCGGCGACGGTACCTACCTCGGCACCGGCGCGGGCTCCTGGACCGGCACCCGGATCGACCTGCTCTTCGGGTCGAACTCCGAGCTCCGCGCGGTCGCCGAGGTCTACGCCACCCAGCGCTCGCAGGAGAAGTTCGTGCGTGACTTCGTCGCCGCCTGGACCAAGGTCATGGACGCCGACCGGTTCGACGTCCGCGTCTGAGGAGCAGCTCCCCAGTTCCGTCCCCGACGCCCGGGTCAGCCCTCTCGAGGGTCGACCCGGGCGTCGGTGCGTCCGGGGCGGGGGGGCCTCCTGGACGTACCGGCGACGCGGGCATAAGGTGAGGCTGCCCTCAGTCAGCTGACCGGGGGCGCTGTCGTGCCAGGAGGTGTCCGCCGTGGGCCAGGTGTTCTTCCCCAGCTACCTGATCGGGCTCCGCGAGGGCCTGGAGATGGTGCTGATCGTCTCGGTGCTGGTCGCCTACCTGGTCAAGACCGGCCGCCGGCAGCACCTGCTGCCGGTGTGGGGCGGCGTCGTCGCGGCCGTGGTGCTGTCCGTCGGGTTCGGTGCCGCGCTGTCCTACGTGTCGACGACGGTGCTCGGCGGCCCCGGCCAGGAGCTCTTCGACGCGATCACCTCGGTCATCGCCGTCGCCCTGGTCACCTGGATGGTCTTCTGGATGCGGCGCACCGCCCGCAAGCTGTCCGGTGAGCTGCGCGGCAGGCTGGACGACGCGGTCGGCCTCGGGCTGGGCGCCGTCGTCGGCATCGCGTTCGCCGCGGTGGTCCGCGAGGGCCTGGAGACGACGCTGCTCTTCTTCGCCTCCGCCCAGGGCGCGGTCAGCTCGACCCCGCTGATCGGTCTGGTGGCAGGGCTGGCCACCGCGATCGTGCTGGGCTTCGCGCTCTACGCCGGCGCGGTCCGGATCAACCTGTCGTCGTTCTTCACCGTGAGCGGCGTGCTGCTGATCTTCATCGCCGCCGGCATCTTCAAGTACGGCGTGCACGACTTCCAGGAGGCCGGCGTCCTGCCCGGCCTGACCACGTACGCCTACGACGCCTCGGGCTGGCTGGACCCCGGCAGCTGGTACGGCGCGGTCCTGGACGGCGTCTTCCACGTCTCGGCCCAGCCCACGGTGCTGGAGATGGTCGCCTACGTGGCCTACCTCGTGCCGGTCCTGGCCCTCTTCCTGCTGCCCGGCCGCTCGGCCCGGCAGACCCCCCGCACGACCACCACCTCGGAGACCCCCCAGCATGTCGACGCTCGCGCGTAAGACCTCCCTCGCGGCCACCTCGCTGGCCGCGCTCACCCTGCTCGCCGCGTGCGGGGGCGGCACGAGCTCCTCCAGCGACTCCTCGGGCGAGGCCAGTGACGACATCGCGGTGGCCGCCACCGACGACAGCTGCGACGTCGCGGCCGGCGAGCTCGAGGCCGGCACCCACCAGTTCACGATCACCAACGCGGGCAGCAAGGTGACCGAGTTCTACGTCTACGCCGAGGGTGACCGGGTGATGGCCGAGGTCGAGAACATCGCCCCCGGGGTCACCCGCGAGTTGCTCGTCGAGCTCCCGGCCGGGGACTACGAGACGGTCTGCAAGCCGGGCATGACCGGGGACGGCATCCGCAACGCGCTCACCGTGACCGGTGCGGCAGCGACGCTGTCCGAGGACGAGAACCTGCAGGCCGCCGCCGAGGACTACCAGCGCTACGTGCAGAGCCAGACCGGCGCGCTGCTGGAGCAGACCACCGCCTTCACCGACGCCGTGAAGGCCGGGGACATCCCCGCCGCGCAGGCGCTGTACCCGATCGCCCGCACCTACTGGGAGCGCATCGAGCCGGTCGCGGAGAGCTTCGGCGACCTGGACCCGCTGATCGACGGCCGCGAGGGCGACCAGGCCGAGGGCGAGGACTTCACCGGGTTCCACCGCATCGAGCAGGCGCTGTGGGAGACCGGGGACGTGTCGGACATGGGCCCCTACGCCGATGACCTGCTGGCCAACGTGCAGGAGATCGTCACCCGCGCCAACGAGGTCCAGTTGGAGCCGCTGCAGCTGGCCAACGGCGCCAAGGCGCTGCTGGACGAGATCGCCACCGGCAAGATCACCGGCGAGGAGGACCGCTACTCGCACACCGACCTGTGGGACTTCGCCGCCAACCTCGAGGGCTCCCAGGCCGCCGTCCAGGCGCTGCGTCCCTTCCTCGCCGACGCCGACCCCGACCTGGTGACCGAGATCGACGAGCGCTTCGCCGCCACCGAGGCCGAGCTGGAGCAGTACCGTTCTGGTGACGGATGGGTCCTGCACGACACCCTGACCCAGGACCAGCTGCGTGGGCTGAGCGACAGCATCACCGCGCTGAGCGAGTCCGTCAGCCAGGTGGCGGCGGTCGTCGCCGGCCAGTGACCCGATCAGCAGGGAAGTGACAGTCGTGGGTGCCGAGCAGGGCGGGTTGTCCCGTCGCCGCTTCTTCGGCCTCGCCGGCGCGGGTACCGCCGGGGTGCTCGCCGCCGGCGCGGCCGGCGGCGTGATCGGGCGGGCCACCGCGGACGAGCCGGCCGCCGCGGCCGGTGTCGGTGCCACCGAGGCGGTGGCCTTCGAGGGCGGCCACCAGGCCGGGATCGTCACCCCCGCCCAGGATCGGCTGCACTTCGTCGCTTTCGACGTCATCACCGACGACCGGGACGCCCTCATCGGGGTCCTGCAGGCCTGGACCGACGCTGCCCGCCGGATGACCCAGGGCCAGGACGCCGGCCCGGTCGGTGCCGTCGACGGGAACAGGTACGCCCCGCCGGACGACACCGGTGAGGCCATCGACCTGCCCCCGGCCGGGCTGACGCTGACCGTTGGCTTCGGCCCGACGCTGTTCCGCACCGCCGACGGCACCGACCGGTTCGGCCTCGCCGACCGGCAGCCGGCCGCGCTCACCGAACTGCCTTCGTTCGCCGGGGACGCGATCGACCCGGCGATCAGCGGCGGCGACCTCTGCGTGCAGGCCTGCGCGAACGACCCCCAGGTCGCGGTGCACGCCATCCGCAACCTGTCCCGGCTCGGTGCCGGTGTGCTCAGCGTCCGGTGGTCCCAGCTCGGCTTCGGCCGGACGTCGTCCACCTCGTCGGCGCAGGCCACCCCGCGGAACCTGTTCGGCTTCAAGGACGGCACGGACAACCTCAAGGCCGAGCAGCCCGAGACACTGGACCGCTTCGTCTGGGTGTCCGAGACCGGGTCCTGGATGGACGGCGGCTCCTACCTGGTGAGCCGGCGGATCCGGATGCGGATCGAACCCTGGGACACCTCCACGCTGATCGAGCAGGAGCAGACCATCGGCCGGGCCAAGGGCAGCGGTGCGCCGCTGGGCCAGCGGGCGGAGTTCGACCCGGTCGACTTCACCGCCCAGGTCGACGGCGAGTTCGCGGTACCTGCGACCTCGCACGTCTTCCTGGCCCACCCCACCAACTCGGGGACGGCGATCCTGCGCCGCGGCTACAGCTTCGTCGACGGCTCCGACGGCCTGGGCCGGCTGGACGCCGGGCTGTTCTTCCTCTGCTACCAGTCCGACCCCGCGACCGGGTTCGTCCAGGTGCAGCGCAACCTGCGGCTGGACGCGATGAACGAGTACATCCAGCACACGTCGTCCGGGGTCTTCGCCTGCCCGCCCGGCGTGCAGGGGGCCGACGACTGGTGGGGCCGGGCGCTCTTCAGCTGAGCAGGCCGTCGATCTGGCCCATCGCCTGCTGCATCCCCTCCTCCATACCCATCGCGACCAGCTGCGCCATGGCCTCGGCGCTGGGGAACGCCGTCGCGATGGCCAGACGGGTGCGCCCGTCGGGCTCCTCGGTCAGCGCGACCCGGGTCGTCGTCGTCGGCAGCTCGGTGTTCGGCGCCCCGGACTCGTCGGCGAAGCCGTCCCGGAACTCCAGCGTCCGCGGGTCGGCCCAGACCTGCCACACGCGGTCGACCGGCGCGCTGAAGTGCGCGGTGATCGTCATGGTCAGGGTCTGCGGGTCCTTCTCGACCGAGGTGACGGTCATGTCGGTTCCTCTCTCTCGGTGGTGGTGTTCTTCGTGGTGGCGCCGAGCAGGTCGTCGATCCGGTCCAGCCGGCCGCGCCAGAGCGCCTCGAGCTGGTCCAGCAGCCGGGCGTGACACACGAGGTCCAGCTGCGCTGCGTCCGTCATTCGTCCAATCATCGGGTTGTACGTCAGCAGCAGGAGTTCGACGGGCACAAGGGCCAGCGGGCACCATGGACCGGTGGACCCAGCGACCCGCACCCTCGGCGGCCGGTACGAGCTGCGGTCGCTGATCGCCACCGGGGGCATGGGCCAGGTCTGGCGGGCGCACGACCAACGGCTGGGCCGTGCGGTCGCGGTCAAGGTGCTGCGCCAGGAGTACGCGGGCGACCCGGGCTTCCTGGCCCGGTTCCGCGCCGAGGCCCGGCACACCGCGCTGCTGCACCACCGCAACGTCACCTCGGTCTTCGACTACGGCGAGACCGACGCCGCGGACGGCGAGCACCTGGCCTACCTGGTGATGGAACTGGTCACCGGCGAGTCGCTGGCCGACGTGGCCCGCCGCGAGGGCGCGGTGCCGGCCGACCAGGTGCTCGAGGTGGTCGCGCAGACCGCAGCCGGTCTCGCGGCCGCACACGAGGTCGGCATCGTGCACCGGGACGTGAAGCCCGGGAACGTGCTGGTCCGCTTCGACGGCTCGATCGCCGTCACCGACTTCGGCATCGCCTGGTCGGCGGAGAGCGTCTCGCTCACCCAGACCGGACAGGTCATCGGGACCGCGCACTATCTGTCGCCCGAGCAGGCCGAGGGCCGACCGGCGACGCCGGCCAGCGACGTCTACGCGCTGGGCATGGTGGCCTACGAGCTGCTCGCCGGACGCCGGGCCTTCGAGGGCGCCAGCTCGGTCGCCGTGGCGCTGGCCCAGATCCGCGACGAGCCGGCCCCGCTCCCGGCCACGGTGCCCACCCCGGTCCGCGACCTGGTGGCCGCGATGCTGGTCAAGGACGCACAGCGCCGGATCGTCGACGGCGGCGCAGTCGTCGCGGCGGTGGCCCGGGTGCGCGCCGCCGACCCCTCGGCGGCGTCCACCGAGCTGATCGACCTGGTGCCGCCGGCCGGCCTCACCGCGCTGCTCTCCCCGGGCCTCGCGCCCGCGGAGACCCGGCTGCCCGACGAGGAGGCCGACCGACCGCGCCGTCGTCGCGGTCCGCTGCTGCTGGCCGGGGTGCTGGCTGCGCTGGCCCTGGTCGGGGTGTCGGTGGCCCTGCTGCTGGGCGCCGGCCAAGACACCGCGCAGGACACCGCGACGGCGTCGGTCACCCCTACGCCCACGGTCTCCACCGAGGCCGACCCGACGGTGACCCTGGACCCGGCGGCCTACGTCGGCCGCCCGTTCGCCGACGTCTCCGCCGAGCTGACCGGACTCGGCCTGGTGGTGGTGCCGACCGAGGTGGCGGCGGGGGACACGGCAGCCGGGGTCGTCGTCGAGGTCGGACCGGTCGGCACGCCGCTGGCAGCCGGGGCCAGTGTGACGGTCAGCTACACCGGGACCCCGGTGGTGACGCCCGCGACCACGGTCGGGGCGCCCGCCCCCACCGTGGGCGAGCTACCCGTGCCCATCCCCGAGCCGACCGTGGCGCCGGCACCGACCGTGGCGCCCGCCGCGCCTGGGAACGGGAACGGCAACAGGAACGGGAACGGGAACGGCGGGAACAACGGGAACGGCAACAGCGGGAACGGGAACGGGAACGACGACGACGACTGAGCCGGGTGATCTCGTCGTCGACCGTGACTGTCGGGAGGCACCCAGCGCACCCACGGCGAGGTGCTGCGCGTCAGCGACGGTCTGACAGAGCGGCGCGGCACCCCCTCCCGCATGCTCGCAGTCGTGTCCACCACCCCCGTGCTGCCCGACCTGACCGACCGCACCGTGCTGGTGACCGGGGCCAACGCGGGCCTCGGGTACTGGGCGACCGAGCAGCTGGCCGCGGCCGGCGCACACGTGCTGCTGGCCTGCCGGTCGGCGGAGCGTGCCGCGGCCGCGGTGTCCGCCGTCCGGGCGCGGGTGCCCGGGGCCCGGCTGGACGTGCTGTCCCTCGACGTCGCCGACCTCGGGTCGGTGGCCGCCTGCGCGGCAGCCGTGGACGTCGGGCTGGACGCGGTGCTCTGCAACGCCGGGGTCACCGAGACGCGCGGCCGGCGGACCACCGTCGACGGGTCCGAGCTGATGATGGGCGGCAACGCGCTGGGCCACGTCGCGCTGGTGGCGCAGCTGCTGGACCGGCTGCGGCCCGGTGGCCGGGTGGTCACCGTCGGCTCGATCGCGCACCGTTGGTCACCGTTGGACCCCACCGACCTGCAGGCCGAGCACGGCTTCCGCTCGTTCCGGCAGTACGGCCGGTCCAAGACCGCGGCCATGGCGTTCGCGTTCGAGCTGGACCGCCGGTTCCGCGCCGTCGGACGGAACGCCCTCGCGCTGAGCGCACATCCGGGCTTCGCGCTGGACTCCCTCACCCCACAGCGCCCCGGGGTGAACGAGGTGGCCGGCCCGCTGCGGCTGCTGGCCCAGCCCGCGCACGCGTTCAGCCAGGGCAAGGACGCCGGCGCCTGGCCGCTGGTGCACGCCTGCGTCGCCGGTGACGTGCGCGGCGGGGACTACTGGGGGCCGGGCGGCTGGCAGGAGATGACCGGCCCGCCGGCCCGCAGCCGGGCCCGCCGGCACGCCCGCGACGAGGTGGCCGGCGCCCGGTTCTGGGCCGCCGCCGAGCGGGTCACCGGCGTGCGGGTCGACGTCGGACCCTGAGGTCAGTGCTCCGGGGCGGCGGGGCGGATGACCGGGACCGCGACGGCCACGAGGCAGGCGGTGGCGGCGGCCAGCGCCAGCCGGCCGGGGGTGGCGTCCACGCCGCCCAGCAGCACACCGACCCCGGCGACCGCGGCCCCGGCGGTCAACAGCCGGGGCCGGCCGGTGCGCAGCGCGACCAGGACCAGCGCCACCGCACCGAGGACGGCGACCCGGGCCGGGTGCGCCGTCCCGGGCAGTAGACCCCAGGGCAGGCCGAGCGACAGCACGGCCAGCGCCCCGGCGGCCGCGAGCAGCACCCGGGTGCGGGGCTCGGCGGGCAGGTTCACGTGCGGCGGGCCTGCACCAGCCACAGCGCGCCGGCGGACAGCGCGACCCCGGCGGTGAGCACGAAGCCCTGGTCCGAGGCCACCCCGGGCAGCACGATCAGGACCCAGAACACCAGCAGCGCGGCCCCGCCGGCGGCGCCGACCTGCCAGGCCTGACGACGGCTCAGCCCGCCGCGGCTGGGCGCGAAGGGCACCAGCGCGACCAGCGCGGCCACCGTCGCGAACGCCGACCAGGTGGGCAGCGTCGACCACACCGAGCGGACGCCGAAGCCCAGCGCCAGGCCCAGCTCCAGGACGACGAGGCCCAGCACGCCGAGCACCGTGGCGGTCAGCGTGGCCCGGTCGGCCGGGGTGCGCGAGGAGGCGCCGACCCGGGGGGCGTGACCGGTGTCGTGCGGCTCGCCGACCGGGGCGCTGGGGTGCGGCGGGGGCTGGTCGCCGGGGAAACCGGGCACCCAGTCCATCGGGCCGGTCGGCGCGGCCGGGTAGGCCGGGTCGTAGCCCTGTGGGGCGCGGTACTCCTGAGGTCCGGTCATGCCCTGCGGGACCGGCGGGGGGCCCTGCGGCGGGCCCTGGGAACCGGCCGGCTGCGGTGGGGGTCCCTGGGGCGGCAGGCCCGGGAAGACGGGCTGCGAGGGCTGCTGCTGGGTACGCGGGTCCTGCGCCTGCGGGGGAGGGTACGGCGGCTGGCTCACGGTGCTCCTCGGTGCGGGACGTCGGCTGGCAGGGGGTCGGCGGGAGGCGGGTCGACGGGGCGGGTCGGCGGGGACGGTCGAGCAGTCCCCCGCGGACCCCGGCGCCCGGACCGGTCGCGGCCACCGTATCGGCGCCGCCACGGCGGTCGGGGGACCTCGTCGGGGTGGGTCGGCGGGGTCCGGGTGGGCGCGGGCCGGGCAGGACCCCGCGCACCGGCCTAGGGTCGCCGACGTGGGAGCGCGCGCAGGCATCGTGGTCACTGGCACCGAGGTTCTCACCGGGCGGGTGACCGACCGCAACGGCCCCTGGCTGGCCGAGCAGCTGCGCACCCTGGGCGTCGACGTCGGTCAGGTCGTGGTGGTCGGCGACCGCCCGGAGGACCTGGCCTCGGCGCTGCGCTTCCTGGCCGCCACGAACGACCTGGTCCTCACCTCCGGTGGGCTCGGCCCCACCGCCGACGACCTCACCGCCCAGGTCGTGGGTGACACCCAGGGCCGGCCCAGCGAGGTCGACGAGGCGCTCGCCGACCGGATCGGCGCGATCGTGGAGCGGCTGATGGCCCGCCGCGGCGGGCGGGTCGACCCGGAGGCGACGCTGGCCGGCACCCGCAAGCAGGCCCGGGTGCCCCGTGGGGCCGTCGTGCTCGAGCCGGTCGGCACCGCCCCTGGCCTCGTCGTCCCGCCCGCCGAGGGCGACGGGCCGCCCGTCGTCGTGCTGCCCGGCCCGCCGTCGGAGCTCCAGGCCATGTGGCCGGCCGCGCTGGAGGCGGAGCTGGTGCGGGCCGTGCTCGCCGGGGCCACCGAGCTGCGCCAGGACACCCTGCGGCTCTGGGGCACCCCGGAGTCCGAGCTCGCCGCCACCCTGCTCCGGGTCGAGGACCAGCTCACCGGCCTGGAGATCACCACGTGCCTGCGGGACGGCGAGTTGGAGATCGTGACCCGGTACGCCCCCGACGCTGCCGACGCCTACGGCCGGCTCGTGGACGTCGTCCGCGGCGACTTCGGCGGCACGCTCGTCAGCCAGGGCGACGACGTCGACACCCTGGTCGCCCGGGGGCTGGCCGACCGGGGCTGGACGGTGGCCACTGCCGAGTCGTGCACCGGCGGGCTGCTCGCCGGCCGGCTGACCGACCGGGCGGGTGCCTCGGCGTCCGTGCTGGGCGGGGTGGTGGCCTATGCGAACAGCGCCAAGCAGCAGCTGCTCGACGTCCCGGCGGAGACCCTGGAGTCCGCCGGCGCGGTCAGCCCCGAGGTGGCCCGCGCGCTCGCCGAGGGCGCCCGCGCCCGGTTCGGGGCCGACGTCGGGATCGGCGTCACCGGCATCGCCGGCCCGGGCGGTGGGACGGCGGACAAGCCGGTCGGCACCGTGCACCTGGTCGCCGTGGGCCCCGAGGGCGTGACCGCGCGCTCGCTGGTCGTGCCCGGCGACCGGACGGCGTTCCGCAAGCGCACCGTCACGGTCGGCATGCACGTGATGCGCTCGCTGCTGCTGGGCGGCCCGCCCGCCTGACCACGTTCCACGTGGAACCCCAGCGGGCACAGGTCCGGTCATGACCACGTTGAGCCTGCACGCCACCGGCCCCGTCGACCCCGACGAGGCCTGGTCCCGCTACCTGCTGCCCGCTCGCTGGTCGGAGTGGTCGCCCCAGATCCGCCGGGTCGAGGCCACCGCCGACGAGATCGCGCCCGGGGTGACCGGCCGGGTGCACGGCCCGCTGGGGGTGGCGGTGTCCTTCGTCGTCGACGCGGTGGACGACGCGGCGCGGGAGTGGACCTGGTCGGTGGACGTGGGTCCGACGACGATGACGCTGACGCACTGGGTGCGCCCGGGACCCGCCGGTGGGACGACGACGGGCCTGCGCGCGTCGGGGGCCGCGCCGCTGGTCGTGGGCTACGTGCCGCTGGCCCAGCTCGCCCTGCAGCGGCTCGTCCGCCGCTGATCGTCGGCGGGGCTCCGTACGGTGCTCGGCATGAGCACCACCGACCCCGGCTCCCCCCGAGGCACCCGCAGCGCCCGCACCCCCGGCGTCACCCACGAGGTCACCAACCAGGTGCCGCCGCTCGTCGGGCACGACCCGATCGCCGGGGACACCGCGCTGGTCGAGGCCTGCCTGCGGCACGCCGACGCGCTGACCCTGGACTCCCTGGAGGACCTCGGCACGCTGGCCGGCAGCGAGCAGGCCCAGGAGTGGGGCCGGCTGGCGAACGAGAACCCGCCGCGGCTGCGCACCCACGACCGGACCGGGCACCGGGTCGACGAGGTCGAGTTCCACCCGGCCTGGCACGAGCTGATGCGCACCGCCGTCGAGCACGGCCTGGCCGGGGCGCCCTGGGCGCTGGCCGTCGACCCGGAGCACCCGGACCCGCACGCGCACGTCCGCCGGGCGGTGGGCTACCTGGGCTGGACCCAGGTCGAGATGGGGCACGGCTGTCCGATCACGATGACCTACGCCGCCGTGCCGGCCGTTCGACAGGCCCCGGAGCTGGCCGCGGTGTTCGAGGCCGGGCTGACCAGCACCTCCTACGACCCCGGGCTGGTCGACCCGCGCAGCAAGGCCGGGCTGGTCGCCGGGATGGGGATGACCGAGAAGCAGGGCGGCTCCGACGTCCGGGCCAACACCACCCGCGCGGTGCTGAACCTGGACGGCACGTACCGGCTGACCGGGCACAAGTGGTTCACCTCGGCGCCGATGAGCGACGTCTTCCTGGTGTTGGCCCAGCTGGAGGAGGGCGTGTCCTGCTTCCTGGTGCCGCGAATGCTGCCCGACGGTGACCGCAACGTGTTCCGGCTGCAACGGCTGAAGGACAAGCTCGGCGACCGGTCCAACGCCAGCAGCGAGGTCGAGTTCGAGGGCACCACCGGCTGGCTGGTGGGGGAGCCCGGCCGCGGGGTGCCGGCGATCCTGGAGATGGTCAACACCACCCGGCTGGACTGCGTGCTCGGGTCGGCGGCCACCGTGCGGGCTGGGCTGACCCAGGCGCTGCACCACGCCCGGCACCGCTCGGCGTTCGGCGCCCGGCTGGTGGATCAGCCGCTGATGCAGAACGTGCTGGCCGACCTGGCCGTGGAGAGCGAGGCGGCCACGGCCCTCGCCGTCCGGCTGGCCGCGGCGCAGGACGCCGGGGAGACCGACTTCCTGCGGCTGGCCGGTGCCGCAGCGAAGTTCTTCGTCTGTAAGCGCACCCCGACAGTCGTCGCCGAGGCCCTGGAGGTGCTGGGCGGCAACGGGTTCGTCGAGGAGTCGCTGATGCCGCGGCTCTACCGGCAGGCGCCGCTGAACTCGATCTGGGAGGGCTCGGGCAACGTCATCGCCCTGGACGTGCTGCGGGCGATGGACCGCCGCTCGGAGTCCGCCGCGGCCGTGCTCGCCGAGGTCGAGTCAGCCGTGGGTGCCGACGACCGTTACGACGCCGCGGTGCTCCGGCTGCACGCCGAGCTGGCCGACCACGAGCAGATGGAGGTCCGGGCCCGCCGGATCGCCGGGCTGCTGGCGCAGTGCCTGCAGGGGTCGCTGCTGCTGCAGCACGCCCCGGGGTCGGTCGCCGACGCGTTCTGCGCCAGCCGGCTGGGCGGGGACTGGGGGTCGGTGCTGGGCACGGTGCCCGCCGGCACCGCGGTCGCCGAGATCGTCGACCGCGCGGTGGTCGCCCCGGCCTGACATCGAGACGGCGACCTACCAAGGGGGTCACCGGGTGTGGCGGATCCACTCTCCGCCCAGCTCAGACCGAGAGCCCTGCTAACGCGCCGGCCACCCGACCACGATCTCGCTCCCACCATCCCGATACGTCCGCCATCGACGCTCATCCGGATCCCACTCGACCTTGAACCCGTGATGAACCTTCGTGTGGTGCCGTTCGCACAACAACGCGGTGTTCTCCGCCGATGTCTCACCGTGATCGGCTATCCACTCGCGGACGTGGTGGGCGTCGCACCACCAGGTCGGGGCGACGCATCCGGCGAAGATGCAACCTCCGTCCCGGGCTTCGGCGGCCTTGCGGATGTGCGCGGGGACCAGGCGCTGGGCGCGGCCGATGTTCAGCGGCATCCCGTCGGGGCCGAAGAGGACCCGGGTGATGATCGAATCGCAGGACAGCTGCTGGGCCACGCTGTTGGCGGCGATCTGGCCTGAGCCGAGCCGGGCAGCGTCACTGACCTCATCGGTGTCCAGCAGGTCCTCGGCCGAGATCGTGACCGCGACCTGGGCTCGGTGCTTGCGCAGCATCGGCACGTCCTCGCCACAGGCCAGCTGCGCATCGGCCATCTGCACCAGGGCATCGCCCATCTGCTGGGCATGGCTGCGGTCGTCGTCGGCGACCCGGCCGGCCTGCTGGAACGCGGTCAGCACCGTAGACACCTTCTCGAAGCCGAGCGCGTCCAGCCGGCCGTGGATGGTGCCGCCGCCGGTGGCCGAGGCCGTCAAGTGCAGCTCGCGCTGCCTGGTGGGGTCGGGTTCGGGGCCGTCCGGGTCGATCCAGTCGAGCAGTCGCTTGGTGACCGCGGGCAGAGCCTCCGGAGTCGAGCCCGTTGCAGTGGCCAGCAGGGTGCGCTCGACCTCGGCCACGTCGGCACCCAGCTCGGCCGCGGCGGATAGGCGGGCGGGCGTGGCCACGGCGGCGACGACGGCGGTCTGGTCGGGGGTGACCCGACCCTCCGCGGCAGCGGCCGCCCACTCCGGAAGCCGCTCCAGGGTCCGGCCGGCCCGCACCGCCCGGGCAGCGGTCGCGGGGGAGACGTTGAGGTGACCGACCTGCCAGGACTTCATGGTCTTGTGCCCGTCGAACTCGGCGGCCTGCGCGCACTCGGCGGCCCGGACGGCGTGCGCGCGGGCGGTGTCGATGACGCTCTGCAGCTGGGTGAGCCCCCGGACTCGGGCGAGCAGGGCCGGCGCCGCGGGCCCACCGGCCGGCTCAACGGCGTCGACCAGATTCAGGGCCCCGGCCAGGACGGCGGCGATGTCGGCAGGCAGTGTCATCGACAGTTGTCGGGCCGCCTCCCGTGCCGCGGCCCTCTCGGTGACCCGCTCGTCGGCGAGCGCGGCAACCGTGGCGAGCCCGGCCGGGGAGTCGAGTGAAAAGGTCCCCCCGTCGGGGAAGGGGTCGAAGCCCTCGTCCAGACCCATGACGCCCTCCTCTCCCACGCACTCGAACACCTGTACGAATACTACCGCTGGATCGCCTCTGCGACAACCCATCTCCGCAGCTCAGAGGCCCCTTCTGGCCTGCGCAACCACCTGCCATAGGCGCCGGGGCACCCGATGTGGTGGCGGGATGTGTCGCCCAGCACCAGCCGGACGCGCAGGTCTCGTAGGGTGACGACGCGGCCACCCAGCGACGTCCAAGGCCGCACACCGACGGGGGCCGGGACCGACCGATGAGCAACGTCGGGTTTCTCCGGCAGGACTGGCCGGCCATCCACGCCGACTGCGGCAACGTCGAGTACTCCAGCGCCGGCATGCCGGGGTCGACAGGCTCGGTGCAGAAGTCGCTGACCCAGCGGCTGTTCGAGGCGCGCCTCGGGCTGGTCGCCGGGCTGGACTCGCAGCTCCCCGCCGACGCGGACCTGCCCGAGGTCGGCGCCGGGGAGCAGTCCGAGCGAGGCGTACGGGTGGACGCGGCCTGGGCGATGCACGACATCGTCCTGGGGATGAACGTGCACAACGTGCTCGTGCACCGAAGCGACAGTGGGTGGAGACCTACGCCGACTGGGCAGCATGGCGCCGACTGGACGCCGCGAAGGCCGACGAGATCGGCCAGCACCTGG
>JBBSVA010000042.1:0-24948 GCA_038233915.1 Mycobacteriales bacterium | reverse complement strand
TCGGAGGGTCCTCTCCCCGGACCTGTCGCACGCACGGCCACCGGGTGCGGGACCGGTGCCGCACCCGGTGGCCGACGGTCAGCGGCCCTTCTGCGCGATCGCGTCGACCGCGCCCTTGGTGCTGGGCTGGGACGCGTTGGACTTGGCCTTCTCGGCCTTGGGCTTCTTGGTCTCGCGACCGCCCTTGTTCTTGCCGGCCATGGGAACTCCTCACCGCCGGCGCGCCGACGGTCGGTTGCGGAGCACGGTCCGTCGGTGGGGTTGCACCTGCGGCTGGAGCACGGAGGCTACGCCGGGCACCGGGACCCGGACCGGGGGACGACGGACGCCCGCCCCGACCGGTGGTCGGGACGGGCGCCCGGGGGTGCCGTCCTGCGGGTCAGCGGGTGGTGTCGCGCCCGGTGGTGCGGGCGTCGCCCTCGACCTGCTCGATCTCCTCGTGCGCGACCTGCTCGTTGACGGTCTGCTCGTCGGTCACCGTCTCGGTGCCGAGGCGGACCCGCTCGACGGGCACGGTCTCCTTGTCCACGACCGGACGCTCGGCGTGCAGCGTGACCTCGTGCTCCTCCTCCGACAGCCCGGGGCCGTCGAGGGCGTCGCCACGGTTGGCGTCGGTGATCGGCTCGCGCTCGACCCGGACCTCCTCATGGCTGACCGGAACGGTGCGGGTGACGTTCTCGGTCACCACGTGCTTGCGCAGCCGGGCCCGGCCGGCCTCGGTGGCCTCGGTGCCCACGGTCAGCCGCTCCTCGGAGCGGGTCATGGCGTCGTCCGTGGTGGGGCCGGAGGTGTCGCGGCCGACAGTGGCGTCTCCAGCATCGTGGCGACCGACGACAGGGGCCTGGTCGTCGGGGCGATTGATCGTTCCGCCACCCATGTCGGCCAGACCAGCAGAGTCACGGCCGAGCGGGTCCCGGGGGCCGGAGTCGTCCCGGGCGGTGTCCAGGCCGGTCGTGCTCGTGGTGTTGTCCTCGAAGCCGTAATGCCGGTAGAGCTCCTGCTCCTCCTGCGGGGAGAGGTGCTGGTCGGCGTCGACCTTCGGGGCGTCTTTGACGGCGGACTTGGTGACCGGGACGCGCAGGCCGTTGTCGGTCAGGTCGGCGTCGCGCAGCGGGATGAAGGTGGACTTCGTGCCGAACATGCCGGTCTTCACGGTGACCCACTCGGGGTTGCCGGACTGGTCGTCGAGGAAGACCTCGACCGCGGTGCCGATCTTGTCGCCGTCCGAGTCGTAGACGTCGGTGCCGATGACGCGGTCGATGCTCTCAGTGCCGATCACGGGAGTGCTCCTCTAGCTCGGGGGTGGTGCCTGAAGTCGTGACAGAGCACTCCCCCGACCCGGAGGGATGGAAACGACGCCGGGAACCGGAGCCGTTCAAACACGGTCTCGGGCGTGTCGTTCCGGCCCTGTCCGAGAGGTGCTGCGCAGACTCGGTCGGTGCCTCCCCGCTCCCCGTACGACTCCCTCGTGCACCCGCGCACCCAGAAGAAGCCGCTCCCCTCGGTCGAGGCCGAGAAGGACCTCGTCGTCGAGGACCCCAGCTCGGGCTTCGTGGGCGCTGTGGTGCGCTGCGAGAAGGACGTCGTCCACCTGGAGGACCGGCACGGCCGGGTGAAGGGCTACCCGCTGGGACCCGGCTTCTGGGTCGAGGGCCGACCGGTCGCGCTGGTCCGCCCGAGGACGGCCGTCGCTGCCGGCCCGGCCCGCAGCGCATCGGGCTCGACCTTCGTCGCCGGCACCCGTGCCCGGGTCGCCCGCGAGGGCCGGGTCTACGTGGAGGGCAAGCACGACGCCGAGCTGGTGGAGAAGGTGTGGGGCCACGACCTGCGGATCGAGGGCGTCGTCGTCGAGCCGCTGCACGGCGTCGACGACCTGCCGGCGATCGTCCGCGACTTCCGCCCCGCGCGGGGACGACGGCTGGGCGTGCTGGTCGACCACCTGGTGACCGGCTCCAAGGAGTCCCGGATCGCCGCTGCGGTCCAGAACGGGGCCGCCGGCTCCGACGCGCTCGTCGTCGGCCACCCGTTCATCGACATCTGGCAGGCGGTCAAGCCCTCCGTCGTCGGCATCCGTGCCTGGCCCACGGTGCCCAAGGGCCAGCCGTGGAAGGAGGGTGTCTGCTCCCGGCTGGGCTGGGAGGACGACACCGGCTACGTCTGGGCGCAGCGCATCCTGGCCCGCGTGCAGACCTGGACCGACCTGGAGCCGGCCTTGATCGGCCGGGTCGAGGAGCTCATCGACTTCGTCACGACCGACTGACCCAGGACACGGCGACGGCCGTCTCCCGAGCGGGGAGGCGACCGTCGAGGTGACGAGCTGGAACGACCTTCCTCAGCCGGGGACCATGTTGAACGTGTCCGGGTCGGGGCCGGTGCGCTCGTGTCGGTCCAGGGCGGAGATCGCGGTCATGTCGTCCTGGGACAGGTCGAAGTCGAAGAGCGCGAAATTCTCCTCGACGCGGCTGCGGGTGACCGACTTCGGGAAGACGATGTCGCCGCGCTGGATCGCCCACCGCAGCGTCACCTGGGCCGGGGTGCGGTGCACGCGCTCGGCGACCCGCACGATGGCCGGGTCGTCGAGGACCTTGCCCTGCGCGATCGGGGACCAGGCCTCGGTGTGGATGGAGTGCTCGGCGTTGAAGGCCCGCAGCTCCTCCTGCGCCAGGTAGGGGTGCACCTCGATCTGGTTGACCGCCGGGGTGATCTCGGTCTGGTCGCGCAGCCGGTTGATGTGGTTGCTCTGGAAGTTGGAGACGCCGATCGCGCGGGCCTTGCCCGCCCGGTAGAGGGTCTCCATGCCCTTCCAGGTCTCGACGAAGTCGATGTCGATGCCCGGCAACGGCCAGTGCACGAGGAACAGGTCCAGCTGGTCGACCTGCAGGTCGGCCAGGGACTGGTCGATGGCCTGGGCGACGTCGGCCTCGGCGTGGAAGCCGTTGTTCAGCTTCGAGGTGAGGAAGACGTCCCCACGGGCCAGGCCGGAGTCGCGGAAGCCTTCCCCGACCTCCTTCTCGTTGCCGTACATCTCGGCGGTG
Organism: Mycobacteriales bacterium; assembly: GCA_038233915.1. Classification (GTDB taxonomy): domain Bacteria; phylum Actinomycetota; class Actinomycetes; order Mycobacteriales; family Geodermatophilaceae; genus Klenkia. Next base: position 21,913 of record JBBSVA010000042.1, on the reverse strand, counting down.
TCGATGTGCCGGTAGCCGACCTCGAGGGCCACGCGCACGGCCTCCCGGGTGTTCTCGGGCTCGATCTGGTAGGTCCCGAAGCCGAGCTGGGGGATCTCGACGCCGTTGTTCAGGGTGATGCTGGGGACTGCCACAGGGGCTCCTCCTCGGTGCGGGTACAGGGGGGGTGGGGCACGCGCCTGGGGCGCGGCCGCTCCCTTTCGCCCTACCCGGTCGTGCCTGGCCCAACCCGCGAGGAAGTCCACCCGGCCGTCGGGAATGCGCTCAGAAGTAGTCCAGCAGCTCCGCCCGGGGCCCGCTGGCGAGCAGGTCCAGGGCCGCGGGGTCCCCGGCGCCCCCGGTCAGCCCGGTCTGGGCGAGTGCCCGGCCCCCGGTCGCCGAGCAGTACAGGACGGCGAACCCGCGGACGTCGAGCCACCGGTCGGGCTCGGTCGTGGCACGCCGTAGCGATGCCGCGCCGTCCGCGACGTCCAGCTGCCAGTCCCCGGCGTTCCACGGCGCGACGTCGTCCCGCAGCCGGAAGGAGACCCGACCGGCGACGTGCGCGGGCCAGCCGCGGTCGGCCACCGCCCGGACGACGTCGACCGGCCGGTGCATCCAGGCGACGGCCGAGCCCTCGCCGCCGGGCCAGGACGCCCGCTCCAGCGGCAGCACGGTGGAGAACACGTCGCCGGCCAGCAGCGGCACCCGCACCGAGCGGGTCACCGTCGTCCAGCCGGCTAGCACCGCGACCAGCGCCCGGGCTGCGGCGGGGGTGGTGGCGAGCAGGCCGTGCACGGTGAGCTTGGCGTCGGCGCCGTAGCCCTTGCCGCGGCCGAAGACCAGGGCGCCGACCAGCCGGTCGCCCTCGTGTACCAGCGACAGCCCGTCGACGCCCTCGGGCAGCGGGGTGTCCGAGGGCTCGTCGAAGAAGCCGCCGCGGCGGGTGAGCAGTCCCTGCCGGTCCCGGGCGACCTCCTCGTAGAGGTCGGTGACGGCGGGCAGGTCGTCCGGTCCCCCCGGCCGGACGACGAGGCCGTCGTCGGCCCGGGTGCGCGGCAGGGCAGCGGTGTCCAGCTCGGTGGCGCCCAGCGTCCCGGCGACCTCCCAGCCCAGCGACCGGTACACCGCGGAGACCGTCGGGTAGAGCGCGCTGACCGCGGCCCCCCGGTCCCGGGCCCGGGCGAGCAGCTCGGTGAGCAGCCGCTTGGCCAGGCCGCCACCGCGGGTCTCCGGTGCGACGGCGACCCCGCTGACCGCCGCCGTCGCCAGCCGGCGGCCGCCCCACCACTGCTCCAGGGCGTGGTGGGTGACCTTGCCGAGCAGCCGGCCCGACTCGTCGAAGGCGCCCAACCGGTGCACCGCCGGGGACACCCGCAGGGCGCGGGGCGGGATCTCGGCCGAGCCGCCGAAGGCCAGCCGGCCCAGCTGCCAGGCCGCGGGCAGTTCGTCGGCGGTCAGCTCGCGGATCGTGGTCTGCACGGTGTCGACCCTGTCAGACCGGGTCCCGACGGCCCGCGTGGTGGCCGCTGCGGCAACCCGGTGCTGGTGCCGCGGGACTCGATGGGCCCGCCGCTCAGCCGGTGAGGTCGTCCCGGACCACCCGGCCGCCCGCGACCACCAGCGAGATCCCGCGCAGCGCGGACACATCGGACGTGGGGTCCCGCTCGGTGACCACCAGGTCGGCGGCCGCCCCGGTCGTCACCTGGCCGATCCGGCCGGCCAGCCCCAGCAACCGGGCCGCCGTCGAGGTGCCGGCCTGCAGCGCCAGCAGCGGGTCCAGCCCCGCCTCGACCAGGAACTCCATCTCCCGGACGGCGACCACGGTGTCCTCGATCGCCTCCCCCGGCGGGTAGTCGGTGCCGGCCACGATCGTCACCCCGGCCTCGACGGCACGCCGGATGCTGGCCAGGTGGCCCGGCCCGGTCTCCATCGCGGTGGCGATCTGCTCGCGGGTGAAGGCGTGGTCGGCCATCCACTCCGGGCAGCGGGTCACGCACAGCGTCGGGGTCAGGAACACCTGGCGGCGGGCCATCTCCGCGGCGACCTCGGCGGACAGCTCGTAGGCGTGCTCGAAGGAGCGCATGCCGGCGTCCATCGCCTGGGCGATCGCCGCGCCGGCCCCGGCGTGCGCGACCACGTAGGTCTCGAACTCCTCGGCCGCCCGGACGACGGCACGCATCTCCGCGGGCGTCATCTGCTCGGAGCCGAAGCCCTCGTCGGGGTCGGCGATGCCGCCGGTGATGAAGACCTTGACGTGGTCCGCGCCGGCCTCGAGCTCCGCCCGGGCCGCGGCGTAGAACTCGTCCTCACCGGCTGCGTACGCGCAGCCGCCGCCGACCCCGTGCCCGCCGACGGCGCTCACCGCCCGGCCGGCGCCGACGATCCGTGGCACGTCGATCCAGCCCTCGCGGGAGGCGGTGCGCAGCAGCAGGTCGGCCCGATTGACCTCGTGCACCGAGCGCAGCGTCGTCACCCCGGCCTGCAGGGCGTCCCGGGCCCGGGCGAAGGAGCGCAGCGTGGTCACCCCGGGGTCCTCGGCCTCGTCCAGGGCGGAGAACGGGTAGACGACGGACAGGTGGCTGTGCACGCTGACCAGCCCCGGCGAGAGGTACCGGCCGCCCAGCGAGCGGGTCGTGGCCCTCTCGGGCGCGGTGTCGGCGATCGCGCCGATCGCCCCGTCGACCAGCTCCACGGCCCGGTCACGGGCCACCCGTCCGGTCAGTACGTCCACGACGGACGCCTCGGTCAGCCACATGGTTCCTCCTGGGGTCGGGTCGCCAGCCGCTGCGGGTCCAGGCCCGTCAGGCCGACGGGCGAGGCGTGCCCGGACACCAGCGAGCCGACGACGTCGGCCCACAGCGGCGCCAGGGTGAAGCTGTACGTGCCACCGACGGCCAGCAGTCCCTCGTCCAGCCAGCCGACCACCGGCATCTCGTCCGGGGTCGCGGCCAGCGGCCCGGGCCAGACGTGCTCGACGGACAACGCGGCCAGTGCCGGGAGCACCCGGGCGACCTGGCCGAGGCTGCCGGTGACGCTCGCCGGGCTGGTCCGGGGCAGCTCGTCCAGCAGCCAGGGCTCCGCCGGCCAGCCGCCCCCGACGATCGTGCGGCCCCCCCGGTCCTGCTTCACCGAGAGGCCCTCGCCGACGTGCTGCACCAGGTGCGCCAGCCGCGGTCCCCCGGCGGCCAGCCGCAGCGCCTGGATCGCCACCGGGGTCATCTGCAGGTGCGCACCCACCAGCCCGGCGACCCGGCCCATCCAGGGTCCGGCCGCGTTCAGCACCCACGGCGCGTTCCACGTGGAACGTCCGGCCTGCACCGTCCAGGTGCCGGCAGCCCGGGACAGCGCGTGCACGGCGTGGTGCGGGTGGACCGTCGCGCCGGCCTGCACCGCCGCGGCGAGGTAGGCGGGCACCGTGAGCGCCGGATCGGCGAACGCGTCGGCCGCACACCAGGTGGCCGCCCGCACCCCGGCGCCCAGCAGGGGGAGTGCCCGGCGGGCGTCGTCACCGTCCAGGACCTGGGTGAGGACGCCGGCCGCGGTCTCCCAGACGTGCTTGCGGTGCAGGTCGGCCACCTGCTCGTCGGTCTCGGCCACCATCAGGCCGCCGGTGGCGCAGAACCCCACGGGTCGGTCCAGCTCCGCGCTGACGTGCGTCCAGCGGTCCCGGGCGGCGCGTTGCAGCGGCAGCAGCCGCTCGACGTCCACCGGCACCTGCTGGCCGGGCCGGCGGGTGTGGATCCCCTGCGCGTGCACGTTGGCGGCACTGGCCCCCGAGCCCTGACCGTTGGGTTCCCCGCTGTCGAGCACGATGACGTCGAGGCCGAGGGTGGCCAACCGGTGCGCGCTCGCCGCACCCACGATGCCGGCCCCGATCACGACGACGTCAGCGGTGACGGTCATGCCGACAGCCCCGCCCCGGCCAGCGCGGTGGTCAGCGCGGCCAGCCGGTCGGGATCGGTGAGCGGCAGCAGCGGCGGCCGGACGTGGCCGCCGCCGGGCTGGCCCAGCACGTGCATCGCGGCCTTGACCTGCGAGGTCGGGGAGGCGAACTTCGCGCTGTAGTCGCTGTGGACCAGGGCCGCGACGAGTGCGCCGTACCGGTCGGAGCAGGCGCGGGCCGTGTCGAGCTCCCCGGCCCAGACGGCGTCGTAGAACGGGGCGGCGAAGGGCGCCCCGACGGCCCCGCCGTCGATGTTGCCGTCCCCGCCCAGCCCCGTCAGGAAAGCCATCCCCCGACGGTGCACGAACCGGCCGAAGAACCGGACCCGGTCCACCAGCGCCTCGGCGCCCTCCAGGCACTTGATCTCATCGCCCGTGCTGTCCTTCACCGCGACCACCCGGTCCAGGTCGGCGAGCTGCTCGAGCACGGCCACGGACAGGTCGACGGCGGTGCCGCGCGGCCAGTTGTAGACCATCCACGGCAGGTCGACGGCCTCGGTGACTGTCCGGTAGAACGCCAGCACCTCCTCGTCGGAGGGGTGCACGTAGGGCGGCGGTGTGCTGAGCGCGCCGTCGGCGCCCGCGTCCCGGGCGTGCTCGGCCAGCCCGATCGTCTCCGCAGCGGTGTAGCTGTTGCAGCCGACCACGACGGGCACCCCGGACCCGGCGAGCGCGGCGACGGCGACCTCGGCGACCCGCCGGCGCTCGGCCGGGCTCTGCGCGAACCACTCCCCCGTCGTGCCGTTGACCAGCACGCCGTGCACGCCCTGGTCCCGGTAGAGCTGCAGGGTGGCGGTCAGGGCCGTCTCGTCCAGCTCACCGGTCGCGGTGAAGGCGGTCGGGGCGGCGGCCCAGTAGCCCCGCCAGTCGACGTCGTCCCGGTCCACGCGTCCTCCTCAGACAATCAGCGGCGCAGCACGCAGGTGCCGGCCGCGGGCGGTGTCGTCGACGACCCGGCCGCCGTCGACGACGACGTGTCCGCCGACCAGCACCGTCGTCGGCCAGCCGGTGACCGGGCGGCCCTCGTAGGGCGTGTAGTCGGTGGCCTGGTGCAGCGTCGAGGCGGTGATCACCCACTCCAGGGCCGGGTCCCAGATCGCGATGTCGGCGTCCGAGCCGGGCAGCAGGCTGCCCTTGCGCGGGTAGAGGCCGTTGAGCCGGGCCGGAGCGGCCGCAGTGACCTCGACGAACCGGGTCCACGGCATGGCACCGGTGGCGACGAAGGCGTCCTGCACCACCACCAGCCGGGTTTCCACGCCCGGCAGCCCGTTGGGCATCACCCGCACGTCGTGGTCCACGCTGGTCTTCTGGGCCGTGTCGTAGCAGCAGTGGTCGCTACCGACCGTGGCCACCGTGCCAGCCACCAGCCGGGTGCCCAGCTCGGCGACGGTGGACGCCCGGCGCAGCGGCGGGCAGCAGACGAACCGCTCCGGGTGCTGGCCGGCGTACACGGAGTCGTCGAGCACCAGGTGGTGGGCCACGGTCTCGGTGAAGGCGCGCACCCCGCGCCGCCGGGCAGTGGCCACCTGGTCCACGGCGGCCGCAGTCGACTGGTGCACGAAGTAGACCGGGGTGCCCAGCGCCTCGGCGATGGCCAGCACCTCGGCGACCGAGGCGTCCTCGGCCAGCTCGGTCCGGGTCTCGTGGTGGTGCCCGGCGGAGATCCGGCCTGCGGCGGCCTGCACCGCCTGCTGCTCCTCGATGAGGTGGTTGGCCTCGCAGTGCGCCACGACCATCCCGCCGAGCGGGCCGAGGGTCTTCATCACCCGCAGGAAGGTGTCCTCGTCGGCCATCGACTCGCCGCGGTAGGTGGTGAACATCTTGACGGTGCGCAGGCCCTCGTCGCAGAGCTGGCGCAGCTGCTCGGCAGTGGTGTCGTCCCACTGCACGACGCTGGCGTGCAGCGCAGAGTCGCACAGTCCCTGGTCGGCCCTGGACCGCTGCCGGGCGGCGGCGTCTGCGGGAGCCTCGCCGGGACGCGGGATGGCGAAATCGACGATCGTCGTCGTCCCACCGGCCACCGCGGCGGTGGTGCACTGCCGGTGGTCGTCGAGGCTGGTGAAGTTCCCCGAGGTGAACCCGACGTGGCAGTGCGGGTCCACCCCGCCCGGGACGACGACCCGGCCGGTGGCGTCGACCTCGTCGGCGGCCCGCACGCTGCCCGGCTCGACGAGGGCCTGCACCCGGCCGCCGGCCACCACCACGTCGGCCTGACCCGACCAGCCGTCGGTGACCACGGTGCCGCCGCGGACGACCACGTCGGGAGTCACGTCGAGGCCGCCAGCCAGGACCGCCACCCGCCGTGGTCGGTGATGTCCTCGCCGCCGGTCTCCCCGGTGCGCACCACCATCGAGCAGGTGCCGCTGCCGTCGGCCAACTCGATGACCGACAACTCGAGCTCGGCCGGCTCGCCGGGCAGCAGCCGCTCCCGCAGGTGCGCGTAGTCCACGGCGTACAGCTCGCCGGCGATCGCGGCCCCGCCCTCGGTCACCGGGACCAGTCCGGGGAAGTCGCCGAAGGACCGGAACCGGTACCGCGGCGCCGTCCTCACCTCACCGAGGAACTCCGCCTCGGCCAGCGCGGGGGCCAACGACCCACCGCGCATCGCCTGCCCGTTCACGAACATCCGCACGGTCGCCACGGCGCCCTCCCTGTCTCCGGTGGGAACCTTCCCACGGATGCGTTCCGAACGTGTGCCGGCCGGTTAACCTGCTCGCGTGTCCGCTCCCGACGTCACCGTGCGCGGTGCGCTCAGCCAGTCCGACGGCGACGCGGTGTGGGCCGCCGTCGCCACCGTGTACGCGGGGTTCCTGGGCGGTGACGCCGGAGCAGTGAACAGCGTGCTCGACGCCGACGTGACCATCTGGAACCACGACCACGTGCCGCTGATGCGGGGCACCGCCGACCTGGACGCGGTCCGGGCAGCCCGGGTCAGCGATCCCTCCCCCGGTCCGGCGGTGACCGGGCTGGTGCCACACGGCGTGCTCGTCGACGCACACGGGGATGTCGCCTGGTGCCGGCATCTGCTCGACGTCGCCACCGCCGACGGCAGCACCTCGACGGCGCGGGTCACCGACGTGCTCCGTCGAGAGGACGGCCGGTGGAGGATCGTGCACCACCACGAGCAGGAGGTCCCGGCGCACGGCCTGCCGTGACGTGCGGTCAGAGCTCGGGCTCGGTGCCCAGCAGCTCCCAGCGCTGCATCGCGATCGGCACGTTGCCCTCCAGCCACAGCCGGTTGTGGAAGGCCCGCAGGTCGACAGTCCCGCCCTGCGCCGCGACGACGTCGGCCAGCAGCCGCTGGATCTGCACCTTGCCCACCAGGTAGGTCAGCGCCTGCCCCGGGGTGCCGGCGAAGAAGGCGGCCTCCTCGTGTGCGGTCTCGGAGTCCACGGGCACCCGCTCGGCGAGCATGCGGGCGGCGTCGTCGATGCCGAGCGAGCCGGTGGCCAGCCCGACGTCGAGCAGCACCCGCAGCGCGCGCAGCCGCAGGAACCGGGCGACGACGACCCGGCTGTGCGGCGCGTCGGCCCACAGCCCCGAGTCCAGCAGCAGCTCCTCGTCGTAGAACGCGATGCCCTCGTTGGACTGGGAGTCGACGTACTCCCGCCGGACCGGGTCCGGGTGGCTCGCCGACCAGATCAGCTGCAGGGCGTGCACGCCCTCGTGGGCCACGCCCAGTCGCGGGTCGAGCAGGTTGGCCCGGTAGAAGAACGGCAGGTCCGGATCCGGGTCCGGGGCGTAGCTGACCGGGTCCTGGCCCAGCCGGGACGGACCGAGCAGGTCATCGGTGACGCCCATCCCGACCAGCGGCTCCAGCCAGGCCGGGCGGGGCGCGAAGAGGTAGCTGCCGGTCCAGGCCGGCACGCTGAGCAGGCCCTTCTCCCCGTACCAGCGGCGCACCTGCGCCTGCGCAGCCGCCTCGTCGGCGCAGTGCGCGGCGACGTCGACAGGCAATGGCGGCACCGGGACGTCAGCGGCGGCCGCGGCCGCGACGGCCTCCATGGTCACTGCCCGGGCGAACTCGGCCTCGGCGACCGTGACCATCCACTCGACCGACTCGGGAGCCAGCGCGACGGTCCGCAGGAACTCCTCGAACGCCTCCCGGCCGACCGGTCGGAAGGGTGCCATCTGCGGCAGCTCGGCGGTCAACCAGGACCCGAGCCGGTCCAGCGCGTCTGCGGCGGGGCCGGCATCCAGCCCCGCCACCGGGAGGGCCGCGACCGCGGCCCGCAACCGGTTGCCCACGTCGGCGAGCATGCCGAGTGCGACGGTGGCCAGCTCGGCCTCCGCGTGCCCGGCGAGCTGGGCCTGGGCGGTGTCCACCTGCGCGGGGACGGCGGCCAGCAGGTGCGTGATCCGCTGCACCCGGTCAGGGCCGAACGGCGGCGGCTGCAGCAGTGCGTCGAAAATGGGCCCCAGGGCCTGGTCGACCCAGAACGAGGCGTCCCGTTCGTGCGAGCGCAGCACGTCCAGCTCCCAGCGCACCCGGGCCAGCGTGGAGCCCACCAGGGCGTGGTCCACCCGCGTCGGCACGTCGGCGCCGGTCAGGTCGACAGCCCTCCAGCGCTCGAGCAGCTGCTGCCGGGTGGCCCGGGCCGCGTCCACCCCGGCTGCGGAGAAGTCCGGCGTCCAGTCGACAGGGCGTTCCTGACGGGGGATGTCGTCCCGGGACCGGGGGGCCTGCACCCGGCGCCAGGCCCAGACGTCGGCGGCCAGCGACTGGACGTCGTCCCAGCCCGGCCGGGAGGCGTCCGGGACGGCGGGACCCACGACAGGAATGGTCACGAGAACGCTCCAGCACGGTCGGGGGCGAGGATGCAGGCGGCTGCGTGCCCGGGTTCCTGCACCCGCAGCACCGGCTCCCAGGTGGCGCAGTCCGGCGTCACCAGCGGGCAGCGCGGGTGGAACCGGCAGCCCGGGGGCGGGGCGGCCGGGTCGGGCACGTCACCGGGCAGGTCGGCCGGCAACCGGCCGCTGCCGTCCGGGGTGGGGACGGCGTCGATCAGCGCCCGGGTATAGGGGTGCTGCGGGTGCTCCCACAGCGTCGCGGTGGGGCCGACCTCGACCACGGTGCCCAGGTACATCACCGCGGTGCGGTCGGCGACCTGCCGGACGATGGCCAGGTCGTGGCTGATGAACACCACGGCCACGCCGTCGGCGCGGGCGAGCCCGACCAGCAGGTTGGCGACCTGGGCCTGCGCGGAGGCGTCCAGGGCGGAGATCGGCTCGTCGGCCACGATGACAGTGGGGTCCGCCGCCAGCGCCCGGGCGACGGCGATCCGCTGCCGCTGCCCGCCGGAGAACTCGTGCGGGTACCGGTCCTGCACGGCCGGGTCCAGCCCGACCCGCTCCAGCAGCGCACCGATCGCGCCCGCCACCGGGCGCCTGCCCCCGCCACCGGACAGCCGCAGCGCGTCGGCGATCTGGTCGCCGACCCGACGACGGGCGTTGAGCGAGGAGTACGGGTCCTGGAAGACCATCTGCAGCTTGCGCTGCGCGGTGGGCCGGGCCCGGCGGCGGAGCACCTCGACCGGGGCGCCGTCGAAGACGACAGTGCCGGCGCTGGGGGCGATCAGCCCGACCAGCGCGCGGGCCAGGCTGGACTTGCCGCAGCCGCTCTCCCCCACCAGGCCGAGCACCTCCCCGGGCTCCACGGCCAGGTCGACCCCGGCCACGGCGCGGATCGGGCGCCCCGAGCCCGGGTAGGTCACCTCGACCGCGGACGCGCTCAGGATGCTCATGCCAGCACCTCCTGCGGGGCCGGGGCGTACGGGTCGACCGGGCAGGCCGAGCGACGACCGGGCCCGATCTGCAGCAGCGCCGGTACCTCGGTGGCGCAACCGTCCTGCGCGGATGCGCAGCGCGGGTGGAACGGGCACCCCGTCGGCACCGCGCCCAACGCGGGCGGGCTGCCCGGGATCGGGCGCATCGCCGCCGAGCCGCCCTCGGGCAGCGCGTCGAGCAGCCCGTGCGTGTAGGGGTGCCGGGCCGAGCCGAGCACGTCGGCCGTCGTCCCCGTCTCGACCACCCGGCCCGCGTACATGACCACCAGCCGGTCGGCGATCGAGGACAGCACGCCCAGGTCGTGGGTGATGATCAGCACCGCCAGCCCGCGCTCCCGGCGCAGCCGGTCCAGCAGCCGCAGGATGCCGGCCTGCACCGTGACGTCCAGGGCGGTGGTCGGCTCGTCGGCGATCAGCAGCGAGGGCCGGGCGGCCAGCGCCGAGGCGATCGCGATGCGCTGCCGCATGCCCCCGGAGAACTCGTGCGGGTAGCGGCCCAGCGCAGCCTTCGGGTCGGGGATGCGGACCTGGTCCAGCAGGTCCGCGGCCTCGTCCCGGGCGGCCCGCTTGCCGATGCCGTGGTGGTGCCGGAGGTGCTCGGTCAGCTGCCGCTCGATGGAGAGCATCGGGTGCAGCGCCGTCCGCGGGTCCTGGGCCACCATCGCCACCTCGCGGCCGCGCACCGAGCGCAGCTGCTTCTCCGACAGCCCCAGCAGCTCGCGACCGGCCAGCGTGACGGAGCCCTCGGTGCGGGCACCGTGCGGCAGCAGGCCCAGGGTGGCCAGCGCGGTCATCGTCTTGCCCGAGCCGGACTCCCCGGCCACCCCGAGCACCTCACCGGCGTGCACCGTCAGGTCCACGCCGTCGACGGCGGGCAGCATCGCACCCGAGCGCGAGGCCAGCCGGACCCGCAGGCCCTCGATCTGCAGCAGCGGCTCGCTCATCCGCGCAGCGCCCGGGCGGTGCGCGGGTCCAACGCGTCACGCAGCGTGTCGCCGAGGAAGTTGAACGCCAGCACCACGGTGAGGATCGCCAGGCCCGGGAAGAGCCCGACCCACCAGCTGTCGAAGACCGCGGCGCCGGCGGACACCATCGCGCCCCACTCGGGAGCCGGTGGGCGGGCACCCAGGCCGAGGAAGGACAGCCCGGACAACAGCAGCACGGCGTTCCCGACGTCGAGGGCGGACAGCACCAGCACCGGACCCAGCACTGTCGGCCGGACGTCGACGGCCAGCGTGCGCAGCGCCGAGGAACCCAGCAGCCGGGAGGCACTGATGTGGTCGGACTCCCGGGTGGAGAGGACCAGGCCGCGGACGACCCGGGCGTAGGAGGGCCAGGTGACGATCACCAGCGCGAGGACGGCGTTGCGCAGCCCGGCGCCCAGCGCGGCGGTGACCGCCATGGCCAGGATGATTCCGGGGAAGGCGAAGACCAGGTCGGTCAGCCGCATGATCCCGCCGTCGACCCAGCGGCCGAAGTAGCCGGCCACCGCACCCAGCGTCGTGCCGATGACGGTGGCCAGCACGACGAGCAGCAGGGCCAGCGGGATCGACAGCCGGGAGCCGTAGAGCACCCGGGAGAACACGTCGCGGCCCAGGTTGTCGGTGCCGAACAGGTGCTCGGCGGAGGGCTCCAGCAGCTTGCTCGAGCCCTGGGCCAGCGGGTCGTAGGGAGCCAGCGCGGGGGCGAAGACCGCGATCAGCACCCAGGCCACGATGACGACCGCACCGATCACGGCCAGCGGCCGCTTCCACGGCGAGCGGGTCAGCGTGCGGGCGGCCCGGTCCTCCCCGGCCCGGCTGGCGGCGACCGCGACGTCGACGTCCCCGGCCAGCGGTGCGGCCGGGACGACGAGCGGGTCCGGGGCGCTCACGAGAGCCGCAACCGGGGGTCGATGACGCCGTACAACAGGTCCACCACCAGGTTGAGCAGGATGTAGATGACGGCGACCACCACGCTGACGCCCATGATCGCGGGCAGGTCCAGGGCCAGCGCGCTGGTGTAGGCGTAGGCGCCCAGCCCCCGCCAGCCGAAGATCTGCTCGACCAGCACGGTGCCCGACAGCAGTCCGGCGAAGGCCACCCCGGTGACCGTGACGACCGACAGCAGGGCCGGGCGCAGCACGTGCCGGCGGACGACTGTCAGCTCGGGCAGGCCCTTGGCCCGGGCGGCGCGGACGTACTCCTCGCCCAACACCTCCAGCACCGCGGCGCGGGTGAAGCGCAGCAGCACGCCGACGGTGAAGGAGGCCAGCACGAGTGCGGGCAGGATCAGCCGGCTGACCGCGTCGCCGAAGGTCGCCCAGTCCCCCGCGAGGAGGGAGTCGATCGTGTAGAAGCCGGTGACCTGCGGCGGGGTCGGCGCGCCCGGGGAGAGCCGCCCACCGGCGGGCAGCAGGTCCAGCTTGAAGCTGATCCAGTAGTAGGCGATCAGGGCCAGCCAGAACGTCGGCACCGACACCCCGGACAGCGAGAGCACCCGGAGCAGCTGGTCGGGCCAGCGGTCCCGGTACAGCGCCGCGACGATGCCGAACCCGACGCCGAGCACGATGGCGACCACGATCGCGGCCAGCGCCAGCTCCATGGTGGCCGGCACCTTCTCGGCCAGGTCGGCGGCGACAGGGTTGCGGGTCTGCTGGGAGGTGCCGAAGTCCCCGGTCAGCAGGTTGCCGAGGTAGGTCACGTACTGCTCGGGCAGCGACTTGTCCAGGCCGTTCGCCGCCCGGAAGGCGGCCACTGCGACGGGGTCCTCGGACGCCCGCTGGCCCAGGTTCGCCGTCACCGGGTCACCGGGCACCGCCTGGGTGAGCAGGAAGGACACCAAGGTGACGCCGATGCACAGCAGCAGCCCGGCGGCCAGCCGCCGGGCGATGAACCGCAGCAGGGCGCGGCGCGGGCGGCGGGGTCGTGCCGCCGCGGCGCCGGGACCGGGGGTGGTGTCCCCGGTCCCGGCGTCGTGCGGTGCGGTCGTGGTCAGCTCACGTCCGCGAGGTCGACCGTCCAGCTCGGGTTGAACGCCACGCCCTCGAGTGCGGAGGAGTAGGCGAGCACCTGGGCGGGCTGGATGAGCGGGTAGAACGGCCCGACCTCGTTGAGCCGCTGTTGGATCTCGGTGTAGCCCGCGACCCGGGCGTCGTCGTCGAACTCGCTGGCGACGGCGGTGGCGGCCGCCTCGAGCTCGGGGTCGGCGCCGGCCGCCCAGCCGGCCCGCAGGCCGACGAGCTGACCCGGGGTGAAGACCAGGTAGTCCGAGGGGTCCGGGTAGTCCGGGCCCCACGACCACAGGCCCATCTCGTCGGTGCCTGCCCGGTAGCCCTCCAGCGCCGTCGTCACCGGGGCGGGGGAGAGCTCCAGGGTGATGCCGACCTCGGCCAGCTGCGCCTGCACGGCAGCGGCCAGGTCGCCGAAGTCCAGCCCGTTGACCTGGGTCTCGCTCGGGTAGTGCAGCGTCACCGTCGGGTCGCTGATCCCGCTGGCGGCCAGTGCCGCCTCGGCCCGGTCGGTGTCCCGCTCGACGGCGTCGGAGGCGTCCAGCGCGCCCAGGAACGTGGTCGGGATGACGCCCGGGGTCTGCGAGGAGCCCTCGCCGGCCAGCTCGACCAGTGCGGGGTAGTCGATGCCGTAGCGCACCGCCTCCTGGAAGTCCGGGTTGGAGGTGATCGGCGAGACGGCCGGGTCGTTGTTCGTGTAGACGAAGAAGACGTTCGCCGACGGCGAGCTGTCCACCGTGACGTCGCTGCCGAGCTCGGCGGCCTGGTCGGCGGAGAGGTCGACGACCAGCTGGGCGTCCCCGCTGCGGACGTTGACCGACTGCACCGAGGCCTCGGTGTTGCGCAGCACGATCCGGTCGTAGGCCGGCTCCTCGCCCCAGTAGTCGGGGTTCTTGGTCAGCACCACCTGGTCCTGCACGTCGAAGGACTCGATGACGTAGGGGCCCGAGCCCTGGGACTCGCTGTTCAGCGCGTCCTCGGCGGTGTCGGCTGTGGAGGCGCCGGGCTGGTCGGTGCCGCCGGCCTCGGTGACGGCCGCCGAGTTCACCACGCCCAGCGCGGGGTTGGTCAGCTTGAAGGGCAGCGCCGGGTCCGGGACCGCCGTCGTCAGGGTGACCGTGGTGTCGTCGACCTTCGCCACCGTGACGCCGTCCAGCAGGAAGGACGGGTTGCCCTGGACCTGCACCACGCGGTTGAGGGAGTAGACGACGTCGTCGGCGGTCATCGGGGTGCCGTCGGAGAAGGTGACGTCCTCGCGCAGCGTGAAGGTGTGCGTCAGGCCGTCCTCGGAGATCTGCTCGTCGGTGGCCAGCAGCGGCACCGGTGTCGTCGAGTCGGTGCCCTCGAAGGTGTAGAGCGTCTCGTAGATGACGTGGTCGATGATCTGGCCGGTCGGCTCGAACATCCGGGCGGGGTCGCTGGTGGTCAGCTGGAAGGACGTGTCGACGACGAGGGTGCGGTCACCCGACGCCGAGCCACCGTTGTCCCCACCTCCCCCACACGCGGAGAGGCCGAGTGCGGCGACGAGTACCGCGGCCACGGGGTAGAGGGGGCGGCGCATGACGACCTCCGGGGTCGAGCTGGACTGAGGGCCCGGGGGGCGGGACCAGTCAGAATGGGAACGTTCCCAACGAGTCGGTACCGTAGCGCCGCCGATCCCCCGATTGGGTTACGGAGAGATCACATGTCGAACCACCCCATCGAGCCGCCCACCAGCAGGGACGACCGCGTGCTCGACGGCACCGGCTGGGAGGCAGCGGCAGGTTATGCCCGCGCCGCCCGCAGTGGGTGCTGCATCGCCGTCAGTGGCACGACCGACACCGGTCCCGACGGCGGAGCTGCCCATCCGGACGACGTCTACGGCCAGACCCACGCCTGCCTGACCCGGGCCATCGCCGCGGTGCGACAGCTCGGCGGCAGGCGCGAGCAGGTGCTGCGCAGCCGGCTGCTGCTGGCCCCGGGCGCGGACTGGGAGGGTGCTGCCCGGGCGCACGCGGAGCTGCTCGGCGATGTCGCCCCGGCCAACACCACGCTCTACGTCGGCGGGCTGATCGGCGTGGGCTTCCTGGTCGAGGTCGAGTTGGACGCCTGCACCGGGGGCGCCGCGTGACCATCTCGCTGCGGCTGAACAACGACCTCACGGTGAGCCAGTTCGTCGATCTCTCCGTCACCGCGGAGTCGCTGGGCTTCGACCAGGTCTGGGTCTCCGACGACCTGTTCCTGCGCTCGGCGCCGGTGATGGTCGCCGCGGCCGCCGTCGCCACCTCCCGGATCGGGCTGGGCATCGGGATCATGAACCCGTACTCGGTGCACCCGGCTGAGATCGCGATGACGTCGGCGACCCTGGCCGAGCTGTCCGGCGGCCGCTTCCTGCTCGGCGTCGCCGCCGGGGCCGAGGAGTTCCTGGGCTGGGCCGGCATCCCCCGCCCCAAGCCGCTGACCCGCACCCGCGAGGCCGTCCGCGCGCTCCAGGTGCTGGGCGACGGGGGCCGGCCCGGCGAGCACGAGGACACCGGGCCGGGCTGGACGGCCGAGGCCTACCTGCGCTTCCCCGCCACGGCCCCTGTCTACGTGGGCGCGATGAGCCCCAAGATGCTCGGCATGGCCGGCGCGGTGGCCGACGGCGTACTACCGCTGCTCTACCCGCCCGAGCACTTCCCGGTCGCCCGCGACCTGGTGCACGCCGGCGCGGTCGAGGCCGGTCGGGACCCGCACGCCGTGGACGTCACCGCCGCGTTCTGGGTCTCCGTCGACCCCGACCGGGCCTCCGCCGAGCGGGCACTGGCCGAGAAGATCGCCTACTACGGCGCCTCGTTCTCCCCCTATCTGCTGGAGCGGGCCGGGCTCGCCGTCGCCGACTTCGCGGGCATCCAGGCCGCGCTGGCGGCCGGGGAGGTCGAGCGGGCCACCGACCTGGTGACGCCGCAGATGCTCGGCCTGGGCATCGCCGGGGACGCCGACGAGGTCGTCCGCCGCTGCCGCTGGCTGCAGGCCGAGGGCGCCACCCACCTGTCCTTCGGACCGCCGCTGGGCCCGGACCCGGTCCGCGCGGTGACCGTGCTGGGCGAGCAGGTGCTCCCCCGGCTGGCCGCCCCCCACCCCATGGCCCCACGTTGACCATGCAGAACCGCAACGCCGACACGCCCACCACCGGCGTGTCACCGTGCCCGTTCTGCATGATCGACTTTGCACGGGCGGGCTGGCGGGGTCAGGCCTGCGTGCGCGCGGCCCACAGGTCCGGGAAGACGTCGCGGGCGGCGCTGCGCTCCAGCCAGGCCAGCCCGGCGGACCCGCCGCTGCCGGGCTTGGCGCCCATCGACCGCTTGACCGCGGTGACGTGCCGCTGCCGCCAGACGGTGAACTCCTCGGCGACATCGGTCAGCGTCTCGGCCAGCACGAACAGCTCGTTGCCGGGCCGGGGGTCGCGGTAGACGGTCGTCCACACGGCGGTGACGGCGTCGTCGGCCGGATGCGTGACGGAGCGGTCCCGCTCCAGCACGGCCGTCGGGACGGCGAGCCCGCGGCGGGCCAGGAACGCCAGCACGTCGTCCTCGACCGACGGGTCGGTGAGCGCGCGCTGCAGGTCCGCGTGCACGGCCGGCAGCCCCCGGTGCGGCCGGACGACGGACTCCGCCTTCAGACCGAGCAGGAACTCCACGTGCCGGTACTCATACGACTGGAACCCCGACGCCTCGCCGAGGGCATCCCGGAAGCCGTTGAACTCCGCCGGGGTCAGCCAGGACAGCGACCCCCAGCAGCCGTTGAGCGCCCGCAGGTGGTGCACCGACCGGCGGAGCGACCCGGTCGCACCGTCCAGGTCCTCGGCCCGCAGCTGCCGCTGGGCCAGCTCCCACTCCCGGCGCAGCAGGGTGAAGAGCAGCTCCATCACCTGGGTGACGACGAGGAACGCGGGCTCGGCCGGGTGGTCGGTGACGGTCCGGACCAGCCCCTGCAGCTGCCGGACGCCGACGTAGGCCTCGTACGGCGTGGCCTCGGCGAACTCCAGCGTCGGCTCCCCCGCGTTGGCCGCCGCTCGGGTCGACCGGCTGTCGGCGTCCAGCGGGTGGGGTGCGGTCGGCGCGCGTCGGGTGGTCACGCCGGTGATGGTCGCCGCCGGGACGGGCTCGAGGGAACGGCCGTCAGCACCCAGGACGGCCCGCCAGCCTGACGGGTGCGAGGAGTTGGCCCCGGCCGCCTGACGGGTGGCTCAGCGCCGGATCAGCGGCAGCACCCGGGTGCCGATCAGCTCCACCCCGCGGTCGTCGGTCAGCCCGTGCGGGGTGCCGAACTCCACCCGGGAGGCCCCGGCGTCGACCAGCAGCTGGGCCTGGGTCGCGACCTGCTCGGGCGTGCCGGAGAACGCGAAGAGGTCCAGCACGTCGTCGGGGACGGCCAGCCCGGCAGCGACCGGGTCACCGGCGTCGACCTGGGCGGTGACCTCGTCCAACAGGCCCTCGGGCAGCGTGACGGTGGGGTCCAGCCCGGCGACGACGGCCAGGTACATCGCGACCTCGGTGCGCGCCCGGGCGCGGGCGGCGTCGCCGTCCTCGTCGACCACCGTCACCGCGCCGACGACGATGCCGACCGCGTCGTCGGGTCGACCGGCCCGGCGGGCGCCGACGGCGGTCCACCCCCGCATGACGCCGACCATCGCCGGGTTCGCCGAGCCGCCCACCTTGAGCTCGGCGGCGACCTCGCCGGCCAGCGCGGCGGTCTGCGCGCCCCAGGTGCCGATCAGGAACGGCGGGACGACGCCCGGCAGCGGGTAGCGCAGCGTCGTGCCGGCGGCCAGCGGGTACAGCTCGCCCTCGACGCCGTCGACCGAACCCGACAGCAGTGCACGGATCAGCGTGACCGCCTCGCGCAGCCGGGCCACCGGGCGGGTCTGGTCGACCCCCAGCGCGCCCAGCCAGGTGCCGCGGGCCAGCCCGCAGTAGGCCCGTCCACCGGACAGCCGGTCCAGCGCGGCGAGCTGGCCGGCCAGCTCGTAGGGGTGCGTGGTGAACGGGTTCCAGCAGGCCGCGCCCAGCCGGACCCGGGAGGTCGCCGCGGCCATCTCCAGCAGCGGGACGACCGGCGGTTGGTAGAGCAGGTCACCGAACACGCTGAGCACGTCGACGCCGTGCTCCTCGGCGGCCGCGGCCAGCCGGGCGTAGTCCCCGGGTGCCTTGTCCGACTGCAGACCCAGCCCGATCTCGCAGCGGGTCACGTCAGGGCCGCCGATCGCAGGGCGACCCGGCGGGTGCGCTCGATCCGCATGACCAGGCGCTCCTCGGGGTCCGGGCAGGCGACCAGGGTGTCGCGCTCCAGCCAGTCCGCGGCGGGCAGCTGGCGCTGCTTGGCCGGCAGCAGCGGCAGCACCGACTGCAGCGCGTAGAGGCAGAAGTGCCTGCCCTCGGGGATCCGCAGCTCGGCGGAGTTGGTCAGCTCGAAGGAGTCCCCGACCGCTAGACCGCACACCGAGCGGCCGCCGATCGAGTCGACCACGACCCGCAGGTCGTAGAGCTCCATGTCCGTGGGGTCGGTCATCGTGATCCTTCGTGGAGAGACCGCACAGGCGCGGCCGGCAGCGGGCTGGCCAGCACCATGGTGCTGCTGGGCGGACCGAAGACGGCGAGCCGGTCGACCAGGGCCTCGAAGTCGGCCATCGTCGCCGTCCCCACCTTGAGCAGCGAGCAGGCGTCCCCGGTGACCCGGTGCAGCTCGAGGACCTCCGGCCAGTCGGCCACGTCGGGGTCGCGGAGCACGCAGCGGGGGCCGTAACAGGACAGCCGCACGTAGGCCACGACGCCGCGGCCGGCGGCGGCCAGGTCGACGGTGGCCCGGTAGCCGGTGAGCACCCCGGTCTCCTCCAGCCGGCGGAGCCGGTCGGACACCGACGGCGCCGACAGGTGCACCCGGCGGGCCAGCTCGCGCAGCGAGAGCCGGGCGTCATCCTGCAGCTGGGCCAGGATCGCCCAGTCGGTGGCGTCGAGCGGGCGGCTCACCTGCGCAGGGCCTGCGGGTCGGCGGCGTCGTCGCGGACCACCCGACCGCCCTTCATCACCCAGCGCAACGTGCGGAGCGCACCGACGTCGAGGGTCGGGTCCTCCTCGACCAGCACCAGGTCGGCGAACCGCCCGGGCGCGACGACACCGACCCGGTCGTCGGCACCCAGCCAGCAGGCCGGGCCGATCGTGGCGGCCTGCAGGGCCCGGGCCGGGGTCATCCCGGCCGGGGCACCGAGGGCGGCCATGTGCTCGAGCTCGCGGACTGTGGCACTGGTGCCCTCGAAGTCCCAGAACGGCGGCATGTCGCTGCCCAGCAACACCTCCACGCCGGCCGCCAACGCCATCCGGTAGCTGTCCGCGTGCTGCTCCGCCGCGCCCAGCGAACGCTGCTGCATCCAGGCCGGCACGCCGAGCTCGTCGAAGAACGACCCGCAGCGGGTGACCACCAGGGTGGGCACCAGCGCGGTGCCCGCAGCGGCCATCTGGGCGGCCACCTCCGGGGTCAGCTGGTAGCCGTGCTCCACGCAGTCCAGGCCCAGCGCGACCGCCCGGGCGATGACGGCAGCCGGCCCGGCGTGCGCGGTGACCTTGCGGCCCCAGTCGTGCGCCGTGGAGATGACCGCGGCCAGCTCGTCGTCGGTGAGCTGCGGGGTGGAGATCTGCTCGTGCTCGCCGGCGATCCCGCCGCTGACCATGACCTTGACCAGGTCCGCACCGAGGGCGACCTGGGACCGGACGCCACGCCGGAAGGAGTCGGCGCCGTCGCACTCCAGGGTGTCCGGGGACCCGGCGCCGTGCCCGCCGGTGCAGCACAGCGCCCGGCCGGCGGTGAACTGCCGCGGTCCGCGCACCTCCCCGGCGTCGATCGCGGCCCGCAGCGCGAAGTCCGCGCCGGACTTCTCGGCCACGCAGCGCACCGTCGTCACCCCGGCCAGCAGCGTGCGCTCGGCGCCGGCGGCCATGTACAGCGCGAGCTCGTGCGGCCCCATGGCCTCCACCCGTTCCCCGGCGGCGCCGGGCAGCGACAGCGACAGGTGGGTGTGCAGGTTCAGCAGCCCGGGCAGCAGATACCCGCCGCCCAGGTCGACCCGGACGGCGTCGGACGGGGCGTGCACCGTGTCGGCCGGACCCGCGGCGACGACCCGGTCGTCGCGCACGTGCACCGCGGCCTCGGGCACCAGGACCCCCGCCGCGCTGTCGAACAACGTGCAGGAGTGCAGCAGCAGGTCGGTCACCGGAGTGCCTCCTGCGACTCGCGCTCGGCCACCGGGGCCGGGCCGCGGAGCAGCAGCCCGCCCGCCAGCGCCAGCACGCCCGCGGTCGCGGCGCCCAGTGATGGCACCAGGAACGCGTCCTGCGGACCCCAGGCGTCGACGGCGGCGCCGGCCAGCGCAGCACCGGCGGTCACGCCGAGGGTGAGCCCGGTCGTCGTCCAGGTCAGGCCCTCGTTGAGCGCCGCGCGCGGGACCCGGGACTCCACCAGCGACATCCCCGACACCAGCACGGGCGCGATCGCCAGCCCGGCGAGGAAGGCCGTCGGCACCAGCCAGGTCAGCGACCCGACCAGCAGCAGGCCCTGCGCGACGACGGCGAAGAACACCGCACAACCCACGAACCGGGCGGTCAGCGAGCCGGGCAGCCGGACGACGCCGTAGACCAGCCCGGACACCAGGCTGCCCCCGGCATAGGCGGCCAGCGCGACCCCGGCCACCACCGGCGCGCCCTGCAGCTCGGCGAACCCGACCACGACGACGTCCATCGCGCCGAAGACCGTGCCGACGGCCAGGTAGACGGTGGCGACGACGAGCAGCGGGGGGCTCAGCACCGAGGTGCGCGGCCGCGGCTCGCCCGCGGTGGTGCGGTGGAACGGGGGCTGGGTGGCCTCCTGCCGGGACAGCCAGACCGCGCCGGCCACCCCGACGACCAGGCCGACGACGAAGCCGGCCGGCGGCGCGACGAGGGCGGCCAGGAAGGTGACCGAGGGCGGCCCGACGACGAAGACGACCTCGTCGACGACCGACTCGAACGCGAAGGCGGTCTGCCGGTCGTCGGCCTCGGGCAGCGCGTGCGCCCAGCGGGCCCGGACGGCGGCACCGACGTTCGCCCCACAGGCACCGGTCAGCGCGGCGAGCACGAACCAGGTCCACTGCGGGAGGCCGACCACCACGGCGGTCGCGAAGACCAGGCCGATGGCCAGGTAGGCCGTCGAGGAGACGACGAGCACCCGGCTCTGCCCGATCCGGTCCATGCCCCGGGCCCACTGCGGGCTGCCGACGGCGAAGGCGAGTGAGAGCGTGCCGGCGACGGCGCCGGCCAGGCCGTAGCTGCCGGTCTCACCGGCGACGAGCAGGACCGAGCCCAGCCCGACCGTGGACATCGGCACCCGGGCGAGCCAGCCGGCGAAGGAGAAGGAGCGCGAGCCCGGGACGGTGAAGATGCGGGCGTAGGGCGAGAAGGGGTTGCGCACGGGGATCGGTCTCGACTTCCTGGCCACAGGCGGAGACAGGGGGGCCTGCCGGACTCCCGGGTGGCAGCGCCGATGCTACGGGCAACGGTGGCGGAGGATGCCGGTCGTGACCACGTCCCGGGTGTTGCGCCCGATCACCCGCCGGCGCGAGGACGTCGACCCGCACCGGGCGCAGAGCCGGGTCTCGGCCTAGGTCTACGGCACCGTCCTGGTGCTGGCCGCCGTCGTCGGCGCCTCCCGAGCGGCGGTGGACTCCGGCGCCGCGGTGACGCTCGTGGTGGGCACGGTGCTGTCCACCTACGTGGCGCACGTGCTGGCGCACTCGGTCGGCGCCCTCATCAGCGGCGGCGACCGCCGGCAGGTCCGCCACACCCTCCGCGACGCCACCCCGATCCTGAGTTCCGGTGTGCTGCCCGCGGCGGTCCTGCTGGGGACGGCGCTGGGCTGGCCGCCGGAGGTGTGGGGCCAGTCGATCGCCGCGGCCGTCGGGCTGGTCCGGGTGGCCGGCATCGGGGTGGTCTACCGGCGGTTGCAGGCCGACGTCCCGCTGGGGCGGGCGATCGAGGTGGGGGCGCTGTCGGCGGCGGTGGCGCTGCTCGTCGTCGTCCTCAAGCTGGTGCTCACGCACTGAGCCGCCACCACCCCAGGACTCCCCACCCTGCCACCGGGCGTTGATCAGGTTCGACGACGACCGTGCGTCCACCACCATCGACGCCGGGGGAGGAGGACGCACGCTGGTGGGGGGGGACACCCGGGC
>JBBSVA010000041.1:0-25458 GCA_038233915.1 Mycobacteriales bacterium | reverse complement strand
GGGCGGATCAGCCGGGCCGACGTCGCAGCGGTGTGCGTGGCCTGTCTGACCGAGCCCGCTACCGAACGGCTCGCCTTCGACGTGATCGCCGGGGACCAGCCCGTGGCCGAGGCCCTGGCCGCCCTCGCCGACTGACCACCACCTGCCGGCTCGCTCGTCGAGTGTGCGCTGGAGGTCCTTTCACGGCGTCGGAAGGGACCTTCAGCGCACACTCGGTGGCGCGAGCCTCGGTGGTGCGGACTCAGCCGAAGGCCGCCAGCGCGGCGTCGACGTCGTCGACGCGGACGAAGTCCAGGGCCAGCAGCCGGTGCACCAGCACCCCGTGGCGGGTCAGCCGCAGGTCGGCCGGACGCAGCCGTGGCTGGGCGGCAGCCCCGGGCCGGGGGACGGCGATCGGGGGGTCCAGCAGGCCCGCCTGCTGCAGCTCGATCAGATCCTCCAGCGCCCCCCACGTCGTCCAGGAGCGCGGGTCGACCGGCAGCGGGGTGAGTGGCAGCGGGTGCCGGTCCCGGCGTCCGGCCGCGGCCAGCAGCGCCAGCTGCCGCCAGCTCAGCCGCTCCGCCGTCCGCAGCGTGCGGTCGGCCAGCGCGGCGTCGACGTCGGGGGAGACCACGACCTCCGCGAGCAGGTAGCCCAGGTGCCGTACCCGACGGTCGTCGGCCGAGGCCCGGGCGGCCAGCAGCACGCCCTCACCGACCTCGCGGGCGGCAACCCGGCCGCCGGCCCGCTCGGTGAAGAACCCGTCGGCCCGCACGCGGCGGTCCCGCTGGGACAGCGTGGCGGCGTGCTCGACGGCGAACGCCAGCGCCGCGCCCGCCCGGGCCCGCTCCCGGGAGGGCAGCGCGCCCTCGGCCAGGTCGTCCGCCAGGTCCCGCAGACAGCCGGTGAACCGGTCGTCGAGCTGCAGGGCGGCGTCGGCGGGGGCGTAGACGACGGTCGCCGCGGGACCAGTCATGGTCCCGGCGATCCCGAAGCCGGACTCGATGAGCGCACGGCCGGGTTCGGTGCTGGGGTCCGTCACGTCGTGATCATCCTGGTCGGGGCGAGGATCGGCAGCACCGCGCACACGGACCTCCCCACGTCGGGGCAGCCGGGCGGGTCACACCGCCAGGCGGTAGCCGCGGTCGACCACGGTCTCCACGACGGGCGCGCCGAGCGCGGCCCGCAGCCGGGGTCACCGCCATCTCCACCGCGTGGGCGACGGTGCAGCCGACCAGCGGGATCGGTTCGGGATCGGTGTCGCGCGGGTTCTCCGGAGGTGGGTCAGGGCGTCAGCGGCCCGGCGTGCGCCGCGATGGCCCCGGCCGTGGTCAGCCAGACGTCGTCCCGGTGCGCGGCGACGTGCTGCAGCGCGGTCCGGAGCGGGCGCAGCCGGTGCGGCTGGCCGACGACGTAGGGGTGCAGCGCGATGCCCATCACCAGCGGCGCGGTCCGGGACTGCTCGCGCATCTCGTCGAACGTGGCCACCACCATGTCGGCGAACTCCTGTCCGGAGGCGCCGCGGGTCACCACGGCCGGGATGTCGTTGAGCTCCTGCGGGTAGGGCACCGACAGGATCCGCCCGCCGCCACGGGTGGCGAACCAGGTGGGCTGGTCGTCGTGCGACCAGTCCAGCAGGTAGCCGTAGCCCGCCTCGGCCAGCAGGTCCGGCGTCAGGTGGCTCTGCGAGATCCACGGGCCCAACCAGCCAGCAGGCGGTCTGCCGCCGCGCTCGGTGAGCACCGCGGTGGCCTCGACGATCAGTGCGCGCTCCTCGTCCTCGTCCAGGTCGGCCTGCCGCTCGGCGTTGGTCCGGCCGTGCCCGACCAGCTCGTCCCCGCGGGCCAGGAAGGCCTCGACCAGGCCGGGGCAGTCGCTGAAGAGCCTGCTGTTCGCGAGCACGCTGGTCGGCAGGCACAGCGCGTCCAGGGTCTCCAGCAGCCGCCACGCACCGACCCGGTTGCCCCAGTCCCGCCAGCCGTGGTTGAGGACGTCGGGGGTGCCACCGCCCGGGGCGAGCTCGGGGCCCCGGCCGCTGCCGAAGTCGAAGGTCTCCAGGTTGAGCCCCACGTAGACGGCCAGCCGCTGCCCGCCGGGCCAGTCGTAGACCGGGCGCTCGGGGAGCGGTGCGTAGGCGTAGCGGCCGTGCTGGGCGGATCCGGTCACCGCTCGAGCATGCGTCAGCAGACGCTGTCGCGCGGGCTGAGGACGCCGAGGGCGGACGCCGGCCGGTCCCGCAGCCCAGCAGCACGCTGCCGAGGCGACCAGCTAGTGCAAGGCCGAGGTGAACCCGAACCGGGAGGACCAGCGCCGCTGGTGGGGTGGGGGAGGACGTGGGGGCGGGGGCCGTGCGGTGGTGGGCAGGTCGGACCCTGGTAGGTGGCGCTCGTTCAGAGGAGCGCGAAGGCGGCGGGGCCGGGGTCGACGTCGGGGTCGCCGTCCACGAGCAGGTCGGCCCGGGCCCGGGTGTCCTCCCGGGCGAACACGACGGCCTCGGCCTGCGCCCAGGCCGGCTGGAAGGCGGCCATCTGGGCGCCGCCCCGGTCCGCCCACCGCAGGGCGCACACCTCGGGTGGTGCCTGCACCCAGACCCGCAGCGTCACCCGGTCGTCGATGGCCCGGGCGGCCGACCCGCAGCCCTCGACCACGAGCGCCGGGCCCGCGGGCACCGGGGTGGTGGCGGGCGCGAAGGCGCTGGTGCGCCAGTCGTAGGCGTGCAGTGCACCGTCCCGGCCGGCGGCGACCGGGTCCAGCACCTGGGCGGTCAGCCGCCCCGTCACGCCGTCCAGGGTCCAGCCGTCGTACAGGTCGTCCAGGTGGACGACGGGGGAGCCCAGCGCGCCGGCCAGCCGGTCGGCGAACGTGGTCTTGCCCGACCCGGCAGGCCCGTCCACGCAGACCAGCCGGGTCGCGCCCAGCCGGGGGGGCGCCGTCGACACCTGGGCCGCGAGGCCGGCGAAGGTCCTCACGGGGTGGCGGCGGTCCACCCGACCACCGGACCGGCGGTGCCGATCACCGCGCCGCGGCCGGCCAGCAGCCGGACGTGCGCGTCGGTCTCGGTGACGGCGAAGACCCGCATGCCGCGCTCGTAGGAGGACCACGGCCGGGACCAGGTCAGGTGCGCGGCCAGCTCCCACGGGGTGCTGCCCGGGTGCGCCCGGACGGCGGCGAGCAGCTCGGCCAGCCGGGCCTCGTGGTGGTCGACGAGCTCCTGGGCGCGCGCGGCCAGCCCGGTGAACCGCCACTCGTGCGCCGGCAGCACCTCGGTGGGCTCGGGCCGGTCGCGGACCGCGGCCAGCGAGGACAGGTAGTCCCGCAGCGGGCTGACGGCGCCGCCGGACTCGGTGGAGATGTTCGGGCTGATCCGGGGCAGCACGTGGTCCCCGGACAGAAAGAGCCCGGTGCGCTCCTCGGCGAAGCACAGGTGGCCCGCGGTGTGCCCGGGGGTGTGCACCGCGCGCAGCGTCCAACCCGGGAAGTCCGCGACGTCGCCGTCCACCAGGTCCCGGTCGGGCACGGCCATCTCGGTGAACCGCGCCCACCCCTCCGGGGTACCGACGTCGGCCGCGGCGGTCTCGGGGTCCGCGCCCAGACCGACCAGGAACTCCACGTTGCGGGCCACGGCCTGCGCGCCGTCGCGCTGCGCCCACGCCTTGACGACGTCGCCGTCGGCCGGGTGCATGGCGATCCAGGCGCCGCTGGCCTCCCGCACCCGGGCGGCCAGCCCCAGGTGGTCGTAGTGCATGTGGGTGACCAGCACCCCGCGGACGTCCTGCACGGAGGATCCGATCGAGGTCAGCCCGCCGGTGAGCGCCTCCCAGCCGGGCTCGGAGAGCCAGCCGCAGTCGACCAGCCCCATCCCGCCGCCCTGCAGGGCGAAAGCGTACACCGAAACGTAGCGCAGCGGGTTGTGCGGGATCGGCACCGGGATGGACCACAGGTCCGGGCGCAGCTGCTCCACCGGTGGGAGGGCCTTGGCCTGCCACGCGGCGTGCTGCTCGGTCCCGGTGATCTCGCTGCTGGTCGACACGACTGGGACAGTAGGGGGGTGAGCACACCCGCGACGCCGTCCCCGGTCGAGGCCACCCCCCGCCGGATGCGGATCTGGTTCACCTTGATGGCCCTGCTGGTCGTGGTCGTGATGGTCGTCGTGTCGGTGCTGTTGAAGTCCTCGACCACCGGGGTGGTCGCCTTCCGGACCTCCGACCAGGTCGCGACCATGGGTATCGGCCTGCTGATGGGCGCGGCGATCCTGTACTGCGCCCGGCCGCGGATGACGGCCGGTGCCGAGGGCGTCGTGGTGCGCAACATCGTGGGCACCCACCACGTGCCGTGGGAGCAGGTCGGCGCGGTCCGGTTCGACGAGCACTCGCCGTGGGCCAGCCTGCTGCTGCGCAACGAGGACGAGATGTCGGTGCTGGCCGTGCAGGCCGCCGACGGGGAGCGTGCCGTCCACGCCGTGGAGGGCATGCGGGCCCTGCTGGCCGCCAGCCGGGCACCCGGGGTAGTCTGAGCAACGCCTCACCCCGCTACATCGAGGCGCACCACCATCGACGGCCCCGCCCCGGGCTGTCGACCAAGAGGAGCCCGCTCCCACCTGGCGTCGTCAAGGCGCCCAGGTCCCCGGAAGACCGGGACCGATCCGTCGGTCCCGGCTCGCCCCACCCGCTCGCGGGTCGAGGGCGTGACCGGACGAGTGGGCCCCGTCGGCAGAGCCGGCGGGGCCACCACTCGTTGGGTCACCACCGGGTCGGGACGCTGACTCCTCATCGCTGAACGCAGAGGAGAGGCCATCACCGAGCCCCGCATCAACGACCGCATCCGCGTCCCCGAGGTCCGCCTCGTCGGACCCGAGGGCGAGCAGGTCGGCATCGTGCCGATCGGCGAGGCCCTGCGCCTGGCCCAGGACTCCGAGCTCGACCTCGTCGAGGTCGCTCCCATGGCCCGGCCGCCCGTCGTCAAGCTGATGGACTACGGCAAGTACAAGTACGAGGCCGCTCAGAAAGAGCGCGAGACCCGCCGTAACCAGACGCAGACCGTCATCAAGGAGATGCGTCTGCGCCTGAAGATCGACCCGCACGACTACGAGACCAAGAAGGGCCACGTCGTCCGCTTCCTCAAGGGCGGCGACAAGGTCAAGATCACCGTGATGTTCCGTGGTCGCGAGCAGTCCCGCCCCGAGATGGGCTACCGGCTGCTGCAGCGTCTGGCCGGCGACGTCACGGAGCTCGGTGTCGTGGAGTCCAACCCCAAGCAGGACGGCCGCAACATGGTCATGGTCATCGCGCCGCACCGGAACCAGGCGGCGCAGCAGGCCCAGATCGTGGAGCGCAAGAAGGCCAAGGCCGCCGAGAACGAGGTCGATTCTGCCGCCGCGCCGGCTGCCGCACCGGCCGCACCGGCCGCACCGGCCGCACCGGCCGCAGCCCAGGCCGCGCCGGCGCAGCCCGCCGAGGCCGACCAGGCCTGAGCCGGCCCGACACAGACCACCGAAGAGGACCGAGGACATGCCGAAGAACAAGACCCACAAGGGCACGGCCAAGCGCATCCGCGTGACCGGCACCGGGAAGCTCGTCCGCGAGCACACGAACAACCAGCACAAGTTCGAGGTGAAGTCCTCCTCCCGCAAGCGTCGGGTGAAGGGCACCGAGGTGCTGTCCCCCGCCGACGCCCCGCGGATGAAGAAGCTGCTCGGTCTCTGACCGGCGCCCCTCTCTCCCCTAGACAGACAGGAGCTCTCACGTGGCACGCGTGAAGCGGGCGGTCAACGCCCAGAAGAAGCGTCGGACGACTCTCGAGGCCGCCAGCGGCTACCGGGGTCAGCGTTCGCGCCTGTACCGCAAGGCCAAGGAGCAGCTGCTCCACTCGGCCACCTACGCCTACCGGGACCGCAAGGTCCGCAAGGGCGACTTCCGCAAGCTGTGGATCACCCGGATCAACGCCGCGGCCCGCCTGAACGACATGACCTACAACCGGTTCATGCAGGGCCTGAAGCTGGCCGAGATCGAGCTGGACCGCAAGGTCCTGGCCGAGCTCGCCGTCAACGAGCCCGCCGCCTTCGCGGCCCTGGTGGAGACCGCGCGCGCCGCGGTCGCCGCCGCCCCGAACCAGACCGGCGTCTCCGCCGCCTGACGAAGGCCCCCCTGCCCCCACCACGAGCAAGCTCGCGGCGGGACCCTGCAGGAGGGCCGTATCGACGCCGTCGCCGGTGGGCCCCGTGCCCACCGACGGCGGCGTCGTCGTGTCTGCACCCGTTTCTCGAGAGGACGTCCGTGACCGAGCCGCTGACCGAGCCGCTGACCGAGCGCAACGCCCGGGTCGCCGCCGCCCGCAAGCTCACCCGCCGGGCCGGTCGGGACGCCGCCGGGCTCTTCCTCGCCGAGGGCCGGCAGTCCGTGGTGGAGGCACTCGCCACCGGGGCAGCTGTCGAGGTCTTCGCCACCGAGGCCGCCCTCGCCACGCACCGGGAGCTGCTGGCCGACGCCGGCGTCCCGGTCCGGCTGATCACCGCCAAGGCCGCCGCCGGGCTCAGCGAGACGGTCTCCCCGCAGGGCCTGGTCGCGGTCTGCCCGCTGCGTGACGTCCCGGCCGGCACCCTGGCGTCGTCCCCACCGCGGCTGGCCGTCGCGCTGGCCGAGCTTAACGACCCGGGCAACGCCGGCACCGTGCTGCGCACCGCCGACGCCTGCGGGGCCGGCACCGTCGTGTTCGGCGCCGGGTCCGCCGACCCCTTCCAGGGCAAGGTGGTCCGCTCCTCGGCAGGAAGCCTCTTCCACGTCGACGTCGTCCGCAGCGCCCCGCTGGAGCCGCTGCTGCACGACGTCCGGGCCGCCGGGGTGACCGTGCTGGCCGCCGCCGGCGACGGTGAGGTCGCCCTGGACACCGCCGGGGACGACGGCCTGCTCGCCGGGCCGGTGCTGTGGCTCATCGGCAACGAGGCCCGCGGCCTGGACCCCGCCCTCGCCGCCCGCGCCGACCACCGCGTCCGGGTCCCCATGCGCGGCCGCGCCGAGTCGCTGAACCTCTCGGTCGCGGCCGCGATCTGTCTGTACGCCACCCAGCTCGCCCAGGGCTGACCCACCCCGCCGCGATGGTCGCGACCTCCGGGGCGGTGCCGGCGTTCTTCGCGACTTCCGCCGCCGGGGGAGCGGCGTTCTTCGCGACTTCCGCCGCTCTTGTGGCGGCGTAGTCAGACCCGCGCCCGCAGTGACCGGCCGAGGACCAGCACCAGCACCCCGGCGAGGACGACGGACAGCAGCGCCACCCGCAGGCTGACCAGGTCCGAGACGAACCCGATCAGCGGTGGTGAGACCAGGAAACCGATCCGCAGCATCAGGTTGACCGCGGTCAACCCGACCCCGGTCGACAGGCCGGGCAGCGCGTCGGCCGCGGCGTAGACCGCGGGCACCAGGGTGGCCACGCCCAGCCCGGCGAGGGTGAACCCGACGATCGTCGTCGGGACTCCGGGCAGCGCGAGCATCAGCACGAAACCGGCCGCGATCACCGCACCGCCGACCCGGGCGACCACCCGCTGGCCGAACCGGTCGACCACCCGGTCCCCGGTCAGCCGGCCGGCGGTCATCGCGACCTGGAAAGCCACGAACCCCAGCCCGGCGGTGACGACGGTGGCGCCCAGGTCGTCCCGGAGCCAGATGGCGCTCCACGAGGCGGCGGAGTCCTCCACGAACGCGGCCCCGGCGGCCAGCACCCCGAGGACCACCAGCGCCAGGACGGCGGACCGACGCGCGCTGCGGGCCCCGGGCACCACCGGCGTCGGCACTCCGGCCGCGGGCTCGGCGTCGTCCCGGCCGGGCAGCATCCAGGCCCGGATCAGCACCGCGACGGCCCCGAAGACGACCGCGGAGACGCCGAGGTGCACCTCCAGCGGCACCCCGAGCCCGGCGATGGCCGCGCCCAGCAGGCCACCGGCGACCGCGCCCAGGCTCCAGAACCCGTGCAGGGCGTTGAGGATCGACCGGCCGTACCCGCGCTGCACCCGGAGGCCGTGCGCGTTCTGGGCCACATCGACGATCGCGTCCAGCGCCCCGACCATTAGCAGCGCCAGGGCCAGCACCCACCAGGTCGGTGCTGCGGCTGCGCCGGCCACCCCGACGCCCAGGCCGAGCAGGCCCAGCGAGGCGACCGGTCCCGAGCCCACCCGGGCGATGAGCACCGTCGCAGCGGGGCCCACCACGAGCGCACCCAGCGGGGCCGCGGCGAGCGCGGTGCCCAGGGCGGCGTTGGACAGCCCCAGCTCGTCGCGCAAACCGGGCAGCCGGGGGACCAGGTTGGCGTAGAAGACCGCGTTCAGTGCGAAGCAGGCGGCGACGGCGACCCGGGCCCGGCGCAGGGCCTGGGTCGGGGCGGTCAGTGGGGCGGTGCTCACAGGTGCACCTCCAGGACCCGGGCGAGCACGGTGCGGGTCTCCTCGCGGGTGGGTCGCGCGGTGGTCAGCAGTGCGTGCATGGTCAGGCCCTCCATGACCCCGTCCAGGGACCGGGCCAGCTCGGGGTCCAACACCCGCTGCAGGGTGTCCCGGCTGCTCTGCATCCAGGCCTCGGTGACCTCGCGCAGAGCCGGGTCGCGCAGCGCCGCCAGGTAGAGCTCGTAGGCCACGGCCCACTGGTGCTCGGACGCCCGGTGCCCGAGCAGCACGAAGTCCACGGCCGCCTCCAGCATCGAGTCCCGGTCGGTGACGGCGGCGAAGTGCTCGGCGAAGACTCGGGCCATCTGTTCGGCGTGCCGGGTGAAGGCAGCCCGGACCAGGTCCTCCAGGCCGTCGAAGTGGTAGGTCACCGAGCCCAGCGGCACATCGGCGGCGGCCGCGATCCGGCGCGAGGTCAGCCCGGCCAGGCCGTGCTCGGCGAT
This sequence comes from Mycobacteriales bacterium, assembly GCA_038233915.1. Lineage (GTDB taxonomy): Bacteria > Actinomycetota > Actinomycetes > Mycobacteriales > Geodermatophilaceae > Klenkia. Next base: position 16,611 of record JBBSVA010000041.1, on the reverse strand, counting down.
CACGTCGATGGTGACGTCGACCAGCCGGTCCCGGCGGTCGGGGTCGTGTCGGCGGACCGCCGCGGGGATGCTCACGGTGCGCTGCTCAGCCCGATCTCGCGGACCACCCGCGCCGGGTTGCCGACGGCGACGACGCCCGCCGGCAGGTCCTTGGTGACGACCGACCCGGCGCCGACGACGGTGTCCCGGCCGATGGTGACCCCGGGGAGCACGACCACCCCACCGCCGAGCCAGACGTTGTCCTCCAGCGTGATCGGCGCGGAGCCCTCCCACTTGGCCCGCCGGGGGTCCGGGTCGACCGGGTGGGTGGCGGTGAGCAGCTGGACGTTCGGGCCGAGCTGGACGTCGTCGCCGATGGTGATCCGGCCGACGTCGAGGGCGATGAGGCCCCAGTTGACGAAGGTCCGGGCGCCGACCGTCGTCTGGTAGCCGTAGTCGCAGTGGAACGGGGCGCGGATCGTGCTCCTCGGCCCGAAGGCACCGAGCAGGTCCTCCAGCAGGGCACGCCGGGCCGCAGTGTCCGCCGGGTCCAGGGCGTTGTATCGGTGTGTCAGCGTCTGGGCACGGCGGTTCTCCCGCGCCAGGTCCGGGTCGTCGGCGGTGTAGGCGTCACCGGCCAGCATCCGCTCGCGCATGGTGCGGGGGTCGTCGTCGAGGGTGCTCATGCCGGTCACCCTAACCTCTGATGTGTACGAACGTACGCAACCCGTGACGTGGTCCGGCGCCTCGACGCCCGCGGGCCCCGGGTGTGTCAGTGTCCGGTCACGTGCCCCGCCTCCTGCCTCGGACCGCACCGGGTGTGCCCCCGCGGGTACCGGAACGTGGCGGTATCGTCCCTTGGTGCCGCCGGACGGGTGCGGCGCCTGGGAGACTCACCCACCGTGCCCCCTGCCGGACGATCCGACGGCCGCTCCGCACGGTGGACCGAGCACCGCCGTCAGCGCCGCGTGGAGTTCGTCGGCGCCGCGGTCGACTCGGTCCGGCGGACCGGCCCCGAGCTCGCCGTCAACGACGTCGCCCGCACCGCCGGGGTCAGCAAGACAGTCCTCTACCGGTACTTCGCGGACAAGGACGAGCTGGTGGACGCCGTCCTGGACCAGATCAGCACCGAGATCGCGCTGCCCCGGCTGCTGGGCGAACTCGCGGCCGACCGGGTCGGCGACGAGGAGCTGGTCCGCGCCGTCGTCGCCGCATTGGTCGCGATCATCGAGGACGAGCCGGCGCTCTACCGGTTCGCCTACGCCCAGGCCGGCCGGGCCGGGCGCGCGGATCTGGTGGCGCAGACCGAGCGCGAGGTCGCCGAGGCGCTGGCCGGGGTGATGGGGGAGCGGATGGCCGACGTCGGCCTGGACCCCACGCCCACCCGGACCTGGGCCTACGGCACCGTCGGCATGGTCCAGCTGGCCGCGTACTGGTGGTCCACGGCGCGCACCGTCCCCGCCGAGCAGCTGATCGACCAGCTCACCGCGCTGGCCTGGGGCGGCCTGTCGGGCCTGTTGCCACCGGCGCCGACCGACTGAATCGGCCGGGGAGGCAGAATGACCTCCCGTGTCTGGCGCCAACGACCCCTACGACCCCAAACAGGTGGCTGCGCTGTCTGCAGACACCCTGGACGCCGCTGTGACGGCCGGGGTCGCCGCCTTCGACGGGGCCCCCGACCTGGAGGCCCTCGCCGCCGTCCGGCCCGCGCACCTGGGCGACCGCGGCCCGGTCCTGCTGGCCCGCCGCGAGCTCGGTGCGCTGCCCCCGGCCGCCCGCAAGGACGCCGGCCAGCGGGTGAACGCCGCCCGGGTGGCGCTCGCCGACGCCTACGCCGTCCGGCTCGCTGCACTGGAGGCCGAGCGCGACGAGCGGGTGCTGGCGCAGGAGCGCGTCGACGTCACGCTGCCCTTCGACCGGCTGCCCCGTGGCGCCCGGCACCCGCTGACCTCGCTGCAGGACCGGATCGCCGACGTCTTCGTCGGGATGGGCTACGAGGTCGCCGAGGGCCCGGAGCTGGAAAGCGAGTGGCTGAACTTCGATGCCCTCAACACCGGCCCGGACCACCCGGCCCGCTCGCTGGCCGACACCTTCTTCGTCGCGCCCGAGGGCTCGGGCCTGGTGCTGCGCACGCACACCAGCCCGGTGCAGGCCCGCACCATGCTCGAGCGGACGCCGCCGATCTACGTCGTCGCACCCGGCCGGGTCTACCGGACCGACGAGCTGGACGCCACGCACACCCCGGTCTTCCACCAGGTCGAGGGCCTGGCCGTCGACCGCGGGCTGACCATGGCGCACCTGCGCGGCACCCTCGAGGCGCTGGCCAAGGCGCTGTTCGGCGAGGACGCGCGGATCCGCTGGCGGCCGCACTTCTTCCCCTTCACCGAGCCCTCGGCGGAGTTCGACGTCTTCTTCCCCGAGCACCGCGACGGCCCGCAGTGGGTCGAGTGGGGCGGCTGCGGCATGGTCAACCCCCGGGTGCTCACCGCCTGCGGCATCGACCCCGACGTCTACAGCGGGTTCGCCTTCGGCATGGGCATCGAGCGCGCCCTGCAGTTCCGCCACGGCGTCGGGGACATGCGCGACATCGTCGAGGGCGACGTCCGCTTCACCACGGTCTTCGGAGTAGAGCAGTGAGAGTCCCCGTCAGCTGGCTGTCCGAGCACGTCGACCTGCCCGCAGGCACCGGCGTCGAGGAGCTGGACACCGCCTTCGTGCGCCAGGGCCTCGAGGTCGAGGCCGTGCTCCGCGCACCGGAGACGACGGGGCCGCTCGTCGTCGGCCGGGTGCTGGAGATCGAGGAGCTCACCGGCTTCAAGAAGCCGATCCGGTACTGCCAGGTCGACGTCGGGAACGAAGCCCCCCAGGGCATCGTCTGCGGCGCCCGCAACTTCGCCGTCGACGACCTGGTCGTCGTCGCGCTGCCCGGCGCCGTGCTGCCCGGCGACTTCGCCATCGCCGCCCGGACGACGTACGGCCACGTCTCCGACGGGATGATCTGCAGCTCCCGTGAGCTGGGCGTCGGCGAGGACCACGACGGCATCCTGGTGCTCGGTCGCGGCACGGACGGCCCGGCCCCGGGCACCCCGGCCGCGTCGGTGGTCGGCACCGACGACGTGGTTTTCGACCTCGAGGTCACCACCGACCGCGGCTACTGCATGGCCATCCGCGGCATCGCCCGCGAGGTCGCCGGCGCACTCGGCGCCGACTGGCGCGACCCGGCCGCGGCCACCCCGCCGGCCTGGTCCGGCGAGCCCGCCTGGACCGTCGAGGTCGAGGACTCCCGTCGCTGCGACCGGTTCTCGATGATCGCGATGGAGGGCCTGGACCCGACCGCGCCCAGCCCCTGGTGGCTGCGCCGCCGGCTGGCCCAGTCCGGCATCCGCTCGATCTCCCTCGCCGTGGACGTCACCAACCTGGTGATGGTCGAGCTCGGCCAGCCGATGCACGCCTTCGACCGGGGCGCCGTCCGCGGCCCGATCGTCGTCCGCACGGCGCGGGCGGGGGAGCGCCTCGCCACCCTGGACGGCGTCGACCGCGCGCTGGACGCCGACGACCTGCTGATCACCGACTCCTCGGGTCCGATCGGGCTGGCCGGGGTGATGGGTGGCGCGTCCACCGAGATCTCCGACGGCACGACCGCGGTGCTGCTGGAGGCCGCGCACTGGGAGCCCACCGGCATCGCCCGCGGCGTCCGTCGGCACAAGCTGCCCAGCGAGGCGGCCAAGCGCTTCGAGCGCGGCACCGACCCCGACATCACCGTCGTCGCGGTCGCCCGGGCTGCGGCGCTGCTCGCCGAGTACGGCGGCGCGAGCGTCGTCGGCGGCGTGGTCGACGGCGACACCCGGGCCCCGCGCCCGCAGATCGCACTGGTGCCCGACCGCCCGTCCCGCACCGCCGGCATCCCGATCAGCACCGATCAGGTCGTGGACGCGCTGCGCATCGTCGGGGCCGTCGTCGAGCTCGAGGGCGACCGGCTGCTGGTGACCCCGCCGTCCTGGCGGCCGGACCTCACCGACCCGGCCGACCTGGTCGAGGAGGTCGTCCGCGCGATCGGCTACGACGAGATCCCCGCGGTGCTCCCGATCGTGCCTCCGGGCCGCGGGCTGACCCCGACCCAGCGGCGTCGGCGGTCGATCGGCCGGGCGCTCGCCGAGGCCGGCTACGTGGAGTCCCCGGCCTACCCGTTCGTCGGGCGCGCCGCCCTCGAGACCCTGGGGCTGCCCACCGAGGGCCTGCTGACCCTGCGCAACCCGCTGTCGGAGGAGGAGCCGGCGCTGCGCACGTCGCTGCTGCCCGGCCTGCTCGCCACGCTGGCCCGCAACCTGGGTCGCGGTCAGCGCGACCTCGCCGTCTTCGAGCACGGTGCGGTCTTCCCGCCTGGGGACGGCTCGGTCGCGCCGCTGCCCGCCGTCGACCGCCGCCCGGACGACGGGACGCTGGCCGCGCTGCTCGGCGCCGTCCCCGCGCAGCCCTGGCACGTGGGCGTCGCGCTGGCCGGCAACCGGGAGCCGCGCGGCTGGTGGGGCCCCGGCCGGCCTGCAGTCTGGGCCGACGCCGTGCAGGCCGCCCGGCTGGTGGCCGCCGCCGCCGGCGTCGAGCTGACCGTGCGCGCCGGGGACCGGGCGCCCTGGCACCCCGGCCGGTGCGCCGAGCTCCTGGTGGGCGAGACCGTCGTCGGTCATGCCGGTGAGCTGCACCCCCGGGTGTGCACCGCGCTGGAGCTCCCCGCCCGGACCTCGGTCATGGAGCTGAATGTCGACGAGCTGCCCGGCCGCCCGGTCGCCCAGGGCCCGTCGATCTCGGCGGTCCCGCCGGTCCGGATGGACGCCGCGCTCGTCGTGGCCGAGGACCGACCCGAGGCCGACGTGCGGGCCGCGCTGACGGCCGGGGCCGGGGAGCTGCTGGAGGACCTGCGGCTCTTCGACCTCTACACCGGCCCGCAGGTGGGCAAGGGCAGGCGCTCGCTGGCCTACGCGTTCGTGTTCCGTGCCCCGGACCGGACGCTGACCGGCGAAGAGGCGCAGGCTGCCTTCGACGCCGCCGTCGCCGCGGCCACCGAGGCCACCGGGGCGGTCCTGCGTGGCTGAGCTGACCGGCCAGGTCGCCCTGGTGACCGGCGCCTCCACCGGGATCGGCCGGGCCCTGGCGGAGGGCCTGGCCGCCCGCGGTGCGTCGGTCGCCGGCCTGGCCCGGGGGGCCGAGCGGCTCTCCGCGGCGATGGCCGACATCACCGCGGCGACCGGCGCCCGCACGCTGGCCGTGGCCGCCGACGTGGCCGACCTGGCCGCGGTCCGGGCGGCAGTCGCCCGGGTCGAGGCCGACCTGGGCCCGGTCGACCTGCTGGTCAACAACGCCGGCCTGATCGACGCCGCCGAGGTGCCCGTCTGGGAGGCCGACCCCGACCAGTGGTGGGCGGTGGTGGAGAGCCAGGTCCGCGGACCGTTCCACCTGGTGCAGGCCGTCGTGCCCGGCATGGTCGCCCGCGGCACCGGCCGGGTCGTCGACCTCGCCAGCGGCATGTCCACCCGGTCGAACCTCGACTACACCGCCTACTCGGTCGGCAAGACCGGTCAGCTGCGGATCACCGAGGCCCTCGCCGCCTCCGGTGTGCTCGCCTTCGACGTCGCCCCCGGTGTCGTGGACACCCCGATGACCCGCTCGATGGCGATGTGGGACGGGCACGAGGACTGGACGCCGGTCTCCGCCGTCGTCGACCTGGTCGCCGCGATCGGCGCGGGTCGGCTGGACGCCTGGTCGGGCCGGTTCGTCCGCGCCGGCAAGGACACCCCCGAGTCGCTGGCCGCCATCACCCCGGCCGACGCCCAACGCCAGGTCAGGCTGCTGCCCTACGGGGACGACGACCCGATCGCCTGACCGGCGGCGACTCAGAACAGCGTGCGCAGCGCTCCCGCGGCGATGTCCACGGTGACCCCGGTGTCGGCCTCCAGCTCGACCAGCTCGCCGTCCAGCTGCAGCGGCATCGGCGTGAGCACCGTCAGCGCGTGGTGGGTGGCGCTGGGCTGCGGGCCCAGGCCCACGGTGGCGGCCTTGACCGCGGTGGCCAGCACCCGGAGCTTGCCGGCCCGCCGGTTGACGACCAGCTCGAACCGGCCGTCGTCCGGGCGCCCGCCGTCGGAGAGCTTGGCGACCTTGGCCATCTGCGCGATGTTGGCGTAGAGCACGCTGTCGATCTCGATGACCTCGCCGTCCTCGAGCCGGACCGGGAACGGGTGGAACGCGCGGAACCCGCGCACCACCGACACGATCTCCCGCCACGACCCCTTGCCGCCGGCCTCGATGTCGACGGCGACGACCGGGGTGATGCCGATCCCGATGTAGGAGTGCGCGTACCGGACCTGCTCCTGGCCGGCGTGCGTCAGGGTCATCCGCAGCAGGTCGATCCGGGTGACGTCGCCGGCCACGATCGCGTCGGCCAGTGGCCGGGTGCGCGTCGTCCTCCGGTGGTCGTTGGCGTTCCCGGCCGCGCGGACGGCGGCCACCGCCTCGGGGTTGCCGGCCTGCATCACGCCGTCGACGACCTCGTTGTAGCCACCGTCGCCGCTCACCGAGACCACCAGCGGACGTCCGGCCGCGGCGGCCGCGCGCGCCAGGTCGCGGGCATGCCCGGCGTGCCGGGTCGGCGCCAGCTCGACCGGGGTGCCCAGGAGCCGGGCGGACAGCTCGGCGCGCAGCTCGCGGGCTGAGGTCGGAGCGTCACCGGTGCTGTGCGGGTTGAACACGATCACGATCCGGTCGAACGCGGACACCGTCGGGCCTCTCGTCGCGGTGGGGCGGGAAACGGCGGCGTCCCGGCGGGCAGATCATCGCCGACCCGCCTGCAGCCGGCTCCGCCGACCCGCCCAACCCCGATGATCACGGGCCTGGGTGAGCGAAACGCCGATCGGCCCTGACCTCGGGTCCGTGATCGTCGGGGGGGCGGGCGCCGCCCGGCCTTACGGCTGCACAGTCATCCAGTGTCGTGCATACTCATGCATTGTGAGCGGACAACGGACGTGGACTGTCGGGGTCACCGGCGCCACCGGGTACGCGGGCGGTGAGGTGTGCCGGCTGCTGGCCGGGCACCCGCAGCTGCAGCTGACCGGGGTGCACGCAGCATCGAGCGCCGGCCGACGCCTGGGGGAGTCCCAGCCGCACCTGCTGCCCTACGCCGACATGGTGGTGCAGACCTCCGAGCCCGAGCAGTTGGCCGGGTACGACGTCGTCGTGCTCGCGCTGCCGCACGGCGCCTCCGCTGCCATCGCCGCCGGCCTCCCGGACGACGTCCTGGTGCTCGACTGCGGCGCCGACCACCGGCTGACCGACGCCGCCGCCTGGCAGCGGTGGTACGGCAGCGAGCACGCCGGCACCTGGCCCTACGGCCTGCCCGAGCTCCCCGGCCAGCGCGAGGTGCTGGCCGACGCGCGGCGGATCGCCGTCCCCGGCTGTTACCCGACCAGCGTCACCCTGGCGATGGCCCCGGCCCTGGCCGCCGGGCTCGTCGAGCCCGAGGTCGTCGTGGTGGCGGCGTCCGGCACGTCCGGCGCCGGGCGGGCCGCCAAGCCGAACCTGATCGGCTCCGAGGTCATGGGCGCGGCCAGCGCCTACGGCGTCGGCGGTGTCCACCGGCACACCCCCGAGATGATCCAGAACTTGTCGGTGGCTGCCGGTAGGACTGTCCGCGTGAGCTTCACCCCGACCCTGGTGCCGATGGCCCGCGGCATCCTGGCGACCTGCTCGGCCACGGTGCTGCCCGGTATCGACGCCGAGGCCGCCCGCGCCGCCTACCAGAAGGCCTACGCCGACGAGCCGTTCGTGCACCTGCTGCCCGAGGGCCAGTGGCCGACCACGGCCGCCGTGCTCGGTGCCAACACCGTCGCGCTGCAGGTCACCGTCGACCCCGACGCCGGGCGCCTGATCGTCGTCGCCGCGGTCGACAACCTGACCAAGGGGACGGCGGGCGGCGCGCTGCAGTGCGCCAACCTCGCCCTCGGCCTGCCCGAGACCCTCGGCCTGCCGATGGTGGGGGTGGCTCCGTGAGCGTGACCGCAGCTCAGGGCTTCCGGGCCGCCGGCGTGGCCGCCGGGCTCAAGTCCTCCGGTGACCCGGACGTCGCGCTGGTCGTCAACGACGGTCCCGACGACGTCGGCGCCGCCGTCTTCACCACCAACCGGTTCCCCGCGGCGCCCGTGTCGTGGAGCCGGCAGGTGCTCGCCGACGGCCGGGTCCGCGCGGTGGTCCTGAACTCCGGCGGTGCCAATGCCTGCACCGGGCCCGCCGGCTTCGCTGACACGCACGCCACCGCCGAACACGTCGCCGAGACCCTCGGCCTCGGTGCCATCGACGTGGCGGTCGCCTCGACCGGACTGATCGGCGTCCGGCTGCCGATGGAGAAGCTGAGCGCGGGCGTGACCGACGCCGCGGCGCAGCTGTCCACCGACGGCGGAGCGGCCGCGGCCCGGGCGATCATGACCACCGACTCCGTGCCGAAGACGACGGTGCAGGCCCAGCAGGGCTGGACGGTCGGCGGGATGGCCAAGGGCGCCGGCATGCTGGCGCCCAGCTTGGCCACCATGCTCGTCGTCCTCACCACGGACGCCGTCGTGCCCGCCGAGTTGCTGGCGCCCGCGCTCGACCACGCCACGAAGCACTCCTTCGAGCGGGTGGACAGCGACGGCTGCCTGTCCACCAACGACACAGTGCTGGTGCTCGCCAACGGTGCCTCGGGGGTCACCCCGACCGCCGAGGAGTTCGGCGTCGCGCTGGACGCCGCCTGCCTGGACCTGGCGATGCAGCTGCTGGCCGACGCCGAGGGGTCGACCAAGGACATCGCGATCGGTGTGCGCAACGCCGCCAGCGTGGACGACGCGTTGACTGCCGCCCGGGCTTGCGCCCGCAACAACCTGCTGAAGACGGCGCTGTTCGGCAACGACCCGAACTGGGGCCGGGTGCTCGCTGCGATCGGCACCACGGACGCCGCGTTCGAGGCCGACCAGGTCGACGTGACCATCAACGGGATCACCGTCTGCCGGGCCGGCGCGATCGGCGACGACCGGGACGGCGTGGACCTCAGCGGCCGGGCGATCACGATCGACGTCGACCTCCGGGCCGGCGACCAGAGCGCGACTGTGTGGACCAACGACCTGTCCATCGCCTACGTGCACGAGAACTCGGCGTACTCGACGTGACCGCCGCCGAGGACCCGACGCCGCCGGACGTCGGGCCGGGCGAAGTGCCGCCCAAGCGCAGGGTCGGCACCAGCCGGGTCATGCGGACCCAGGACCCCGACGGCGACAAGGCCAAGGTCGCCGTCCTCACCGGGGCGCTGCCCTGGCTCAAGGAGTTCCACGGCAACGTCGTCGTCGTGAAGTACGGCGGGCACGCCATGGTCGACGACGAGTGCCGGGCCGCCTTCGCCGAGGACATGGTCTTCCTGCGGACCTGCGGCATCCTGCCGGTCGTCGTGCACGGCGGCGGTCCCCAGGTCAGCGAGATGCTGGGCCGGCTCGGCGTGCAGAGCGAGTTCCGCGGCGGCCTGCGGGTCACCACCCCGGAGACCATCGGCGTCGTCCGGATGGTGCTGGTCGGTCAGGTCGGCCCCGAGGTCGTCGGGCTGATCAACAGCCATGGCCCGCTCGCGGTCGGCCTGTCCGGGGAAGACGGCGGCCTGTTCACCGCCGAGCGCACCCAGGCCCTCGTCGGCGGGCAGCCCGTCGACGTCGGGCTGGTCGGTGATGTGGTCGCCGTCGACCCGGCGCCGGTCACCGCGCTGCTGGAGGCCGGGCACATCCCGGTCGTGGCCACGGTCGCCCCCGACGCCTCCGGGCAGCTGCACAACGTGAACGCCGACACCGCCGCGGCCGCGCTGGCCGTGGCGCTGGGCGCGGTGAAGCTCGTCGTGCTGACCGACGTCGACGGGCTCTACGCCGACTGGCCGGACCGGGACAGCCTGGTCGAGCAGATCGACAGCGCCGAGCTGGCCGAGATCCTGCCGACCCTGGACGCCGGGATGATCCCGAAGATGGCCGCGTGCCTACGCGCCGTCGAGGGCGGGGTGGACCGCGCGACGGTCGTCGACGGCCGGCTGCCGCACGCCCTGCTGCTGGAGATGTTCACCACCGAGGGCACCGGGACGATGGTCGTCCCTGCCACACCAGGGGAGGAGTCAGCACAGTGACGAACACCGAGGAGCTGACCCGTCGCTGGTCGGCGGTCATGATGGGCAACTACAAGACCCCGCCGGTCGCCCTGGCGCACGGCAGCGGAGCGAGCGTCTGGGACGTCGACGGCCGCGAGTACGTCGACCTGCTCGGCGGGATCGCGACGACGATCCTGGGCCACGCGCACCCGGCCGTGGTCGCCGCGATCACGAAGCAGGCCGGTGTGCTGGGCCATGTGTCGAACCTGGCGATGCACGAGCCCGGGGTCACCCTGGCCGAGCGGCTGCTGGAGCTGGCCGGACGCCCCGGCCGGGTCTTCTTCTGCAACTCCGGCGCCGAGGCCAACGAGGCGGCGTTCAAGATCAGCCGGCTCACCGGCCGACCCGAGGTGGTCACCGCGCTGGGGTCCTTCCACGGCCGGACCATGGGCTCGCTGGCGTTGACCGGTCAGCCGGCCAAGGCGCAGGCCTTCGCGCCGCTGCCCGGCGGCGTCCGGCACGTGCCCTACGGCGACCCGGACGCCCTGCAGCTCAGCGACCAGACCGCGATGGTGCTGCTGGAGCCGATGCTGGGGGAGGGCGGCGTGCTGCCCGCACCCGCCGGCTACCTGGCCGCCGCCGCCTCCCAGGCCGCGACCGTCGGAGCACTGTTCGCCGTCGACGAGGTGCAGACCGGCACCGGCCGCACCGGCCACTGGTTCGCGCACGCCGCCGACGGCGTCACTCCCGACGTCATCACGTTGGCCAAGTCGATCGGTGGCGGGCTGCCGCTGGGCGCCACGCTGGCCTTCGGTGACGCCGCCGAGCTGCTGGGCGCCGGCTCGCACGGCTCCACGTTCGGCGGCAACCCGATCGCTGCCGCGGCTGCGCTCGCCGTGCTGGACACGATCCGCGACGAGGGCCTGCTCGAGCGGGCGAAGGACCTCGAGCACCGGTTCAGCACCGGCATCGAGGGCCTCGGCCACCCGGCCGTGAGTGGGGTCCGCGGCCGGGGTGCGCTGCTCGGTGTCGTCCTCACCTCCGAGGTCGCACCGCAGACCGAGGTCGCGCTGCGGTCCGCCGGATTCCTGACCAACGCCGTCGCCCCGGACGTCGTGCGGCTCGCGCCGTCGCTGGTCGTCACCGACGCCCAGGTCGACGCCTTCGTCCAGGCGCTGCCCGCAGCGCTGGACACTGCCGTGCAGGAGGCCGGCCAGTGCTGAACCCGTCACGTGCGCGGCACTTCACCAAGGACGACGACCTCTCCCCGGCCGAGCAGGCCGAGGTGCTGTCCCTCGCCGCGGACCTGAAGAAGACCCGGCACACCGCCGACGCCCCGACCCCGCTCGCCGCCCCGAACGGCGTCCCGAAGACAGTGGCGGTGCTGTTCGACAAGCCCTCCACCCGCACCCGGGTGTCCTTCTCGATCGGGGTCGCCGAGCTCGGTGGCTACCCGCTGGTGATCGATGCCGCGGGCAGTCAGCTGGGCCGCGGCGAGCCGGTCGAGGACACCACCCGGGTGCTGGACCGGCAGGCCGCCGCGATCGTCTGGCGGACCTTCGGCCAGGAGCGCGTCCACGCGATGGCCGCGGTCAGCCGGGTGCCCGTGGTCAACGCGCTGACCGACTCCTACCATCCGTGCCAGATCCTGGCGGACCTGCAGACGATCGCCGAGCGGCGTCCGACGCTGGCCGGGTTGACGCTCACCGACCTGGGCGACGGCGCCAACAACATGGCGCACTCCTACGCCCTGGGCGGCGCGACCGCCGGGATGCACGTGCGGATCGGCTCCCCGGAGGACTACCGGCCGGACCCGGCGATCATGGCCCGGGCCGCCGAGGTCGCAGCGGAGACCGGTGGCTCGGTCACCTGGACCGCCGACCCGGCCGCGGCCGCCGACGGTGCCGACGTGCTGGCCACCGACACCTGGGTGTCGATGGGCCAGGAGGGCGAGTACGACACCCGGATCGCCCCTTTCCTGCAGTTCGCCCTGGATGAGCAGGCGCTCGCCCGGGCGGCGTCGGACGCGATCGTGCTGCACTGCCTGCCCGCCTACCGCGGCAAGGAGATCGCCGAGGCCGTCATCGACGGCCCGCAGAGCGCGGTCTTCGACGAGGCGGAGAACCGGCTGCACGCCCAGAAGGCGCTGCTGGTCTGGCTGCTGTCGCGATGAGCCGACGATGACCGGACGACGATGACGCAGGCGCTGGGCCGGCCCGCCCGGCACGCCCGGATCGCCGAGCTGATCACCGCCCAGGCGGTGACCAGTCAGGCGCACCTGGCCCGGCTGCTGTCCGAGGCCGGCGTCGAGGTCACCCAGGCCACGTTGTCCCGGGACCTCGAGGAGCTCGGCGCGGTCAAGATGCGTGGCTCCGACGGCGTCCCGGCGTCCTACGTGCTGCCCCCGGAGAACGCGCCGCTGCGCCCCGCGCAGTCCGCGCCGGGCCGGCTGACCCGGATGCTCGGGGAGCTGCTCACCAGTGCCGAGGGCAGCGCCAACCTGGCCGTGCTGCGCACCCCGCCCGGGGCCGCGCAGTTCCTGGCCTCCGCCCTGGACAAGGTCGGCCTCCCCGACGTCCTGGGCACCATCGCAGGGGACGACACTCTGCTGGTCGTCTCCCGCGACCCGGTCGGCGGCGCAGCGCTCGCCGACCGGCTGCTGGCCCTCGCGGCCGGCAGCCCCGTTCCCGAGTGAGAAGGACGTCTTCGACAGTGAGCACCGCACCGGCCGGATCCGAGACCAGGCTGTGGGGAGGCCGGTTCGGCGGTGGCCCCTCGGCCGCGATGGCGGCGCTGTCCAAGTCCACGGACGTCGACTGGCGGCTGGCCCCCTTCGACCTGGCCAGCTCCCGTGCGCACGCCCGGGTGCTGCACCGCGCCGACCTGCTCACCGCACAGGAGCTCGACCAGATGGTCGACGCCCTGACCGAGCTCTCCGCCGAGGTCGCGATGGGCACCTTCACCGCGATCGAGGCCGACGAGGACGTGCACGAGGCCCTCGAGCGCGGCCTCACCGCCAAGCTCGGCACGCTGGGCGGCAAGCTGCGCGCCGGCCGGTCCCGCAACGACCAGGTCGCCACCGACCTTCGGCTGTACCTGCGCCACCACGTCCGCGCGCTGGTCGACGCTATCGCCGACCTCGAGGACGCCCTCGTCGGCCTGGCCACCACCTACCGCGACGTCGCCGCCCCCGGCATGACCCACCTGCAGCACGCCCAGCCGGTGCTGATCAGCCACCAGTTGCTGGCCCACGCGCACTCCTTCGCCCGGGATGTCGACCGGCTGCTGGACTGGGACCGGCGGACGGCGGTCAGCCCGCTGGGCGCCGGCGCGCTGGCCGGGTCCTCGCTGCGGCTGGACCCCGACGCAGTGGCGGCCGAGCTCGGCTTCGACAGAGCGTGCGACAACTCGATCGACGCGGTCAGCGACCGCGACTTCGCCGCGGAGTTCTGCTTCGCCGCGGCCCTGCTGGGTGTCCACCTGTCCCGGTTGGGGGAGGAGGTCGTGCTCTGGACGTCGACCGAGTTCGGCTGGGCCCGGCTGGACGACGCCTGGGCCACCGGATCCTCGATCATGCCGCAGAAGAAGAACCCCGACATCGCCGAGCTCGCCCGCGGCAAGGCCGGCCGGTTCGTCGGCAACCTCACCGGTCTGCTGACCATGCTCAAGGGCCTGCCGCTGGCCTACGACCGCGACCTGCAGGAGGACAAGGAGCCGGTCTTCGACTCCATCGAGCAGCTCGCGCTCTTGCTCCCCGCGGTGAGCGGCATGATCGCCACGCTCACCCTGCGGCCCGAGGTCCTGGAGGCCGCGGCCCCGCAGGGCTTCGCGCTGGCCACCGATGTCGCGGAGTGGCTGGTGTCGGCCGGGGTGCCGTTCCGCTCCGCGCACGAGATCAGCGGCGCGATGGTGGCCCGCTGCGAGTCACTCGGCGTCGAGCTGGACGAGCTCACCGACACCCAGCTCACCGAGGTCAGCGAGCACCTGACCCCCGACGTCCGCACGGTGCTGTCCGTGCCGGGCGCGTTGGCCGCGCGCAAGGCCCGCGGGGGGACGGCGCCCGAGCGGGTCGCCGAGCAGCTCAGCGCGCTCGGCTCGCTGGTGGCCGAACACCGCACCTGGGCCGGCGCCTCCCCGGTGGCCCCGGCGCTCTGACCAGCCCGCCTCACCGCTCATGACCGCCGCCGACCGGCCCGGGCCGCTGCTCACCCCCGAGGAGCTGCTCGGGTCGCCCGACGTCGTGGCGCCGTCCCTGCTCGGGTGCTGGCTGGTGACCGACCGACCCGCGGGGACGACGGCTGTGCGGCTCACCGAGGTGGAGGCGTACTCCGGTGCGGGGGACGACGCCGCGGCGCACTCCCACCGCGGGCCTACGCCACGTTCGGCGGTCATGTTCGGGCCGCCCGGGGTGCTCTACGTCTACTTCAGCTACGGCGTGCACTGGTGCGCGAATGTGGTCGTCGGGCCGGAGGGGAACGGCGCGGCTGTGCTGCTGCGGGCCGGGGAGGTCGTGGTGGGGGAGCAGCTGGCCCGCAGCCGTCGTCCCGCGTCGGCGTCGACCCGGGACCTGGCGCGGGGACCCGCACGGCTGACCTCGGCGCTCGGCATCGGCCCGGACGACCGGGACGCCCGGCTGCTCGAGCCGACGTCGGCGGTTCGTCTGCACCGGGGGGCCGCCCCTGCCTCGGTGACCTCCGGTCCGCGGGTCGGCATCACCCGGGCCGCCGACCTGCCCTGGCGGTTCACCGAGACCGGCGCCCCGACGGTGAGCCCGTTCCGCGCGGGCGTGCGGCGACGTCGTCCGTGAGCGGACACCACCCCGGTGGTCGGGTGACCGCCGTCAGCGAGGATGAGTCCCGTGACCAGAAGTGCTGACGTCGTCGACGAACTCCACCGCCGCGGGCTGATCGCCCAGAGCACCGACGAGGGCGAGCTGCGTGCCGCGCTCGCCGCCGGTCCGGTCACCTACTACTGCGGCTTCGATCCGACGGCGCGCTCGCTGCACGTCGGGCACCTCATCCAGTTCATGGTGCTGCGCGCCCTGCAGCGCGCCGGCCACCAGCCGATCGTGCTGGTCGGCGGCGCCACCGGGTTGATCGGAGATCCGCGGCCCTCGTCTGAGCGGACCCTGAACTCCCCGGAGCTGGTCGCCGAGTGGGTGGAGCGGATCCGGGCCCGGGTGGCCCCGTTCCTGGATCGGCCCGCCGCCGAGGACGGCCTGCGGGCGCCGGTCTACGTCAACAACCTGGACTGGACGGCGCCGCTGTCGGCGATCGACTTCCTCCGCGAGCTCGGAAAGAACTTCCGGGTCAACCGGATGCTGGCCAAGGAGGCCGTCTCGGCCCGGCTCAACAGCGACGCCGGGATCAGCTACACCGAGTTCAGCTACCAGATCTTGCAGGCCAACGACTTCAAGGAGCTGCACGAGCGGCACGGCTGCACCCTGCAGACCGGCGGCTCGGACCAGTGGGGGAACCTCACCGCCGGCACCGATCTGGTCCGTCGCACGCACGGGGTCTCGGTGCACGCTCTGGGGACGCCGCTCATCACCCGGGCCGACGGCACCAAGATCGGCAAGACCGAGGGTGCCACCGTGTGGCTGGACCCGGAGGAGACCAGCGCGTACGCGTTCTTCCAGTACTGGCTGGGGATCGACGACGTCGACGTCCGGTCCTGGCTGCCGCTGTTCTCCGAACGGCCGGCCGAGGAGATCGCTGCCCTGATCGCGTCCTCGCTGGAGTCGCCGCAGGCGCGGGAGGCCCAGCGGGCCCTGGCCGAGGAGCTGACCCGCCTGGTGCACGGCGAGGACGAGCTGCGCCAGGCCGAGGCTGCCGGACGTGCCCTCTTCGGTCGCGCAGAGCTGATCGACCTGGGTGCAGCCACGCTGGAGGCAGCGCTGTCCGAGGCCGGCACGACGACGGTGACGGGGGAGTGGCCCACCCTGGCGGCGCTCTTCCAGCAGAGCGGTCTGTGCTCGTCGTTGTCGGACGCGCGGCGAACCGTGAAGGAGGGCGGGGCCTACCTGAACAACGTCCGGGTCACCGACGGCGAGGCCGTCCCGGGGTCTGCCGACGTCCTGCCCGGCGGATGGCTCGTGCTGCGCCGCGGGCGTCGCACGGTGGCCGGGGTGCGTCGAACGGGCACCGCGGGCGGCTGAGCTGGGCGTCCACCCCGTGTGAGGACCGCGCGACGAGCGGGTGACGGGCAGGTGGCCGGCGTCACGCGGCGGCGGGTTTGACAGCCCCGCCCGGGACACGTAACTTTCTCTCTGCGCCGGGAACGACCGCGAGGCCGGGCCCGCGCCGAGTAGGACAAACCAAGCCGGGGGACGAAGGCCGCGAGGCCGGAGCTCCTGCGCGTCCGCTCCTTGAGAACTCAACAGCGTGCCGAAAGTCAGTGCCATATGTTTTACCCCAGTCCTGGGGTGTCTTCTTCGGAGGGCTTGCTGGGATGGGTTCCTTTGGTTGATTGATATCGAGAGTGCCAACTCTTGG
>JBBSVA010000040.1:0-25515 GCA_038233915.1 Mycobacteriales bacterium | reverse complement strand
TCAGCGTGGTAGGGCCGGTCACCGTGACCTGGTCCGCGGGCACGACGACCCCGCCGATGGTCACCGTGGTGGTTCCGGGCACGAACCCGCCACCGAGGTCCGGTCTCTGCTGTCACCGGTGCGCGGGGGACCACCCCAGGGCCGGGCCCCGCTTCTCGGCGGTGTCGGTGAGGATCTGCACGTAGTCCTGGTGCTCGAAGCTGAACGGCAGCGCGAAGGCGACCTCGGTGACCTGCTGGAAACCGGCGTGCGCGTGCAACTGCTCGGCGATCTGCTCGGACGGGCCGATCAGGTCGGGGGCGAAGAGCAGCTTCCCCGGGCCCTGGGGCTGCGTCGTCCGGGGCAGCCGGCCGGCGACGTAGGCCTCGTACTTCGCCTTCTGCGCCGGAGTCGCCGAGTCGGTCGGGATGACGACGAGGCCCTGGGACACCCGGCCCTGCGGGTGCGCTGCCCGGTAGGCCTCGATCTGGGCGCCCTGCACGCCGGCGAAGTCGGCGGAGTCGGCACCGGTGAGCACGCTGGAGGTCAGCAGGTTCAGCTTCTGCTCCGCGGCCCAGGCGGCGGAGCGGAAGCTGCCGGCGCCGTACCAGACCCGGTCGCGCAGGCCCGGGCTGTGCGGCTCGATCCGGTCGGAGTACACCTCGATGCCCTGGGTGGTCGCGGTGGTCACCGGCTGCCCGCCGACCATGGACAGGAACCGGCTGACCCGCCCGTAGCCGAAGTCCTCGACCTGGGCGGTGTCCGGGTAGAGGGCGTCTTTGACGTCGTCCCAGCGCATGGGCGGGCTGACGCTGATGCCGGGGTTGATCCGGCCGCCGGACAGCAGGTCGACGGTGGCCAGGTCCTCAGCCAGGCGGAGCGGGTTCTCCCAGGCGAGCGGGGTGACCGCCGTCCCCAGCTCGATGCGCGAGGTGCGCTGGGACGCCGCGGCCATGATCGCCACCGGGCTCGAGACGCCGTGCTGCAGGTGCCGGTGCCGCAGCCACGCTGAGTCGAAACCGAGCTCCTCGCCGAGCTGGATCTGGGTCAGCAGCGCCTCCATCCCCGGCCGCGGGTCGGCACCGTCGAAGGTGCCGATGGTGAGGAAGCCGAGCTTCTGCAGGGGCGCGTCGGAGGTGGGCACGCCTCCCCGAACCTCCGGCGGCCCCGGCTGCTTCCCGCCGCCCCGGGGAGAAGGAGCCTTGCCCTCCGTCCGCTGGGCGCCAGCAGTGGCATCAACAGACGCCCCCGCCCCGGTCTCACGCTCAACCGGCACGGCATCCAGACGCCGACGAAACGGGTACTGAGAGTTCATCACTGCTGACCCACCGTTGTTTCGTCACTTAGTGACGGCGAAACGGACCGGTCGACTCTCCTATTGTTCGATACACAGTCATTGCACAGACGGGGGACCCACCATGAGCCAGTCGTACTCGCCACCGCCCGAAGCACCGGGCCAGCCTCACCCCCACCAGCAGCCAGCGCCCGCCAAGGGTTCGGGCTTCGCTGTCACAGCTCTGGTTCTCGGCATCATCGCCGTCGTCTTCAGCTTGATCCCGATCGTCAACATCGTCGCGATCATCCTCGGCATTATCGGACTCATCTTCGGCGTGATCGGGATCTTCCGGTCTCGCCGCGTCATGTCGATCATCGGGTCGGCCTTGTGCCTGCTCGCCATCATCCTGTCGGTGGCCATCTCCGGAGCCTTCGCGAGCGCTGTCGACGATGAGCTGAACGGCAACTCTGACGGATCGGGTGACCCGATGCACATCGTCTACACACTGGAGTCGGACGCACCAACGGTCTCGGCCACGTACGCCACCCTGGACGGTGGGAACATCGGGTCGTCCCAGGAGAACGGTGTCCCCCTGCCGTGGACGAAGGAGCTGGACGTCGACGACTCCCTCTTCAACTCCTTCACCCTGACCGGGATCATGGACCCGGTGCTTGACGGCTCGACCGCGAACGGATCGACCATCACCTGCCGGATCACCGTCGACGGCGAGGTCGTCGCTGAGCAGACTTCCTCGGGGCAGTTCGCAGCTGTCACCTGCTCCGCCAGCTAAGTCATCCCCGCCGCTGACAGTGGGCTCACCCGGCGCATCATGCGTCCGCCGGGTGAGCCCACTGTCGCTTGCTGGACTCTCCCGGGCATCCGACGGCGAGGGCGACACGAAGACGCTCGTGGCGTGGCTGAGACCGCGCGAGTCAGAACCAGATCTGATGCAGCGCGCGGAGCACGTTGCCGCCCAGCACCTGCAGCGCCTCGGCATCGGTGAAGCCCTCGGCGACCAGCCAGGCGGCCACGTTCGGGAAGCACTCGGCCGGGTTCTCCAGGCCGTCGACGTAGGGCACCCGCTCCGGCACCGGGGCGCCCGGTCGCGGCTCAGTCTGCAGCAGGCCGGCGAACGTGGTGTGCAGCCCGACGTGGTCGCCGAACAGGGTGTCCGGGCCCAGCCCGACGTGGTCGATGCCGACCAGGTCGATGCAGTACAGCAGGTGGTCCATCACCGAGGCCAGGCTGTGCGCCGGGTGCGCGTGGGACACGGTGGTGTGCGGGGACGCCGACATCCCGATCACCCCGCCGGTGCCCGCGACCGCCCGCAGCAGGTCGTCGCCCTTAAGCCGCGGGATGTCCCAGACCGCCCGCGCGCCCGCGTGGGTGCAGAAGACCGGCACCTCCGAGGCGGCGCAGGCGTCGATGCCGGTCCGGTCCGCGGAGTGCGAGACGTCCACGGCCAGGCCGAGCTGGTTCATCCGGCGGACGGCGCGGCGGCCCAGCGTCGTCAGCCCGCCGTCGACCGGTTCGTTGCAGCCCGAGCCCAGCGCGTTGGAGTCGGAGTACGCGATCCCGCACTGCCGGATCCCCAACCCGTACAGCACGTCCAGCTTGTCCAGGTCGTTGCCGATCGGGGTGGCCGCCTCCAGCCCGAAGACCAGCCCGACCGTGCCATCGGCATGCGCCTGTTTCGATGTCGGCCACGGTCCGGACGACGACCACGTCGGACTGGTGCGCGAGGTCGGCCAGCCGCATGCCCAGGTCCAGGACGACGTCGTCCCACTGCCAGGGCGCGTTGCCGGTGACGCAGGCGGTGCCGTCCATCATGTTGTCGAAGACGACTGTCAGCCCGGCGTCCCGCAGCGCTGCGTAGGCGGTGTGCTGCCGGCCGGTGCGGTTGTATCGCGGGGTGTCGGCCATGTCGGCCGGGAAGAGCACCGGGTGGTCGTGCAGGCTGATCGTGATGGTGTCGGCCAGCAGTGCGGCAGCGTGTGCCACGTGCTCGGGTGCGACCACCGCGCTCCACGGCGACACCCGGGGACCGTCCGGCGCCAGCGGCACCACGGGCAGGCCCAGATCGCCCGCCAGGTAGTCGTAGGCCCGGTACGTCACGGCGTCCACCCCTGCCCGAGCCGGTCCCAGAGCCCGGCCCAGGCGCGCATCCCGGCCTCGATCCGGGCGACCCGGAAGAACTCGTTCGGCGCGTGGTGCTGCTCGTCGGCGGTGGCGAATGAGAAGAACAGCGTCTTCACCCCGAGCACCTCCTGGAAGAGCGCCGTACAGGGCAGCGTGCCGGCGATGACCGCGAGCAGCACCTGCTGCCCGGGGTAGACGTCGGCCAGTGCGGCCGCCCCGGCGACGACCGCGGGGTGGTCGGGCTCGATCCGGTAGGCCGGCACCCGTACCCCGTCGTCCCGGACCTCGACCCGGACGCCGGGCAGCCGGAGGCCCTCGACGTGCGCGGTGACCGCGGCGACGACGGCCCCGGGGTCCTGCTCCCCCACCAGCCGGCAGGTCACGTGCGCCGTCGCGGTGTGCGGCACGACCGTGTACTTCCCGCCACCGGAGACGCCGTTGACCTCCAGTGTCGGCCGCTCCCAGAGTCGGGCCAGCGTGCCGAAGCCGGCCTCCCCGGCCAGCTCCGGCACCCCCAGCGAGGCCCGGTAGGCCTCCTCGTCGAAGTCGATGCCGGCCAGCTCGGCCAGCCGCGCGTCGGTCAGCGCCGGCACCCCGTCGTAGAACCCCGGCACGGCGACCCGGCCGTCGTCGTGCAGCGAGGCCAGCAGCGTGGCCAGCGCGTGCAGCGGGTTGGCCACCGTGCCGCCGTAGCGGCCCGAGTGCAGGTCGGTGTCCGCCCCGGTGACGACGACGTCCAGGGACACCAGGCCCTTGGAGGCGATCGAGATCGAGGGCTCGCTGGCCCGCCACATCGCACCGTCGGCGGAGACCACCAGGTCGCAGGCCAGCTCGGCGGCCTGGGCCCGGACGTAGGCGCCCAGGTGCGGGCTGCCGATCTCCTCCTCGCCCTCGATCAGGAACCGCAGGTTGACCGGCAGCGTGCCGCGCTCGGCGAGCAGCCGGCGGGCCAGGTGCAGCACCAGCAGCACCGGGCCCTTGTCATCGGTCGACCCGCGGCCGCGGACCACGGGCTCCGGCCCGGAGCCGTCGTGCACCAGTTCGTAGGGCGGCGTCGTCCACTCGACGAGGTCGCCGGTGGGCTGCACGTCGTAGTGGCCGTAGACCAGCAGCGTCGGCGCACCCGGGGCGCCCAGCCACTCCCCGCGCACCACGGGGAAGCCGTCGGTCTCCTCCACCCGGCCGCCGGCGAACGCCAGCTGGCCGGTCAGCCACTCCGCGGCCTCGCGCATCGTCTCCGGTGTCGCGCTGCGGCTGTCGCTGGGGATCGCCACGTACGTCGCGAGGTCGGCCAGCACCTCCTCCGTCGCTGTCGTCGGCGCGGTCACCTGCGCCTCCCCGCCAGCGCGGCCGTCCGAGCCATCTCGTTGCCCACCACCATCAACCCCTCGTCCAGTCCCATCCCCGGTCTGGCCAGCACCTGCGCGGCCCCGCACGCCATCGCCACGTGCGCGGTGACCTGCGCGGACCTGTCGGTCTCGGCGCAGCTGCCGCCGCAGAACGCCGACCTCCCGGCCGCCCGGACGGCGAGCAGCGCGGCTGCGGTGTTCGTCAGCGACCCCAGGTCCGGGGTCTTCACCTGCACCACGTCGCAGGCCTCCGCAGCCAGGAACGCCTCGACGTCGGCGAGGGTGTTGCACCACTCGTCGACCACCACCTGCACCGGGCTGCCCAGCCTGGCGAGCTCGGTGCGCAGCGCCGCCGACACCGCGATCTGGCCGGCGCGGCTGCCGCCGTCCAGCGGGTGCTCGACGGCCAGCTCGTAGGGGACGCAGGCCGCACCGAGCGCCGCCAGGTAGGCAGCCACCGCGGGCACGTCGCCGTCGAAGGCCAGCCCGAGGGTGCCGTAGACGTCGACGTGCAGCCGGGGCCGGTAGTCACCCCCCGGACGCAGCTCGCCGATCCGGGCCACCAGCCAGCGCAGGTAGTCCGACAGCCGGCCACCGTCGGCACCGATCAACGCGACCGAGTTGAAGAGCCCGTGCGGCAGCACGTCCACGCCGTGCAGCAGCATCTTCTCCGCGTTCAGGTACCGGTCGTCGCCGGTCTGGCCGTAGAGCGGCACGGGCACCAGGTCCACCCCGGTGGCGTACTCGTCGCGGACCACCTCGGCCATCGTGCGGCGCTGATGCCGGGCCGCGACGGCCAGCACCGCCTGGCTGAGCCCGTACCGGACGGCGGTGTGCAGCGGCGCCCGGTCCAGGTCCTCGGCCAGCGGGCGGAACTCGGTGACGTCCAGACCGCGCAGGGCCGGGGCCACCGACTCCTGGACGACGGTGCCGGCGGCGTGGGCATCGAAGACCGGGTCCCGCCCGCCGACGCCGCTGTACTGCACCGCGGCGCAGTCGCCGTGCTCGACCGAGCCGTCCTCCAGCACCAGCAACACGCTCAGCGCCTGGGCCAGCTGGCGGATCGAGGTGAACCCCGGCGTCAGCGGCTCCCCCACGTAGCCGAACCCGTCGTGCTCGGCGCCGGCCAGGATCGCGGCCTGGTCGTCGGTGAAGAACCCGCCCCGAACCGGGACGGCGAGGACATCGGTGATCCTCACCCGGCGAGCACCGTCTTGATCGACCGGCGCTCGTCCATCGCGGCGTAGCCCTCGGCCACCCGCTCCAACGGCAGGGTCAGGTCGAACACCGCGCCCGGGTCCAGCCGGCCCGACGTCACCTGCTCCACCAGGTCGGGCAGGTACCGGCGGACCGGGGCGATCCCGGCGGAGACCGTCAGATGCTGGCGGACGATCGGGAACAGCGCGATCTCCGGCGAGGTGTGCGGCACGCCGACCGCGCCGATCCGGCCGCCGACCCGGGCCATGCCCAGCGCCATGTCCCAGGACTGCGGTGTGCCCACCGCCTCGACGACGTGCGGGGCACCCCGCCCACCGGTCAGCTCACGGACCGCGGCGATGCCCTCCTCGCCGCGCTCGACGACCACGTCGGTGGCCCCGAAGGCCCGGCCGACGGCGGTCCGGTCGGCGTGCCGGCTCATCAGCACGACCCGCTCGGCGCCGAGCACCTGGCGGGCCCCGAGCACGGCGCACAGCCCGACCGCGCCGTCCCCGATGACCACGACCGTCGAGCCCTCGCCGACCCCGGCGAGCACCGCCCCGTGCAGTCCGGTGGCCATCACGTCCGACAGGGACAGCAGCGCCGGCAGCATCGCGTCGTCCACACCCGCCCGGCCGCCGGGCACCGCGACCAGGGTGCCGTCGGCCAGCGGCACCCGCACGGCCTCGCCCTGCCCGCCGTCGGACCCGGGTGCACCGAAGCCGCCCCCGTTGTCGCACCGGGTCTGGACGCCGTCCAGGCACGCGGGGCAGGTGTTGTCCGACCAGACGAACGGGGCGACGACCAGGTCGCCGGGGCGCACCGTGCTCACCTCGGCGCCCACGTCGCTGACCACGCCGAGGAACTCGTGCCCGCACCGGGAGCCGGGCGCCCGGTCGATGATCCCGCGGTAGGACCACAGGTCCGAGCCGCAGACGCAGGACCGCAGCACCTGCACGACGGCGTCGGTGGGCTCCACCAGTGCGGCGTCCGGGACGTCCTCGACGGTGACGACCCCGGCGGCCTGGTAGACCGCGGCCCTCATGCTGCCCGCCCGGCGACGAAGGCGGCTAGCTCGTCGAGGTTGGCGACCTCGTTGACCCGCCGGCCCTGCTCGATGTCGTGGATCAGTCGCCCGATCTCGGCGAACACCGGCCCGTCCAAGTCCCGCAGCATCTCGTCGATCTCGGTCTTCCGCTTGCGGACGGCGAGGTCGCGGTAGATGCCGCTGTGCGTCTTGGCGCTGCGCCGGTTGAACGCGGCCAGCCGGTCGAGGGAGCCCTCCAGGTCGTCGGGCTCGAACCCGTCGAAGCTCTCCACCCGGACCGGCGCCTGGGCAAGCACCTCGCGGGCGACGGCGAGCATCAGCGGCCGGTACTCCGGACGCTCCAGGGTCTCGGCGATGGACAGGTCGCTGACCGCGCCGGCCCAGAGCATCGCGCCGTAGGCCTCCTTGCCCCACAGGTAGCCCAGCACGTTGTCGGTGGCCTCTGCGTAGGGCAGCACCGCAACCAGGTCGTGGACCCGCGGGGTGATTTTCCCGCCGTCCAGCTCGCCGACCCGGAAGGTCGCGACGTTGCCCTGCATGACCCGGCCCGGGCCCAGCACGTCGGCACCGATGTTGACGAAGGAGGACACCACCCGCTCCCGGCCGACGGCTGCGACCAGCACGTCGGCGGTGAGGCCGTTCTGCACGGTGAGCACCACACCGTCAGGGGCGAGGCGGGTGCGCAGCAGCTCGGCGGCGTCCCGGGTGTGATGGCTCTTGACCGCGACGATCGCGCTGTCGATCCGGTCCGGCAGCTCCTCGGGTGTCACGATCGGGACGGCGACGGTGAACTCCTCCACCGGGCCCTCGATCGCGAACCCGTGCTCCCGGACGGCGGCCACGTGCTCCCGGTCGGCGTCACACAGCAGCACGTCGACGCCGTCCCGGGCCATCCGGGCACCCAGCACCCCACCGATGGCGCCTGCCCCGATGACGACCAGCGGCCCGCTCACGCCGACACGACCCGGTCCAGGAAGCCGCGCACCGTGGACTGGAAGAGCTCGCGCTCCTCGACCTGCGGGGAATGCCCGGACTCCTCGAAGACGACCAGCTCGGCGTTCGGCAGCAGTGCGGCGATGGTCTCCGAGGAGCTGACCGGGGTGACCCAGTCGTAGCGGCCGACGGTGACCAGGGTGGGTGCGGTGACCGCGGGCAGTGCGTCCTTCAGGTCGTAGGCGCCCCAGTTGTGCTGGAAGCACCAGTTGTGCGCCTCGTGCCGGTAGATCCCGGCCTCGACGGCGGCCGCGGACTTCTCGACGTCGTACTCCTTGTCGTAGAGCGGGATGAGCTCGCTCCACAGCTGCTTGAGGTCGGCGTCCGAGCGGGTCTCGCCGTGCCAGTACCGGTTGAACCGCTCCCAGTCGATCTCCACCCGGTCCTGGTTGCGGGCGTTCTCGAACGCCAGCTCCAGGTTGGACCCGTCGGCGGAGGTGTCCCGCAGCACGATGGCCCGCACCCGGTCGGGGTACCGGACGGCGTACTCCAGCGCGATGAACCCGCCGTAGGACCCGCCGGCGACGACGACCTGCTCCGCGCCGGTCCACTCCCGCAGGCCCTCCACGTCGGCGGCCCACTGCTCGTGGCTGTAGGGCGGCGCGCCCTCGGAGAGCCCGCAGCCGCGGGCGTCGAAGACGACGACCCGGAACCGGTCGGCGAGCGGCCCGAAGGTGGCCCGCGGCTCGGCGAGCGAGCCGATGCCGCCACCGCCGTGGTGCGCGATGAGCACCGGCCCGTCCTCGGGGCCGGAGACCTCGACGTTGAGCCGGGCGCCGTTGATGGTCAGGTCCACGCGGGGGTCTCCTCTACAGCGACGCCCGCGGTCCAGCGGGCGATGTTCTGGTCCAGCACCGGCAACGGCAGGGCGCCGCTGCCCAGCACGGCGCCGTGGAAGGCGCGCAGGTCGAACGGTCACCGAGCTCGGTCTCCGCCCGGGTCCGCAACCGGCCGATCTCCCGGCGGCCGACGGTGTAGGCCAGCGCCTGGCCGGGCCAGCAGACGTACCTGTCGACCTCGCTGATCACGTGGTCCCGGGTGGTGACGGTGTGCGCGAGCATGAAGTCCACGGCCTGCTCCCGGGACCAGCCCAGCGCGTGCATGCCGGTGTCCACCACCAGCCGGCAGGCCCGCAGCGCGGCGAAGGACAACATGCCGAAGAGTGCGGTGTCGTCGGAGTACAGCCCCATCTCCTCGGCCAGGGACTCCGAGTACAGGCCCCAGCCCTCGTTGAAGCTGCACGCCTCCACGTCGAGGTGCCGGCGGTAGCGGGGCAGGTCCAGCCGCTGCGCGCTGGCCAGCTGCAGGTGGTGGCCGGGCACCGACTCGTGGAAGGCCAGTGCCTCGTACTCGAACCGGAACCGCTCGGTGGGGTGCGTGGTGAGCAGGCAGTGCGCCCCCGGCCGCGAGCCGTCAGCGGCCGGGGGGCGGTAGTAGGCCATCGCCGCACCCTCGGCGTCGACCGGGTTGATCTCCTCCAGTACGCACGGGGCTATGTCGTAGGAGGGGAAGAACCCGTCCTGGGCGGCCTGGGCCCGCTCCAGCGCGGCCTGGGCGACGGCGACGATCTGCGCGCTGGTCTCGAAGCGCAGCGCCGGGTCGGTGCGCAGCCGGGCCACGATCGCCGGGAACTCCCGCTCGCCCAGCACCCGCTCGCCGACCTCGGACCAGCGCGGGGCCAGCTCGGCCAGGGTGTCCAGGCCGATCTGGTGCACCTGCTCGGCCGTGAGGTCGGTGGTGGTGTGCCGGGCGACGGCGTCCACGTAGCCCTCCGCGCCACCGGGCACGTTCGAGATGCCGGACCGGTCGTCGGGCCTGGCCACGGGCAGCAGGCCACGCAACGTCTCGGCCAGCGCCACCATGGCCGGCCGGATGTGGTCGGCGACCGTCTCCCGGGCACCGCCTCGGTGGCCCTCGGTCCGGCCGCGGACCGGGGTGAGCAGCACGTCGTCGTCCAGGTCGGCCTGCAGGTGGCCCTCGAGCTGCCCGATCGCGTGCCGCACGCCCAGCTGGGTGGGCACCCGGCCACGGGCGGCCTCCCTCTCGTAGCGCTGGCCCAGCGCGTCGAGGAACCCGGCGACGCCGGCCAGCCGGGACCGGTAGCGGTCGGTGCTGTCGGCGTCGGTGACGGTCATCGCCGGGACGGCCTGGAAGACCAGGCCCTGCCGGCTGACGTAGCCCTTGGCCGAGGCGTTGGTCGCCCACAACGCGTGGTGGGCGTCCCGGCCGGCGCCGCGGGACAGCGCGGTGAGCACGCCGTGGTCGCCCTGCTCGGCCACGCTCATCGCGGTGGTGTCCAGCGCGGCCAGCTCGGCGTCGATGGCCGCGAAGTCCGCCGCGGCCCGGTCGCTGGCCTCCACCGACGGGTCGCCGGCCAGGCCGTCGAACTCGGCGATGCCCAGCAGGGTCGCGTTGTAGGGGTCGTAGGTGTGCTGGACGGCGAAGTACCGCTCGCCCAGCTCGTGGAGCGTGGACACGGGGTGTCTCCTGTCGGGTGGGGTGCTCAGAAGAGGGAGTGGCCGCCGTCGATGGACAGCGTCTGGCCGCTGACCCACCCGGCGGCGGGATCGGCGAAGAACAGCACGCCGCGGGCGATGTCCTCGGGCGTCCCGGTGGCCCGGACGGCGATCTTCTCCAGCAGGGCCTGCTGGCCGGCCACGCCGTAGGAGTCCCACTGGGCGCGGGTGGTCGGGTTGGACAGCACGAAGCCCGGCGCGATGCCGTTGACGGTGATCCCGAACAGGCCCAGCTCGTGGGCCAGCTGCCGGGTGAAGCCGATCTGCGCGGCCTTGGCGCAGGCGTAGGCCTGGATGCCGGTGAGGCTGACACTGCGCCCGGCGCCGGAGGAGATGGTGACGATCCGGCCGGTGCGACGGCGCTTCATGCTGCGCGCCGCGGCCCGGGTGCAGGTCATCGTGGTGCGCAGGTTGGCATCGACCACCGCGTCCCAGGCCTCGTCGGTCAACTCGTCGATCGGGGTGTGCGTCTGCCCGACGACGCCGCCGGCGCAGGTGACCAGTACGTCGACGTCCCCGACGCCGGTGAAGAAGTCCTCCACCTGGTCGGTCTTCGTCAGGTCGACGGTGTCCCGGTCGACGCCGTGCACGGTGGCCCCGGCGTCGGCCAGCGCGGCCGCGATGGCGGCTCCGATGCCCTGCGCGGTGCCGGTGACGACGGCGGTCAGGCCGTCGAAGCCGCTCACGCGCTCTCCTCGTCGTCCTCGACGGGCTCGTCCTCGGCGAGAGCCGGGCCGGCCCGGAAGGCGCGGTGGATGAGCACCGACGCCTCCCAGGCTCGCATCCGGTCCAGCCCGGCCTCACCGACCCGCTGGAAGACGCCCTCGACCAGCGCCTCGACCAGGACGATCAGCCCGGCGAAGGAGTCGAAGGGCACCCCGTCGACGGCGATCGGCAGCACCACGTCGGCGTCGTCGGCGGCGGGGGACAGCTCCTCGTCGGTGATCACCAGCACCGAGGCGCCCTGCGCCTTGGCGAGCGCGGCGACCTGCTTGGCCGGCAGCTCGTAGCGGCGCAGGTCGAAGACCACGGCGACGGAGTCCCGGTCCATCGACAGGTAGGTGCCGATGTCGCGGCCCAGGGGCTCGGTGGCCAGCACGACCCCGGGCACCAGCTGGTCCAGCTGCATGACCAGGATTTGGCCCAGGTAGCGGGAGAAGTAGCCCCCGTTGACCACGATGGAGCCCGACGCGGTGGCCAGCAACTCGACCGCGGCCTCGAACTCGCTCGGCGGCACGGTGGCCGCCAGCCGCTCGACCAGGCCCAACCGCTGGCCGATCGACCGCTGGAACAGCGTGCCGTCGCCCTCCCCGGTGAGCCGTTCCGACGCCCGACTGACCGGCGAGCTGCGCTCCTGGGAGATCTCCTCGCGCAGCCGCTGCTGGCACTCCGGCCAGCTGCCGATGCCGATCCGGGCGACCAGCCGCAGGACGGTCGGCGTGCTGGTGCCGGCCGTCCTGGCCAGGGTGGCCGCGCTGGCCAACCCGGCGCTGGGGTAGTCGGCCAGCAGGCAGCGGGCCACCTTCTTCTCCGCCGGGCTCAGCTCGTCCATCCGGGCGAAGACCTCGTCGCGCAGCTGTGTCATGTGTGCGTCACGACGCGGGTGCCGTCGCTGTAGGCGGCGAACATCGCGGGGCTGTTGTGCGCCACCACCACGGAGCCGTCCGCGGTGACCGCGATCAGCCCGCCCGTGGCGCCCCGGGTGTCCAGCTCCTGCGCCACGGTGGCCTCGATCGCCTCCGCCATCGGGGTCTGCAGGTAGCGCACCCGGGCACCGACGTCGTGGGCGACGACGCCCTGGATGAAGGCCTCGCCGTGGCCGGTGCAGGAGATGCCGCCGACGCCGTCCCGGGCGTAGGTGCCGGCACCGACGACGGGGGTGTCACCCACCCGGCCCTCGCTCTGGTCGACCATGCCGCCGGTCGAGGTGGCCGCGGCGATCCGGCCCTGCCGGTCGACGGCCACCGCGCCGACTGTCCCGTGCCGGGAGCCCTCGAGCACCCGGTCCTGCACGTTGCGCAGCTGCTGCTGCCGGGCAGGGGTCAGGAAGTACTCCGGCGGCACGGTGGTCAGGCCCCAGCCCTCCACCTGCTCCTCGGTCGGTGAGATCAGCAGCACCGCCGCGGACTCCTCCATGACCTTGCGCGCGGCCTGCACCGGGTTGCGGGCGTGCCGACTGACCGCGACGGCCCCGGCCCGGCCGTCCCCGGTCATCACGCAGGCGTCCAGCTCGGCGGTGCCGACCGAGGTCAGCGCAGCACCGCGGCCGGCGTTGAAGAGCGGGTCGTCCTCGAGTGCCTCGACGGTGGCGCAGACCGCGTCCAGCGCACTGCCGCCGGCGGCCAGCAGGGTCTCCCCCGCCCGGTAGGCGGCGGTCAACGCGGCGGCGTAGTCCGCGGCGACCTCCAGCGACAGCTCCTCGACCCGGCCGCCGGCGCCGCCGTGCAGCACCAGCGCCCAGCCGTCCGGCGAGGGCGGCACGACGAACGTCTGCGTCGTCCCGGTGCTCACCGGCCACCGGCCTGACGGGTGATGTAGTTGACGGCCACGAACGAGGTGAAGACGGCCAGGAGGTCCTCGCCGGTGATCGACACCGAGCGCTCCCCGGTGCGCTCGACACCGCGGGCCCAGGTGGCCACCTCGGCCATGTCGCCGGTTTGCAGGTCCAGCTCCAGGGTGGCCGGCTTGGCGATGCCCGGGGTGGACACCGTGCCGGCGGCCACCCGGCGCATGGCCTCCTCGGCGCCGGCCCGGATCAGCCGGCAGGACTCGGTGGGGTGCAGGCTGGCCGCAGCGAACCGGGTGAGGGACTCCTTGGTGGTCACGTTCACCCCGCCCTGGGCGAAGGGCTCGGTCTCGGCCCAGGTGACCGCGTCGCCGGAGACGAAGGCGATCGGCACGCCGAAGTGGTCGGCGACGAGGGCGTTGATGCCGCTCTCCCCCACCAGCTCGCCGTTGACCCGTGCGGCGGCGAACACCTCCGGGTTGTAGGTGTGGCTCAGCGTGGAGGGCCGGCCGGAGATGGAGCCGTGGTAGCCGACGAAGAACGCGGCGTCGAAGGTCTCGTCCAGGCCCTGCATCATGTAGCGCGGCTTGTGCCGGCCGGCGATGTAGCTGGCCCCGCCGGCGACTGCCCGCGGGTCCAGGTTGGCCATCGTGCCGTGGCTGTCGTTGAGCACGACCTCGGTCGCGCCCCCGGCGATCGCGCCCTCGATGGCGGCGTTGACCTCGTCGAGCATCAGCTGGCAGCCGGTCTCGTAACGGGCCCCGCCGGAGGGACGGCACTGGTCCCAGTCGACGATGCCGGCCACCCCCTCCATGTCGAAGGAGATCCAGGTCTTCATCGGGGCAGCTCCACAGCGTCGTCGGCGTTCTCGGTCAGGGGGGTGAGGTCGGGCAGGGGGATGGTGGCCAGCTCGTCGGCCTTGAGGCAGGCGCTCTGCCGGGCCGGGCCGATCGTCAGCAACGCCGGGTCGGTCGCCCGGCAGCCGTCGTCGGCCAGTGGGCAGCGCGGGTGGAACCGGCAACCGGCGGGGACGTCGTAGGGGGACGGCGGCTCGCCGTCCAGCTCGAACTCGTCGTTGACGCTGCCGGCGGTCATCCGCGGGATGGAGTCGATCAGGGCCCGGGGGTAGGGGTGCCGGGGCGAGGCGAAGAGCTCCGCGGTCGGCGCGACCTCCACGATCCGGCCCAGGTACATGACCGCGACCCGGTCGGCCAGGTGCTGCACCACCGCGAGGTTGTGCGCGATGAAGAGCACCGACAGGCCGAGCTCCTCGCGCAGCCGGGAGAACAGCTCGAGGATCGTGGCCTGCACCGACACGTCCAGGGCGGACACCGGCTCATCGGCGATGAGCACGTCGGGCCGCACCGCCAGCGCGCGGGCGATCGCCAGCCGCTGCCGCTGCCCACCGGAGAACTGGCTGGGGTAGGCGTCCAGCACGTCGGCCTCCATGCCGACCAGGCCGAGCAGCCGGATGCTCTCCGCGCGCACCTCCGACCGGGGGACGACGTCGTGCAGCCGCAGCAGCTCACCGAGCACGGCGCCGACTGTCAGCCGCGGGTTCAGCGAGGAGTAAGGGTCCTGGAAGACCATCTGCACCCGGCGGGAGGACTCCCGGTCGCGCTTGCCCGCGGCCGAACCGGCGTGCTGCACGGTGCCGGCGGTGGGGCCGGTGCTGCCGACCAGGATCTTGGCCAGCGTGGACTTGCCCGACCCGGACTCCCCGACCAGGGCGAGCACCTCACCGCGGCGGAGCTCCAGGTCCACGCCGTCCAGCGCGGTGAGCGTGCTGGACCCACGGCGAAGCAGTCGGGACAGCCACGACGTCCCCAGGCTGTAGCTCTTGGTCAGGCCCGCGACCTGCAGGGCGGGGACGTTCTCGGTGGTGATCACAGCACTGGTGCTCACAGGGGGTCCCCCAGCCGGTCGGTCTCGAAGCAGGCGGCCAGTCGCCCGGGAGCGACTGCAGCCAGCGGGGGCATCGCCGTCCAGCAGTGGTCGGTGACGTAGCCGCAGCGCGGGGCGAACGGGCAGCCGGGGCCGCGGTCGGCGACGTTGGGCGGGAAGCCCGGGATGGGCACCAGCTCCCTGTCGGGACGGTCGAAGTCGGGCGCGGACTCCAGCAGGCCCCGGGTGTAGGGGTGCTTCGGGGCCCGAAAGACCTCGGCCACCGGCCCGGACTCCACGATGTGCCCGGCGTACATCACGTCGACGTCCGAGCAGGTCTGGTTCACCACCGCGAGGTCGTGGGTGACGAACACCAACGCCGTCCCGGTGTCGGCGCACAGCCGCTCCAGCAGCTTGAGCACCTGCAGCTGCACGGTGACGTCCAGCGCCGTCGTCGGCTCGTCGCACAGCAGCAACTTCGGCCCGCAGGAGACCGCCATCGCGATCATGATCCGCTGGCGGAGGCCGCCGGAGAGCTCGTGCGGGTAGGCCCGGGCCCGCCGGGCGGGGTCGGGGATGCCGGTCCGGGCCATCATCTGCACCGCGAGGTCCAGCGCCTCCTTGCGACCGAGACCCAGGTGCCGGCGGGGACCCTCGGCGATCTGGTCGCCGACCCGCATCACCGGGTTGAGCGCGGTCATCGGCTCCTGGAAGACCATCGCGATCTCCGGGCCCATCAGCTCCCGGCGCCGGCGCGCGGACATCGTCAGCAGGTCGGTGCCGCCGTAGGAGATCCGGCCGGACTGCACCTGCACCCCGCCGGGCAGCAGCCCGGCGATGGCCCGCAGCGTGAGCGACTTGCCCGAGCCGGACTCCCCCACGATGCCGGTCCGCTCACCGGCGGCGACGTCGAAGGAGACGCCCTCCACGATCGGCACCGGGCGGCGTCCGCCGGTCCCGGTGCCCAGCGTCAGGTCCTGCACGCTGAGCAGCGGCACGGAGGGGTCGATCACGCCGCGGGCGGCGGTGTCGGCGTCCGAACTGAGGTCGGTGATGGTCACTTCCGGCGCTCCGGGGAGAGGTGGTCACTCAATCCGTCACCCAGCAGGGACAGGCCCAGGCTGGTGACGACGACGGCGAGACCGGGGATGGTCGCCTGCAGCCACTGGGTGGTGATGAACTCCTGGCCGTCGAGGATCATCGAGCCCCACTCGGCGGTCGGCGGGGCGATGCCCAGGCCCAGGTAGCCCAGCGTCACGATCGCCATGATGTCCATGACGATGTCGCTCATCGCGTAGATCAGCGCCTGGCTCATCACGTTCGGGGCGATGTGCTTGAGCAGGATCCGGCCGTGGCTCATCCCGCCCAGCCGGGCCGCGACCACGTAGTCCTGCTTCTTCGCCACCAGCAGCTCGCCGCGCATGATCTTGGCGTAGGCGACCCAGGAGACTGCGGCGATCGCCAGGTAGATGCTGCTCTCCCCGGCGCCCAGGACGAAGACGAGCACGATGACCAGGACGTAGAACGGGAAGGCGAAGAAGACGTCGACGACCCGCATGACGACCGTGTCGAACCAGCCGCCGAAGTAGCCGGCCAGCGCGCCCACGACGGTGCCGACGACGAACGGGATGAGGACGGCGAGGAAGCCGATCCGCAGGTCGACCCGGGCGCCCCAGATCAGCCGGGACAGCACGTCGCGGCCGTACTTGTCGGTGCCCAGCCAGTGCGCGGAGCTGGGGTCCTGCAGCGCCTGCTGCAGGTTCTGCTGCAGCGGGTCGTAGGGCGCCAACAGCGGGGCGAAGACGGCGATGAGGATCAGCGCGCCGGTGATCACCAGGCCGACGACCAGGGTGCCGTTGCGGTACCAGGGCTTGAGCGTGCGGGAGCGCACCGGGCGGGCGGTGTCCACGGGCGGGGAGCCCGGCGTCGTCCCCACCTCGGCCTCGGTCTCGGTGACCTCGACCCCCGGCGGCGCGGGCGTGGTGGTCATGCGCGCTCCTGGGAGGCGAGGTCGACCCGCGGGTCGACGGCGGTGTAGACGACGTCGGTGAGGATGCCGACGACGACCACGAACAGGGCGACGACGAGGGCGACTGCCTGGATGGTCGGGAAGTCGCGGGCGAAGATCGCGTTCACCATCAGCGAGCCCAGGCCGGGGACGGCGAAGACCTTCTCGATGACCAACGAGCCACCGACCAGGTAGCCCAGGTTGACGCCGATGATCGAGACGGTGGGGATGGCCGCGTTGCGCAGCACGTGCTGGCGGAACAGCGGGATCCCGGCGGCGCCCTTGCTTCTCGCCGTCCCCACGTAGTCCGAGCCCAGCACGTTGATCGTGGAGGCGCGCAGGCTGCGGATCGTCGTCGGCGACATCGCGATGGCCAGCGTGAGGGCGGGCAGGAACAGGTAGTAGAGGTGCTCGGCCGGCGTCTGGCCGTAGCCGCCCACCGGGAAGGCGCGGGCCTTCACGCCCAGCAGCAGGATCAGCATGATGCCGACCCAGAACTGCGGCATGCCCTGCCCGAGCAGGGTGAACGCGCGGACGGCGGCGTCCCGGACCCGGCCGGGTGCGCTGGCGGCGAGCGCGGCCAGCGGGATGCTGATGGCCAGGGAGAGCACCAGCGCGTAGGCCAGCAGGCTCAGCGTGATGGGCACGGCGGAGGCGACCAGCTCGGTGACCGGGCGCTGGTAGGTGATGCTCTGGCCGAGGTCGAGCTGGAACAGGTTCCCCAGGAACGTCAGGTACTGGTCCCACAGCGGCTCGTTGAGCCCGAGCTGGTCGTTGAGGGCGGCGACCCGCTCGGGGGTCGCGGACTGTCCCAGCAGCACCAGGGCGGGGTTGCCCGGGAGCAGGTGGACCATGAAGAAGACGACGACCGTCACGCCGAACACGACGGGGATCGACTGCAGCAGTCGGATCGGGACGAACCGGAGCCTGTCGAACACGTGCCCACCTCCTCTGTGCGTCGGGTTCGGTGCGGGGTGCCCCGGGGGCGACGCGAACGTCGCCCCCGGGGGTCCGGCTCAGGGGGTCTTGTAGACCTCGGCGAGGGGGTAGTTGCCGAGCGGGGTGACCTGGAAGCCCTGGACGGACTCGGTCATCGCGTAGGCATAGGGCGAGTAGTAGAGGTAGGCGAGGAACGCGCTCTCACCGGCCTGCTCCTGGATTTGGGTGTACAGGTCCTGGCGTGCGTCGGAGTCGATCTCGCGCTGCGCCTGTTGGTTCAGGTCGATCACGGCCTGGTCGTCCCAGTAGGTGAAGGCCGAGTGCGAGCCGCCCTCGGGGTCCACCGCGAAGGAGGTCCACTGGTCGGGGTCCGGGATGTCCATCGTCCAGGCGGAGATGGTCATGTCGAAGTCCGAGGCCAGCCGGGCCTGCTTGTTGGCGGTGGGCTCCAGCTGACGGATCTCCATGTCGATCCCGAGCTCGGCGAGCTGGGACTGCATGATCTGGGCGACCGAGGCCTGGTTGGGGTCACCGGAGGCGATCAGCAGGCTGGTGGAGAAGCCGTCCGGGACGCTGGACTGGGCCATCTCGGCGCGGGCCTCGTCCAGGTCGAAGGTCGGGCCCTCGACGGACTCGTCGTAGTACGGGGTGCCCGGGCTCAGCAGGGAGTTGGCGGCCTCGCCGTTGCCGTACAGGACGGCGTCGACCATGGACTCACGGTCGATGGCGAAGGCGATCGCCCGCCGCACGTGCACGTCGGAGAAGGGCTCGACCTGCTGGTTGAAGGCGATGTAGTCCATCCGGGTCGAGGGGAACGCCGTGGCGGTCACGCCGGGGGTGGAGGACAGCGACTCGAAGCTGGACCAGTCCGGGGTGTCGTCGATGTCGATCTGGCCGCCCTGCAGCTGCAGCTTGCGGGTGTTGGCGTCCGGGACGACGGTCCAGGTGACGCTGTCCAGGTACGGGCCCGCGTCACCCCAGTAGTCGGGGTTGGCGGTGAGCTTCAGGTACTGGCCGCGCTGCCACTCGTCCCAGACGAAGGGGCCGGTGCCGACCGGGGCCTCGTAGAACTGCTCGGCGGTCTGGCCGTCGTAGTCGGCCGGGATGATGCCGTTGGCGAAGATCGACAGGTCGGCGATCAGCGGGGCCCAGGGGTACTTCAGGGCGACGGTGACCGTCTGGTCGTCGACGACGCTGACCGTGTCGATGGCTGCGTTGACGAAGCCCCAGCCGTCGCTGCCGGTCGCGGTGTTCTCGTCGAGGGAGAACTTCACGTCCTCGGCGGTCATCGGGTCGCCGTTGGTGAAGCTGACGTCGTCGCGCAGGGTGATCGTGTAGGTGAGCTGGTCGTCGCTGACCTCGTACCCGGTCGCCAGCAGCGGCTGGACCTCGGAGCCGTCGTCGCTGACGGTGAACAGCGGCTGCATCATCTGCTGCATCACGTAGATGGAGTTGTTGTCGAACGTGGTCGTCTTGTCCATCGAGATGGCGTCCGCAGCGCGGGCGATGGTGAGGTCACCCCCCTGGACCGGCTCGGAGCTGTCGCCGCCGGCGCTGGAGGAGGAGCTGCCTCCACCGCAGGCGGAGAGCGCGACCGCGGCCACCGCGACCACCGCGGCGTACCTGGTTCGGGTTGTGCGTGTCATCGACTGTCCTCGTCGTTCTGCCCGCGTCGGCGGGTGGGTGGGAGGGCTGTGCTGGGCGTGCGGGGACGTGCGGCATCGCAACGTGCAGGAGCACTGCGCAGGTCGGCCTGGAGGCCTGCGCGAGGCCTCGGACGGGCAGCGGAGGGATCACCTCCGCGGTCGCTCGTCCGGGTGAGAGGAACGTAGCGTTCATTACAGCGGCAGCCAATAGTCCAGTTGTCGTTACGTTTGTAACTTCTTGGTTGCGACGGTCGCCTGGTTCCTGATCTGCGGTTTCCCGCGGTGTCCGCACTGCCCGTCGTCCCGCCAGTCCCACGCGCCCCACTCGGGCGCCGGGAGTGCAGGTGCTGTCGCCGACCCCGTTGGACATGCCGCGCGTGCCGACGACGGCAACTGCCGAGGCGATCGGCCGGGCCACCGGACTGCCGGTCACGTCGATCCCGGCCATGGTGGCAGGCCACGTCGGCCTTCTGGGCGGGCTGCTCGCACTGGACAGCCCGACCTCGTCGTCCCGGACCCGGGAGCTGCTGGACTGGACGCCCACGCATTCGACCCGCGTCGAGGGCCTGGACGCCTGCGCTACACCCGCAGAGCCCACAGAGCCCACAGAGCCCACGATCGGCTAGGACCAGCGGGGGTCAGGGGGCAGCCGCGGGTTGAGCAGGTGCGCCACCAGCGCGGTCCAGCCGGTCTGGTGCGTGGCGCCCAGGCCCTCGCCGGTGTCGCCGTCGAAAAACTCACTGAACGTCGGGTGGTCCCGCCACAGCGGGGAGTCCGAGGACTCGATCCGGTCACCGTCGGCCGGGCGCTTGCCCTCGACGGGGCGGAACAGCGCGGTGAGCCCGTTGTCGATCAGGTCCGCGGCGTCGACCAGGGTGCAGCGGTTCCCGGAGCCGGTGGGCAGCTCGATGGTGAACGAGTCGCCGTAGTGCCGGCCCAGGGTCCGCAGCTTGTCCGCCAGCAGCACGTTCACCGGGAACCAGACCGGGCCGCGCCAGTTGGAGTTGCCGCCGAACAGCGCCGTCCGGGACTCCCCGGGCTCGTACTCGATCCGGGCGTCGCGGCCGCCGACCCGGGCGATGACCTCACCGGTGGACTTGGACAGCGATCGGATGCCGAACGGCGAGAGGAACTCCTCGGTGTCGAACATCCGGGTCAGGATCCGCTCGAGCCGCTCCCGGTCGACCAGCGACAGGATCATCTTGCGGCCCTCGGGTGCCGACCGGCTGCGTAGCGGCGCGACCAGCTCGGGCCGCCGGCGCTGCAGCCAGCGCAGCCGCGCGGTGACGTCGGGGACCTCCTGGGTGATCCAGTGCGGCACCTCGGTCACCCCGAGGATCGGCAGCAGACCCACCATCGAGCGCACCCGCATCGGCTGCGGCGTCCCGTCGGGGGCGACCAGGACGTCGTAGAAGAAGCCGTCCTCCTCGTCCCACAGCGACACCCCGTGCGAGCCGAACGCGTTCATCGCCTCGGCGATGGACAGGAAGTGCTCGAGGAACTTGGTCGCCGTGCCGTCCCACGCCTTGTCGTAGCGGGACAGCTCCAGGGCGATCTTGAACATCTGCTGGCAGTAGAACGCCATCCAGCTCGTCGCGTCGGACTGCTCCAGCCGGTAGCCCGGGGGCAGCGGGGCGGACCTGTCGAACAGCGCGATGTTGTCCATCCCGAGGAAGCCGCCCTCGAAGACGTTCGAGCCGTCGGAGTCCTTGCGGTTGACCCACCAGGAGAAGTTCAGCAGCAGCTTGGTGAAGACCCGGATGAGGAACTCGCGGTCCCGGTAGCCGTCGATCCGGTAGACGTGCCAGGCGGCCCAGGCGTGCACCGGCGGGTTGACGTCACCGAACGCCCACTCGTAGGCCGGCAGCTGGCCGTTGGGGTGCATCGCCCACTCGCGGCACATCAGCACGAGCTGTTCCTTGGCGAAGTCGGGGTCGACGTGCGCCAGCGGGATGGTGTGGAAGGCGGTGTCCCAGGCCGCGAACCAGGGGTACTCCCACTCGTCGGGCATCGAGATGACGTCGGCCAGCGCGAGGTGCCGCCACGTGGCGTTGCGTCGTCCCTTGTCGGCCCGGCCGGCAGGTGCGGGGACGTCGGGGTCGCCGTCCAGCCACTGGGAGACGTCGAAGCGGTACAGCTGCTTGGTCCACAGCAGGCCCGCGTAGGCCCGGCGGGCGACGTGCCGGTCGTCGCCGGACAGCCCGGGGTCGATGACCGAGCGGTAGAAGTCGTCGGCCTCGGAGTGCCGGGACGCCAGCACCTCGTCGAAGCCGGCGTCGAACATGCCGTCGACCGGGTCCTCGGTGGTCAGCCGCAGCTTGACGGTGACCGTTTCCCCCGGCCCGACTGCGTCCCACTGGTACCAGAACGCGGCCTTGGTGCCCGAGTCGCTGGGGTTGATGGCGGACTTGTCGCCGTGCACGACGCGGCGGTTGATGCCGTCCTTGGGGTACTTGCTGGCGTTGCGCCGGTCGCCGAACAGCCGTACCGAGTCGGTCTCGTTGTCGCAGCACAGCACGGTCGGCGAGCCCTCGGCGGCCAGGACGTAGCGGCCCAGGAAACCGTGCTCGGCCTCCACCGCCTCCAGCCCGGACGCCGTCAGCGTGGGCGCGAGCAGCTGGGTCAGGTGACCCTGGCGCTTGTCCCCGCCCCAGGACCAGGTGTTGCGGAACCAGACCTGCGGCAGCAGGTGCAGGGGCGCGGCGTCCGGCCCGTGGTTGGTGGCGGTGACGGTGATGCAGACGTCGTCCGGCGCGGCCTTGGCGTAGGTGACCTGGACGTCGAAGAACCGGTCCTCCGCCAGCACCCCGGTGTCCGACAGCTCGTACTCGCGCTCCATCCGCGACCGCTTCGCGTTCTCCGCGCGCAGCTTCGCGTAGGGGTACTCGGCCTGCGGGTAGCGGTAGAGCCACTGCACCCAGGAGTGCGTGGGGGTGCCGTCCACGGCCCACCAGTGCTCCTTGGCGTCCTCGCCGTGGTTGCCCTCGTCGTTGGTCAGCCCGAACAGCCGCTCCTTGAG
Organism: Mycobacteriales bacterium; assembly: GCA_038233915.1. GTDB lineage: Bacteria > Actinomycetota > Actinomycetes > Mycobacteriales > Geodermatophilaceae > Klenkia. Next base: position 3,016 of record JBBSVA010000040.1, on the reverse strand, counting down.
GATCGGGTCCTTGCCGTTCCACAGCGCGACGGAGAAGTTCAGGAAGCCGTAGCGGTCGCAGAACCCGCCCAGCCCGTCCTCGCCCCACCGGTAGGCCCGGGCCACGGCGTGGTCGAACGGGAAACCGGCCCACGCGTCCCCGTCGGCGGAGTAGTCCTCACGGACCGTGCCCCACTGGCGGCCGGCCAGGTAGGGGCCCCACATCCGCCAGGGCGCGGACATGTCCGAGGACTCGGCCAGGCGGGCGTGCTCAGCACTGCGCGGCTCGACGGCGTCCTGCGGACCGGGGGGTGCCAGGGGGCGGGGCTTGGGCTGGGGGGCGCGGGCTGGCACGGCGAGAGCGTGCCACGTCGGTGTGACAGAACTGGTCAGTCACGGCCGTTCGTCAGCGACGTCACCACGGCGGCGCCCGCGGACCGGCGGGGGCTGGATACCGTCGAGGGGTGCGCGCAGCCCTGACCCACGACGACGTCGAGGCCCTCGAGGGGCACCGCTCCCCTACCGAGCACCGGCTGCTGGGCGAGCGGCTGATGACCTGGGCCGACCAGGTGCACCCCGACGACGAGCCCAGCACCGCCGAGCTGCTGGCCGCGGCCGGCTGGCACCTGGACCTGGCCGGGGACACCGACGGGGCGATCGCGCTCTTCCGACGGTCGCAGGCGGCGGCCGGCAGCACCGTGCCCGACGTCCGGACATCGGTGCTCGCGGTGCTGCTGGCCGCCGGCCGGGACGACGAGGCCCGGGTGGTCGCCGATGAGCTCCGGCGCAGCGGCCCCGGCGTCGGTGACTGCGCGACGGTGGCCGGGGTGTTCGAGCTGGCCGGGGACCTGCCGCAGGCGCACCGCTGGACGGCGATCGGGCTGAACCGGGCGGGCCTGCTCGCCGACCACGAGCTGGCGGAGCGGGAACTGGCGGCGTTGACCTCGATCCGCAGCCGCGTCCGGCTGGCGCTCGGGATGCCGCTGGACTGAGCCGGGACCGCGTCGCGCTGGGCCCGCGACGGCGCTGCTCCGTCGAGGGTGATGCGGGTCGGCATCGCAGGTCAGGGCAGGGGTGCCAGGCCAACGGCGGTCGGGACGAGAGGGGACGACGCCTCCTCCAGGGCGCAGCGGCCGCGGCCGGCGGACTTTGCCCGGTAGAGGGCGGCGTCGGCACGGCGCATCAGCTGGGCGGCGGACTCCCCACGGCGGGCTTGCGCGACCCCGATCGACAGGCCGGTCTGCGGGTGCAGGGTGCGCACCCGGTCGACCAGCGCCAGCGCCTCCGGGCCCGGGGTGCCGGGCAGCAGCAGGGCGAACTCGTCGCCACCGTGCCGGGCGAGCACCGCCGAGGAGGGCAGCAGCCGGGACCAGGTCTCGGCGATGCTGCAGAGCACCTGGTCCCCGGCGGCGTGCCCGAGGGTGTCGTTGACCTGCTTGAAGTGGTCGACGTCGAGGAGGGCCGCGGACAGCACGGCGGGTCGACCGACGAGCTCCTGCAGTCGCTCGTCGAAGCCGCGCCGGTTGGCCAGCCCGGTGAGCGGGTCCCGGTTGGCGGTGGAGGCACGCATGACCAGTCGCCGGACGACGACGCCCTGGGCCAGCACGATGACGTCGACGGCCAGCGCGGTGGCCGGCGCGACGTCGCCCCGCGCGACCAGAGCCACCGACGTCAGCCCGATCGCGGCCAGCAGGTGCGCGGCCGCCTCGGGGCGACGGAAGAAGAAGTAGGAGTCGATCCCCACGAAGGCGATGATCGCGGCGATCACGACGGCGGTGACCCGGTCGGGGGCGAGGTACGCGGCCAGGGCGATCAGCACGGTGGCCAGGCCGACCGGGACGTGGAAGGACCACCGCGGCCAGCGGGCTCCCCAGCCGGCGATGACGCCGCTGGTGCCGATCGCGAGCAGCGAGATCGCGACGACGGCCCCCCGGTTTGGCCCGTCGGGGGCGCCGCCGAGCACGCCGAGCAGCCCGACGACCCCACCGGCGCAGTAGAAGGTCGCCAGGGTCACGGCCATCACGCGCGGGGTCGCCACCTCGGGTGCCAGGGACCTGCTCACACCGTGCTCATCGGTCGGTCAGCGGGTGGCTTGAGCCGGGGTCACCACCCGGGGTGAGTGCTCACTCGCAGGCGAGGCCGTCCCCGTCGCCGTCCAGACCGGGCTGGTAGCCGGGGTCCCCGACGTGCACCGGCGCGGCGCCGGCGGCCCGGGCCTCGGCGCAGTTCGCGAAGGGTGTCGAGGCCGGCGCCGGTGGGGCTGTCTCGACCGGCGTCCCGATGGGCAACGGCTCGTCCGGGCAGCCGCTGAGGATCGTGCTCATCGCGTCGTGCTCGGCCTGTGTCGTCCACAGCCCGTAGGTCGCCTTGACCGCGATCTGGCGGGCGACGTAGTCGCAGCGGTAGGACCGGTCCGGCGGCAGCCAGGTGGCGGCGTCGCCATCGCTCTTCTGCTGGTTGAGCGGGCCGTCGACAGCGAGCAGGTTGAGCGGGTCGTTGGCGAAGGCGGCGCGGCGGTCGGCGTTCCAGCCCTGGGCGCCGGTCTGCCAGCCGTTGGACAGCGCGACGACGTGGTCGATCTGGACCAGCTCGCTGGTGCCCTGGCCGCGGACGAAGGCGATCGCGGTGCCGGAGTAGGGGTCGGCGAGCGTGCCGCTGAGCACGACGCAGTCCCGGGTGCCCGGCTTGAACACGTCGTCGACCAGATCGCGGGCCAGCACGTCGTTGCGGGTGTCGCAGCCGTTCCGGTCGGTGTCCACCCAGCCGGCGCCGAACTGGTCCCGGTCGTAACCGGTCCGCGGGGCGCGGCCCTTCACCGGGAGCGTGGCGAGGGCGGCCAGCGCCGTGGTCGGGCCGGCCCCACCGGTCTCCGGGGTGGGGGGTGTGACGGGTTCCGGCGTGACGGCCGGTGCGCTCGCGACCGGGGGCTCGGCCGTGGCGACGTCGACGGTGCAGCCGGCGGTCAGCAGCAGGGCCGCGGTGGCGGCGAGGGCGGGCAGACCGCGGGAACGCATGCGGGAGGTCTCTCCTGGGGACG
>JBBSVA010000039.1:0-26220 GCA_038233915.1 Mycobacteriales bacterium | reverse complement strand
GCCCGGTCCTCGTGCACCGGCAGGGCGACGCCCTCGGCGGGAGCCCGTCGGGCGTGGTCGTGGGCGTGGACGGCGGGCCGGGCAGCGCCGAAGTGCTCGCAGTGGCCGCCCGGGAGGCCCGGCTGCGCGGGACCACGCTGCACGTGCTGCACACCTGGCCCCAGCTCACCGAGGACGCCGGCACCCCGGTCCGCTGGCTGCTGGACCCCGCCGCGACGACGACGACCGAGCAGGCCGTCGTCACCGAGCTGGTGCACGCGCTGCGCGGCACCTCCCCCGAGCTCGACCTGGACGTCACGGTCGTCGCCGGGCGGGCCAGTCCGTCGCTGGTGCAGGCCAGTCACACCGCTGAGCTCGTGGTCGTCGGCCGCCCCACGGTGGGTGAGGAGCAGGAGACCCGGGCGACCACCCGTCAGGTGACGCACCGGGCGTCGTGCCCGGTGCTCGTGGTGCCCCTGCCCTCGGCCGCAGCGGTGCCGGTGGAGGCCTGACCCGGACCTCCGCCGCCGTGGCCGCCGCCACGGCGGGACGGCGGCTGCGGGCGCTGCTGCCGGGGTCCACCGACCTCGCGGCCCTGCGCCGCGACCCCCGCCGGGACCTGGTGGCCGGGGTGACCGTGGCCGTCGTCGCGCTGCCGTTGGCCCTGGCGTTCGGGGTGGCCTCGGGTCTGGGTGCCCAGGCCGGCCTGGCCACCGCGGTGGTCGCCGGCATCGTCGCTGCGGTGTTCGGCGGGTCGAACCTGCAGGTCACCGGCCCGACCGGGGCGATGACCGTCGTCCTGGTGCCGGTGGTGGCCGCGTTCGGCCCGTCCGGGGTGCTGATGGTGGGCGCGATGGCCGGCGTCGTCCTGGTGCTGCTGGCCGTGGCCCGGCTGGGGCGGGTGGTCCGGTTCCTGCCGGTCTCGCTGATCGAGGGGTTCACTGCCGGGATCGCCGTGGTGATCGCACTGCAGCAGGTGCCCGCCGCCCTGGGGGTCACCGACGCGACCGGTGAGCACGTGGCCGCACGGGCCGCGGACGCCGTGGTCCGCGCGGTGCGGGACCTGGACCCGGCCGCCCCGCTGACCGCGCTGGGGGTGGCTGCGGTGATGCTGCTGGGCGCCCGGTGGCGCCCGGGTCTGCCCTTCTCTCTGGTCGCCGTCGCGTTGGCCACGGTGCTGGCCGCCCTCCTCCCGCTCGGCCTGGTCACCCTCGGTGCGCTGCCGGCCGGTCTGCCCGCACCGTCGCTGGGCTTCCTGGACTTCTCCGCCGTCGGCGTGCTGCTGCCCTCGGCGCTGGCGATCGCCGCACTGGCCGCCCTGGAGAGCCTGCTGTGCGCCACCGTCGCGGACGGGATGAGCGTCGGGGAGCGGCACGACCCGGACCGGGAGCTCCTCGGGCAGGGGCTGGCGAACCTGGCCGCCCCGGTCTTCGGCGGCATCCCGGCGACCGGCGCGATCGCCCGGACCGCGGTCGCCGTGCGGGCCGGGGCGGGGTCCCGGCTGGCCGCCGTCACGCACTCCCTGGTGCTGCTGCTGGTGGTGCTCGCCGCCGCACCCCTGGTGTCCCGGATCCCGCTGGCGGCGCTGGCCGGGGTGCTGTTCGCGACCTGCGTGCGGATGGTCGAGGTGGGCTCGGTGCGGGCGCTGCTGCGGGCCACCCGGGCCGACGCCGCGATCGTGCTGGTCACCTTCGGGGTCACCGTGGCCGTCGACCTGGTGACCGCGGTCGGGGTGGGGCTTGCCGTCGCCGTCCTGCTGGCGCTGCGCGCGGTGGCCGCCACCGCCGGCGTGGCGCAGGTGCCGCTGGAGGCCGGCGACCACACAGTCGAGGAACGCGCCCTGCGGGACCGGCACGTGGTCGCCTTCCGGATCGACGGGCCGCTGTTCTTCGCTGCCGCCCACCAGGTGCTGCTCGAGCTGCCCACCCTCGCTGACGTGCGGGTCGTGGTACTGCGGATGAGCCGGGTGACCACACTGGACGCCACCGGTGCCCAGTTGCTCGGCGACGCGATCGACCGGCTGGAGCGCCGTGGGATCACGGTGCTGCTGTCGGGCATCTCCGCCACCCACGACGCGGTGCTGACCACGCTCGGGGTCGGGGATCAGCTGCGCCGGGCCGGCCTGGTCTTCCCGGACACCCCCTCGGCGATCGCCCGCGCCCGCGAGCTGGCCGAGCGCCCGGCGGCCTGACCCGCCGGGATGGTGGGACCCCGGTCAGGCCCCCCGGCTCAGGTCCCGTCGCTCGGGCAGCCGCCGGAACCCGGCCGCCTCGTACGTGGCGACGGCGGCGCTGCGGGCGCTCTCGGTGCAGACCCAGGCGCTGGAGGAGCCCCGCTCACGGAGCGCGGCTGCCGCAGCCAGGCAGATCCGCCGACCGTGCCCGCGTCGCCGGTGGTCGGCGTGGACCCCCATCGGCTCGATCAGCCCCGGCCGCCCGGGTCTCACCGCCGGGCCGGTCAGCGGCGCAGGGCGCGGACCAGCACCACCAGACCCGCCGGCACCAGCGCCGGGCCGACCGCAGCGAGGGTTTCCAGAGGGGCCAGCGGCTCGGTGCCCAGCAGGTCCGACAGCCCCGGCAGCAGCACCCCGGCGACCAGCAGCACCACGTTGACCGCCACCGCCACGGGCAGCCACGGCACGCCGGACCGGCGCCGGGACCAGGCGCCGGCCGGGCGCAGGGCCAGCGCCAGGGCCAGCTGGGCGACGGCGAGGGTCACGAACAGCTGGGTCTGCCACGGCCCGTCCACAGCGCGGGAGGTCCCGGCCACCGACAGGCAGGCCACCGTGACGGCGACGCCGTTGGCGACCAGCTGGGTCACCAGGCCCCGGTCCAGGACCCCGGTGGCCGGGTCCCGGGGCGCCCGCTCCAACACATCGGGGGCCGCGGGCTCGCCGCCCATCGCGACGCCGACCGGGCCGTGGGTCAGCAGGTTGATCCACAGCACCTGGGCCGGCAGCAGTGCCAGCGACAGCCCGACCGCGGGTCCCAGCAGCATGACCAGCACCTCGGCCAGTCCCCCGGCCAAGCCGTACCCGACGAAGCGCCGGACGTTGTCGAACACCCGTCGGCCCTCGGCCACCGCCGCGGTCACCGTGGCCAGGCTGTCGTCGACGAGCACCAGGTCAGCTGCCTGCTTGGCCACCTCGGTGCCCCGCCGGCCCATGGACACCCCGATGTCGGCGGCCCGCAGCGCCGGGGCGTCGTTGACCCCGTCGCCGGTCATCGCCACCACGTGCCCGGCGGCCTGCCAGCCGGTGACCAGGTCCAGCTTCCCGGCCGGTTCGATCCGGGCGTGCACCCGGGCGCCGGGCTCCTCACCCACGCCGAGCACCCCGACCTGCCGGGCGACCGCGGCCGCGGTGCCGGCGTGGTCCCCGGTCACCAGCACCACGTCGATCCCGGCCCGGTGCAGCGCGGTGACGGCGGCGGTCGCCTCCGGGCGCACCGGGTCGGCCAGCGACACCAGCCCGAGCAGGGCACCGTCGGCGGTCACGGCCAGCACCCGCCCGCCGTCGGCGGCCCACCCGTCGGCGACCGACGAACCCTGCCCACCGTCAGGCAGCAGCACCTCGGGCGCGCCCTTGACCAGCGTGCGGACCTCTCCCCCGGGCTCCCGGTGCACAGTGGTCATCCGTCGGGTCACTGCGTCGAAGGGCACCTCGGACGCCCGGGGATGTTCGCTGCGCAGGGCCGCGACGTCCCAGCCGGCGTCCCGGGCCGCCCGCACGAGGGCTGTCTCGGTGTCCGCCGTGCCGTCGACGCCGCCCGGGCCCGCACCGGTGGGGTCGGCGTCGTTGCACAGCGCCGCGGCGGCCAGCAGTGCCCGGACCGCGGGGGTGTCGGCCGGGAGCGGCCGGTCGCCGTCGGCCGACGTCCAGACCCGGTCGGCCACCATCGCGCCCCGGGTGAGCGTGCCGGTCTTGTCGGTGGCCAGCAGGGTGACCGAGCCCAGCGTCTCGACCGCGGGCAGCGACCGCACGACGGCGCCCCGCCGTCCCATCCGGGACGCCCCGGCCGACAGCGCCAGGGTCACCACTGCAGGCAACGACTCCGGGACGGCGGCCACCGCAAGGGCCACCGCCGCCACGACTGTCGTCTGCCAGGGCTGTCCGCGCAGCAGCCCGGAGGCCACGAAGAGCAGGCAGGCGACCGCGACGGCCAGCGAGATCTGCCGGCCCAGCGTGGCCAGCCGACGCTGCAGCGGGGTCTGCGGCGACCGGTGCCCGGCGACCAACGCCGCCACCTGACCGATCGCCGTCCCCGACCCCACCGCCACGACGACGGCCCGCCCGGAGCCGCGCAGCACCGTGCTACCGGCGTGCACCATCCCGGTCCGGTCCGCGGCCGGGGATCCGGCTCCGGACCGGGCGTCGGGATCACGCTCGCTGGGCTGGGACTCCCCGGTCAGCAACGCCTCGTCCACCTGCAGCGCGACGGCGGACAGCAGCCGAGCGTCTGCGCCGACGACGTCCCCGGCGGTGAGGGCGAGCAGGTCGCCGGTCACCAGCTCTCGGGTGGGCACCCAGTGGTCTGCGCCATCCCGGGTCACCCGGGCGCTGGGAGCCACCAGGTCGTCCAGCGCCGCCACCTCGCGCAGCGCGCGTCGTTCCTGGGCCACGCCCAGCACCGTGTTCACGGTGACCACGAGCAGGATGACGGCGGTGTCCACCAGGTCGCCGGTGGCCACGGTCAGCACCGCGGCGGCCAGCAGCACCAGCACCAGCACGTCGCGCAGCTGTCCCAGGACCGAGCGCCACAGCGGGGGCGGCGGGTGCAGCGGGATCTCGTTGGCGCCGTCGGCCGCCAGCCGCCGGGCCGCCTCGACGCCGGTCAGCCCGGAGGCCGGGTCGGTGTCCAGGTCACGGGCCACGTCCGTACCCGGGCGCTCCCAGGGTCGGGGGGCCCCGTCGGTGAGGACGGTCACGCGGTCGCGTCCCGGCCGGCGAGCTCGGCGCCGATGGCGGTGCCCCAGGCCCGGACGGCCGGCCAGTCCCGGGCGTCGCCACTCCGGGCCCGTACGAGCCGGGTGAGCAGCCGTTCGACCCGTCCCAGCCGTGCGACGTCCAGCCGACCCGGGAACACCCGGTGCTCGCGGGCCTTGCTCAAAGCGAGCTCGAGGTCGACGTCGACCAGGTCGGGGTCCGGCCGCGGCGGGTCTCCGACCGGCCCGCTGGAGAACAGCCAGACCGGCCGCGACCACAGCTCGATCGCGCAGCGCCTGACCAGGTCCCGGGCCTGCGGCGTCCAGTGCCCCAGGTACACCGCGCTGCCCAGGACGACGCCGTCGTACTCGGCCACATCGGTCACCTCGGTGGCCGGTCGGACGTCGACCCGGGCTGTGTCCCCGGACCCGGCGCGCACGGCGTCGGCTACGCAGCGGGCGATCTCGGCGGTGCGCCCGTGCCGGCCGGACCAGGCGACCAGCACACTCGGGCCGGCGCTCACGGACGCGGCCCGGTCGAAGACCCGTCGGTGGACGCACCACGGGTGAGCACGGCCTGGGCGATCTCACGCAGCGGGCGACCGCTGCCCCGGGCCTGCCTGCGGACCACCTCGAACGCCTCGCCGACCTCCAGCCCGGACCGCCCGGCGAGCATGGCCTCGAGCACCCCGAGCTGGATGGCGCCGACCTCCGCCAGCTGCAGCGGCCAGTCCTCCGGGGTACCGGGGTCGACGCTGAGGCCGGCGAGGACGTCGGCCACGCGGGATGCGGTGACGGGGTCCCTCCTCGACGGGGTCTTCTCGCTGGTCGGTGTCGTGCTGGTCGGTGCTGTGCTGGTCGGTGCTGTGCTGGTGGGTGCTGTGCTGGTCCGTGTGGCTGGTGCACGCGGTGGGGCGGTGGCGATCACGTGCTGCTCCTGGGCTGGGGCGGGACGGGCGATGGGGGGCTCACCCCGGTGCCGGGAGGGACCCCGCGGACGAGGAGAACCGCAACGCCCGGCGACGCAGGTGCCGTCGCGGGTCGTGCGGTCGGACGGCGTGCGACCGGCGGGCGGTGGCGTAGAAGGCGGCCTTGCCGACCTCGATGAGCAGCAGGTAGCCGCTGCCGGCAGACGTGCACAGCAACGGGCGCGGCGTCCCCGGTGACCACCTTGACGGTGATGCCGAGGTCACGCAGTCGGCCGAGCACGGCGGCGGCGTCGTCCTTGTGCGGGTCGCTGGCCACCAGCAGGCCGCGCAGGGTGAGGCCCAGCGCCGGCCACATCCGGGCCCGGTGCGAGGCGACGGCGTTGGGGCCCGAGCGGGCTTGCCGGGCAGTCAGCTCCCCGTCGCGCACGCCGGTCGCCGGCTCGACGTCCAGGGCACGCAACGTGCCGACGGTGCTCCAGGTCGCGGCGTCGGCGACGGCGGTGGCCGGGGCACGGGGCACCGGTGGCGCGAGGGCGGTCATCGGGGCTCCTCGCGTCGGGTGGTGGGTGACGACCGGTTCGAGCGTGCGCGCCGCGCACCCGATCGGACAGAGCCCTCCGACCCCCACACCGGACTGTGCCGGCGCGGTGGAACACCAGACGAGGGCGGCGATCGCCGCGGCAGCGGACTCCCGGGCACCGCCCTGGGTCACCGGGCCGGCGCAGGGCCGGTGGAGCGGGCCAGCACCGGGGTGGTGACCGTGGCGGGGTCAGGCCACAACCCTCCCTGCGTCGACGGGAGCCGGGGTCGGGCCCGCCGCCGCGATGCGGGACCTCCGACCCCGGCGCCGTCCCCGCGGTGCAGGCACGGTCGGGGCATGTCCTCGGCCACCCCCGCCCGCTCGCCGCTCGAACCCGTGGACCCCTACCCCGTCGAGGAGCTCGAGCTCGACCTGCGCTGGTGGGCCGCGGCCAACTACCTCACGGTCGGGCAGATCTACCTGACCGAGGACGCGCTGTTGCAGCGTCCGCTCACCCACGCCGACGTGAAGCCCCGGCTGCTGGGCCACTGGGGCACCTCCCCCGGGCTGTCCGCCTTGTACGTGCAGCTCAACCGGCTGATCCGACGTACCGGACAGTCGGTGCTCTTCGTTACCGGGCCGGGTCACGGTGGGCCGGCGCTGGTGGCCTCGACCTGGCTGGAGGGCACCTACAGCGAGCTGTACCCGGCGGTCGGCCCGGACGCGGCCGGCGTCCGGGCGTTGTTCCGACAGTTCTCCACCCCGGGCGGGATCCCCAGCCACGTGGGCGTGCCGACCCCCGGGTCGATCCACGAGGGCGGCGAGCTCGGCTACGCCCTGGTGCACGCCGCCGGCGCCGCCTTCGACCACCCCGACCTGCTGGTTGCCTGCGTGGTCGGGGACGGCGAGGCCGAGACCGGTCCGCTGTCGGGGTCGTGGAAGGTGCCCGCGTTCCTGGACGCCCGCCGCGACGGCGCCGTCCTGCCGGTCCTGCACCTCAACGGTTACAAGATCGGTGGCGCGACGGTCTGGGGCCGGGCGTCCGATGACGACGTCTGCGCGTACCTGGCCAGCCAGGGCTGGGCGCCCGTGGTCGTCTCCGGTGACGACCCGAGGCTGGTGTTCGCCGACCTGCAGGCCGCGCTCTCCGCCGCGCACGACCGGATCCGGGAGATCCAGGCGCACGCCCGCAGCGGTGGGGAGGACCTGCACCCGGGGTGGCCGGCGATCGTGCTGCGCACCCCCAAGGGCTGGACCGGCCCGGACGTCGTCGACGGTGTGCAGGTGGAGGGCACCTTCCGCGCCCACCAGGTGCCGCTGTCCGGGGTGCAGACCGACGATGCGCACCTCGCGCTGCTGGAGACCTGGTTGCGCAGCTACGACCCGGACCGACAGTTCCCCGGCGGCCGGCTCGCCCCCGAGCTCGCCGCGCTGGCCCCCGAGGGCGACCTGCGGATGGGGTCCACCCCCTACGCCAACGGGGGCCGGCTCCGTCGTCCGCTGGACCTGCCCGCGCTGGCCGGCTTCGCCGTCGACGTCCCGGGGCCCGGCGCGGTCGCGGTGGAGACCACGCACCCCCTCGGTGAGCTGCTCGCCGAGGTCTACCGGCGGACGACGACGCCCGACGGGGGCGGCACGTTCCGGCTGTTCTGTCCCGACGAGACCGCGAGCAACCGTCTGCAGTCGGTGTTCGGGGTGACCGACCGGTGCCTGCAGGCCGAGGTGCTGCCCACCGACGACCACCTGTCCCCACACGGCCGGGTGATGGAGGTCCTGAGCGAACACCTCTGCGAGGGCTGGCTGGAGGGGTACCTGCTGTCGGGCCGGCACGGTCTGTTCGCCACCTACGAGGCGTTCGCAATGGTCAGCGCCTCGATGGTGGTGCAGCACGTGAAGTGGTTGCAGCACGCCGCCAAGGTCTCCTGGCGGGAGCCGGTGTCCAGCCTGACCATCCTGCTGACCAGCACCTGCTGGCGCAACGACCACAACGGGTTCAGCCACCAGGGACCCGGCCTGATCGACACGGTGTTGCCGCTGTCGCCGGAGGTCGTGCGGGTGTGGCTGCCGCCGGACGCCAACTGCCTGTTGTCGGTCGCGCGGCACTGCCTGCTGAGCACCGACCACGTGAACCTGGTGGTCGCCGACAAACAGGAGCACCTGCAGTACCTGACGTTGGCCGAGGCAGAGACGCACTGCGCGGCCGGGGCGTCGGTGTGGAACTGGGCGGGCACCGAGCGCCCGGACGCCCGCCCCGACGTGGTGCTCGCCGCCGCCGGCGACGTGCCGACGCTGGAGGTGCTCGCTGCGGCCGAGCTCCTGCGGCACGGCGTCCCCGACCTGGCGGTTCGGATGGTGAACGTCGTGGACCTGATGGGCCTGCTGCCCCGCGACGTGCACCCGCACGGCTTCGACCCGGAGTTCTTCCGGGCGCTGTTCACCGACACCGCCGACGTCGTGATGGCCTTCCACGGCTACCCGCGGGCGGTGCACCAGCTGTTGCACGGCCGCCCGGACACCGGCCGCTTCCACGTACGCGGCTTCGAGGAGCAGGGGACGACGACGACGCCCGTCGACATGGTCGTGCTCAACCGGATGAGCCGCTACCACCTGGCGCTGCTCGCGCTCGAACACGCCCCCGACGGCCTGGCCGGTGCCCCGGAGCTGGCGGTGTGGTGCCGGGACCAGCTCACCCGCCACCACGCCCACGTCCGAGAGCACTTCCAGGACCTGCCCGAGGTGCGGGACTGGACCTGGTCGGGCTGAGCCGGGAAGAACCAGCGCCCTTCGCCACCTGGTCGCGGCCGCACAACGGCGTCTTTCGCCACGTTGTCGCGTCTGCACAACGGCGTCTTTCGCCACCTGGTCGCGGCCGGAAGACACCGTCTTTCGTCACCCGGTGGGGTCGATTCGTGACGGAGAAAGTCCTGCGCAGGCCCCTGGTGACGGCCCGAAACTGTCAGACCCCTCCTCTACCTTCAGGTTCATGGAGACGGGGCCGAGGTGGAGTGTCGGGGTGACTGCGAGCCTGGACTGGCCCGCCGATCCGATCCCTCACGAGGAGTTGCCGTCGGGGGTGACGCGGCGGCGGACCCGGTTGTCCGAAGTCGTGGACACCGCGAGCTATGACGCCGCCGGCTGCGCGCAGGTGTTGCTGGTGCTGGCCGACGCCGAGGCCCAGATCGCTGCGTTCCGGGCTGACGTGGTGAAGCGGTTCGCCGATCTGCGCCCGGACCTGTGGGACCTGAACCCCGAGGACCCGGCCGCGAAGGTCGAGGGCTGGGGATCGGCGCGCACGTTCAACGGGGTGACCGAGTTCTTCACCGACGAGGTGGCCACCGTGCTGGGGATCTCCCGGACCCGGGCGGACACCCTGGCCAATTTCTCCCTCGTCCTGCGCGAGCAGCTCACCGACACCTGGGAAGCCCTGGCCGACGGTCGGATCGACCCGCCCCGGGCGCAGTCACTGGTGAAGGCCCTGGGCTGGCAGGCCCCGGCTGTCCACCCCGACATCGTCGCCGCCGTGGAGCGCGAAGCCCTGGAATGGGCGATCCAGGGCGAGGGCCCCTACCGGCTGCAGGACCGCGCGTCGGCGCTCCTGCTGCAGTACGACTCCGAGGCCGCCGACCGACGGCGCAAGGAAGCCCAACGACTGACCGACGTGACCGTGCGCAACGCAGCCGATGGCATGTCCGACTTCGTGGTGCGGATGCCCGCCGAGGTCACCGCCGCCAGCTGGGACACCTGCGACGCCTACGCCCGGATGCGCAAAGCCGCAGGCGACGACCGGCCCATCGGACAGTTGCGCACCCTGGTCGCAGCCGACCTGCTGCTGCGCCCCTGGGACACCAGCCGGGAGTCCGTCACCGCCCACCTGACGATCGTCGCGCCACTACCGAGCCTGCTCGAACCCTCGGCCAACTGCGGCCTCACCGACAGACCACCCGAGGTCGGCTGGATCGGCGGCCAACCCATCACCGCAGCCCACCTGCGCGCGGTCCTCACCCAGCTCGAGGCCCTGTGCCCCGGCGGACCGCAAGCCCCCACCGGCGGCACCCTGGACATCGCCCTCACCGACCCCCACACCGGCGCGCTCCGCGCCGTCGTCACCCGCCGCCACCTCGAACAACTGACCCGCCACCGCTGCCCCGACCACCCTGACCCCCCGGCCCGCCCACAGCTCCCTACGCGACCCGCAGCGTGCGACGACCAGGGAACGGGCCTGCCCACGGGGACGGGCCTGCCCACGGCCACCGGCTGTGCCTGCCCGGTCCTCGACGCACCGCCACCCACCGACGCCTACCGGCCCACCGCCGCGCAACGACGGTTCATCAACGCCCGCGACCGCACCTGCCGACACCCTGGCTGCACCAGACCCGCCCGCTGGACCGACGCCGACCACGTCATCGCCTTCCACGACGGCGGACCCACCGAGTGCGGCAACCTGTGCAACCTCTGCCGCCGCCACCACCGACTCAAAACCCACGCCCCCGGCTGGACCTACGCCATGACCGCCGACGGACGCCTGTCGGTCACCACACCCAGCGGCATCACCAGAATCAGCGCCCCACCCGGCACCGTGCACCGGCTCCGGGACGACGACCTCCTGCACCCCCTCGAAACTGCCCGACCAGCGCGCCCTGGACCCGCCGACGCCTACGACCCTGCCGATGACCCACCACCGTTCTGACCCGACCGCCCGACGGAACACGGCCGGCCCCGCACGGAAGTGGCAGGACCGGTCAGGACGAGCCGTGCACGGTCGGACACTCAGTGCGCGCTCCACCCACCGTCCATGACCAGCGACGTGCCGGTGACCGAGATCGCGGCGGGCGAGCACAGCCAGGCCACGGCATCGGCGACCTCGGTCGGCTCCAACAGCCGTTTGAGCGCCGCGGGGGCCAGCATCACCTGCGCGACGACGTCGTCCTCGCTCATCCCGTGCGCCTTGGCCTGGTCGGCGATCTGGTTCTCCACCAGCGGTGTGCGCACGTACCCGGGGTTGACGCAGTTGCTGGTTACCCCGTGCTCGGCCCCCTCGAGCGCGATCACCTTCGACAGGCCCTCCAGGCCATGCTTGGCGCTCACGTAGGCGGACTTGTAGGCCGAGGCGCGCAGCCCGTGGATCGAGCTGATATTCACCACTCGGCCCCAGCCGCGGGAGTACATGTGCGGCAACGCTCCGCGCACCAGCCGGAAGGGCGCCTCCAGCATGAGCGTGAGGATCAGGTGGAACCGCTCGGGCGGGAACTCGTGCAACGGGGCCACGTGCTGCAGGCCGGCGTTGTTCACCAGCACGTCGACGTCCAGGTCGAGGTCGTCCACGGCGGCGAGATCGGACAGGTCGCAGGCAACCGCAGTGCCACCGATGGCGGCCGCGATGCGCTCGGCCGCCTCGGCGTCCCGGTCGACGACGACGACATCGGCCCCGTCGGTGGCCAACCGCTCCGCGCAGGCCCGCCCGATCCCGGAGGCACCGCCGGTCACCATCGCGCGTCGTCCGACCAGGGGTGCGGGAGCTGTCATGGGCGTCACGCTAAGGGTGCCCAGCGACCGTGCCCAGGGTTCCCGCCACACAGACGACGTGTCAGGGATCTGTGCCACCCACAAGGCGGGCCACCGTCACCCACTGGGGGCAGCCCAACATGACGGGGGCACGACTGCGGCCCGTGAGCACGTAGGCGGACAACGCCCAGCGCAGCGTCATGAAGAGCAGTGGGCAGGTCGACATGGACCCGCCCGATCACCCCGGTGGAACCCCATGTCAGCCCCTGCACCGCACGGCCGGCCGCTCGATCGGCAACGTCATCGGCGCCAGCATCATCGGGACCCTCGTCGAGGGGTACGACGTCCTCCTCTACGGCACCGCCGCGCTGGTCTCGGCCCGCTCTTCTTCCCGAACCAGTCGGACGCCGCGGGCGTGCTCGCCGCCTTCCCACCTACACCGTGGGCGCCGCCCGCCCGCCCGTCTGTGCGTTCGTCTCCGGTCAACGCAGCGACAAGATCGGCCGCAAGAAGCTACTGGTCATCTCGCTGCTGATGATGGGCTGCACGGCCTTCCTCATCGGACTGCTGCCCACCTACTCCAGCGTCAGGGTGCTCGCCCGGTCCTGCTGGTCACCCTGCGGCCGATCCAAGGTTTCGCCCTGGGTAGTAAGGGGGCGGCGCCGTCCTGCTCGTCAGCGACCACGACAAGCCCGAGCAGCACGGCTTCTGCGCCTCCTGGCCGCAGTCCGGCGCCCCGGCCGGGAACCTGCTGGACACCCGTGTGCTGGCCCTGCTGGCGGCGTTCCAGTCCGACGAGGCCTTCCTGGCCCGGGGCCGGCGGATCCCGTTCCTGCTGTCGCAGTGCTGATCGACGTCGCGCTGCTCATGCGGCTCTCGGTCCAGGAGGCCCCCGATCTTCTTGGAGGCGCAGCACAAGGCCGCCGAGGCCCTGGCAGCCGGTGGCGTCGAGAAGAAGCCCGGGAGAGCGCCTATGCGCTCAACACGGTGCTGCTGGCCTTGGCCGTGCACCTGGTGGCGATCCCGATGTGGGGGGCCGCCTATCCGACCGGGTCGGCCACAAACCGGTCTACCTGATCGGTGCCACCGGTGTCGACGTCTGGGCGTTCGCGTTCTTCCCGCTGCTGGACGCCGGCAGCGTCACCCTCGCCGTCGTGGCCATCACCGACTGGCTGCTGTTCCACGGCACCAAGCACGGGCCCCGGTGGCGTTCTTCGCCGAGCTGTCCCGCACGACGGTCCGTTACTCCGGCGTCTCCGTCGGGTCCCAGCCGTCTCGCTCGTCGTCGGCGCCCCAGCCCCGCTGATCGCGATGGTCCTGCTGGGCAGCTTCACCGACCCCCACCCCACCGCCGGCTACGCCGTGGTCTGTGCGGTCATCACCCTGGTCGCGGTCTTCTCCTTCGGGGAGACGAGCAAGCGCGACCTGGCCGCCGACGACGTGATCACCACCTCGTCGACCCGGCCGGAGGCTCACGGCTGACCCGACCGCTCACCAGGACCCGAGCCGCCCACGACAGCGTCGTCGTGGGCTGCCCGACGGCACCCGGGCACACTGGTGGGGTGCCACTGGTCGGGGAGTACGCGCCGAGCACCGTGCCGTGGGTACGTGCCGAGGTCGAGCACCTCGAAGCCACCGGGTCGGCGTTCGGCGGCCGGGCGGTGGTGCTGCTGACCACCCGGGGTGCTCGGACCGGGCTCCTCCGCAAGACACCGCTCATGCGGGTCGAGCTGGCCGGGGTCTACGCCGCCGTCGCCTCCACCCGCGGGGGTGACGCCCACCCGCATTGGTTGGCCAACGTGCTGACCCATCCCGAGGTGGAACTGCACGACGGCCGCAACCGGCTGGACCTGCGCGCACGTGCGGTCACCGGTGCCGAGCGGTCCCGCTGGTGGTCACTGGCGTGCGGCGCCTTCCCCTCCTACGTCGGCTATCAGAGTCGAACACGCAGGCGGATCCCCGTGGTCTTGCTCGAGCCCTGACGCGGGCGCGGGCAGGGACTGTCGGTGGCAGAACGTCGCGCGGGGGCACCCGTCCGTTCAGCTCCGCCTCGGCCGCCCAGAACGGGTCCACCGGGCAGCGATCGCACCCGGGGCCGCACCCTGGCCGGGGTGCCGGTTCGGCTGCGCCCGTCCCGGCCGACGTCGTCGACAGGCCGGCGGGCCGGTTCGCTGCCCGGTCTCCGCTCCACCCGGTGGCCCGGGACAGGCAGACGGTGGTCACCCGCGACCTCCGCTGCGCAGGGCGGTCCCGTCGGAGTCCCCCGAGGCTGTGACGTCGACCGACGTCCGGACCGGTACCCGATGATCTGCACGACGAGGGCACTCCCGGTCCACGGGCACACCCGAAGAAGCCCCCGGGCCGGGATGGTCCGGGGGCTCCTCGCGTACCGCGCGGACCAGGTCAGTTCAGCGTCACCGGCCCGATCCGCCCACCGCCAGTGGAGGTGACGTAGACGTTCTGCGGTCGGGTGGTCGCGTCCGGCCCGGTCCGGATGCGCAGTGTCCAGACCCCAGTGGTGGCGGGGGCCACCGGGGCAGCCACCACGGCCGTGCCGATCACCCGGCCGGTCGCGCCGCCGGCGCGCACGGACACCGTCGCCCCCGGTGTGCTGCCGGTGCCCTCCATCCGGAAGTCACCGGACTTCCACTGGGCCCGGGTGGTGGTGAGGGTGTCGGTGGCCGGCGCGGCGGGTGTCACCGACACGGCCGCGGACGCCGGGCCCATCCCGGTGGCATTGGCCGCAGCCACGGTCACCGCGTAACTGGTGCCGTTGGTCAACCCGGTGAGCGTAGCCGTGGTCGCGCTGGGCAGCGTGCTGACGGTGACCGGCGTGCCACCTCCCGCGGGTGCAGCCGACACCTGGTAGCTCGTGACGGCCGAGCTGCCCGGGTTCGTCGGCGCGGTCCAGTGGACGGTGGCCGAGCCCGATCCGGCCGCGACCGTGCCCACGGTGGGCGCACCCGGGGCGGATGCGCTGCCGAAGGTGTAGGTCTCGGTCACCACGGGCGACGTGTTCTGCGCGCCGTCGATGGCGGCGAACTTGAGCACCACGGTCGACCCCGCCGTCGGCGGCGCGATCATGATCGGCCCGTTGTACAGGGTGCTGGTGCGACCCGTGGACCCCGCAGCCACGTCCATCGGGCTCGTGCCGTCGGTGGTGAAGTAGATCTCCGCCAAGGTGTCGCTCGACGTGAGAACCACCGTCTGCGCGGAGGTGAAGGTCCCACTCCGGGGGGATGCGCTCACCGGCGGCGATGTGGTGTCGGTGCTCCCTGGGGGTCGGGTCACCCCGTTCACCGCGGGGGGCCACGACTCACCGGTCGTGGAGACTGCCCGGACCTCGACCCGGAAGCCGGCCAACGTGCCGGGCAGGGCAACTGCCGAGCCGTTCGGGTCGCTGAGCCGCACTCCGGACTCCGACTGGACCCCTGACCGGCTGCTCTGGTCGACCAGCCGAACGGTCCAGCCCTGCACCGGCTCGGTGCCCGGGTTCTGGATGGCCGGTGTCCAGCTGACCGCGACGTCGCTGCCGGACTGCGTCGCGGTCACCGAGGTCGGGGACTGCGGGCCCTGGCCGGTGGCGCCGGCCGGGCACCCGCCCATGCCGGGACCGCCCAGTTCACCGAACTCGCTGATCGTGATGCCCTGCCGGTTGCCGTCGGCGTCCTGGTTCTGCCAGGTCATCATCCGCAGACCCCCGGCCGCGGCGAGCTGCGCAGTCTCTTGGCTGGCGAACTGGTAGGTCGCCGTTGCCGTGGTCCCGCTGACCGCCAGACCGGAGCTGTACTCGCCTTTGGCCGCCGCCGTCAGCCCACCGGTGACTGCCCGGACGTCCCGGCGCCCGATGGTCGGGTCGTTCGTCATGGCCGGGTTGATGATCCGCTGCTCCAGGAAGTCGGTGTTGATCCCGCTTGCCACGTGTCCGGTCACAGTCAGCGTCGACCCGCTGAGGGAGGATCCGGTGACCGCCGCGTCCTGCACCGTGGTGTCCCGGGTGACACCCGCTGCGGTGACCACGACGACGTCACCGGCTCGGATGTCAGGGGTCACCTGCAGACCCCCGCCAGCTCCCCAGCAGAGTCCCCCTGGGTGGTTGACCTCGATCAGCACCCCTCCGGCGGCCAGTTCTGCAGCGGTGGCACCGGTGCCGGTGGCCGAACCGATCACGGCGCCACCCCGCCGGACTTGCACCGTGACCGGCTGGCCCGCGGCAGCCATGAAGCCCTCGATCGTGACGAAGTCCCGGTCCGGGAAGACCACGATGTTGTCCGGGAAGGCCGGGACCTCGGCCGCCGCCGGCCCGGCAAGCAGGACACCGGTGGTCAGCCCGCCGGCGGCCAGAGCGGCGGCCAGCAGTGCGCTGGACAGCCGCCGGGACGGACGACGGGATCGATGACGCTGATCGGGACGCGCGACCGGGCAGGGGTCGGCGAGGGTGCCGGGACGCAACCGTGTCGGCGGTCGGGGGTGGGTCATCGGAATCCTCCGTCGGTCTCCTCCGGGGACATGGACGTCCCGGGATCGGTACCGGCGACGATGCCGGTCCCGCAAGGCCGGGCGCAGCCGTCCGTGGGGGGTGACGTGGCCCCCAGTCCCGGGGGGTCAGCCGGGGTGGCGGTGCGCCCGGGCCCGCCGCCCTGGGTCGGACGGTGGTCTCCCGGATCCCGAGCCGTCGGGCGATCTGATTGTTGGCCAGCCCCTCGGCCAACAGGGCCACGACCGTGCGCCCAGCAGCACCGTCAGAGCGTCACCAGGTCGCTGGTCGACCCGGGCGGGCTGCTGCCGCCGGTCGCCGGCACGGTCATCGCGGCACCGTGAGGGGCAACGCCGTACCGCGACCTGGAGCGGCGGCAAGCGCACACGAGGCCCTGTCATCCAGGGCCAGGTCGGTGAGGACGCGCAGGCCGAGGTACCCCTGGGCGACAGCACGCGACGCGTCGCCACGATCGGACCTCACCCCCGTCCACCACGAACTGCCGCAGCACGCTGCGAGCGCTGAGTGCCGGTCGAGCGGAGGGGCGTCCGGTTCCCTCCACCAGGGGGCCAGGGCAGTTCCGCCGGCCCGAGGACGGACGCGCCCGCTCCTCCCGCACCAGCTCCCGATGCGGTCGGCCGGCGCCCCCGGGGACCTGTCCGTCCCCGACCGCGGCGGCCCGCACCCACCTCGTGGCGCCCCCGCCATTGCCCTCGGCGGTGCACCCCGCCCCCGGGGCCGCCCGGCACCTGTCCAGTGGTCGCACGCCCTTCACCCCCGAACCGGGGGTCCGGGTCACCCCGCTTCGGGGTCGCGTCGGAGCACCGGGCACCAGATCATGAGACGACGGGCGGGGGCGACCCACCGAGGCGGACATCCGGGGAAGACCAGAGAGCGACGAGGACCGATCCATGATCAAGGTGCTCGTCGCTGATGACCACGCGGTCGTCCGAGCCGGGTTGACCCAACTGCTCGACGCCACCGGGGACATCCAGGTGGTGGGTTCCTGCGCCGACGGCGACGAGGTGGCCGGAGCAGCCGACGTGGGCCGCCCGGACGTGGTGCTGATGGACCTCCGGATGCCTCGTGTGGATGGCATCACGGCCGCCCGGTTGCTGCTCCGGGCCCGGCCGGAGGTGCGGGTGCTGATGCTCACGGCCACCTCGAACGCAGCAGCCTTCCTGCAGGCCCGGGACGCCGGTTGTCGCGGCCTGGTGTCCAAGAGCCAGGATCCCGCCGAGCTGCTGTCGGCGATCCGGGAGGTGGCGGCGGGTCGCACAGCGTGGTGTCCGGACGCCAACGCGGCCTTCCTGACCGGCGGTGTTGATCAATCAGTGACACTCCGTCACGACACGGCGGAGAATCCGGGACCGACCGCCGCAACGTGAACCCAGGACCCGGCGGAGTCACCGGCCTGCCCCGCGGGGGTCCATGCTCCCCCTCGTATCACACGCGGGGGCCTCACCGCCCCAGGGCCGGGGGCACGCTATGACGGACCGAGACGTGCAACTCCTGGGGGGTGCGGTCCGGGTACTGGTGGTGGATGACCACCGGACGTTCGCGGAACTGCTCGGTGGGGCGCTCTCGGCGGCGGGGATGCACTGGATCGGTACGGCACACAACGCGGCACGGGCTGTGTGCATGGCCGCCGAGCTCCAGCCCGACGTGGTCGTCATGGACATCCAGATGCCGGGTGAGGACGGCCTGGTCGCGACGCGTCGTGTCCGCGAGGTGGCCCCCGGTGCCGTGGTCGCGGTGCTGACGGCCCATCGCGACCCCGACTGGGTGGTCCGGGCCACCCAGGCCGGTGCGTCCGCCTTCATCCCCAAGGACGGCTCGTTGACCGAGATGCTCGACGTGCTGACACGGGTGCGCCCGGGACAGATGCTCATCGCTCCGTCGACGTTCGCCACGACCGCACCCGGTTCTCGTCGCCACGACCTGCCCGTCGCCCCCGCACTCACCCGGCGGGAACGCGAGGTCCTGGAGTGCCTCGGTCGGGGGATGCCGGTCAAGTCCGCGGCCCGGGTCCTGGGCATCACGCCGGACACCTGCCGCGGGTACGTAAAGGCCCTGCATGCCAAGTTGGGCGTGCGATCGCAGCTGGAAGCCGTGATCAAGGCTCAGGAACTCGGACTGCTCGATGTCCCACACACTCAGTGACGACCCCGACCCCGACGTCGACGCCGCCACCGGGCGGGTGAACCCGGGCCTCGATCACGTCGGCGGGACCCGGCAGCACGACCGGGTTGCCTGGAGTCCCGGCCGCAGGACGCTGCACCGGCTGTTGAGCGGAGGTCCCGCCCACGACCGGCGCTCACCGGGGCAGGAACTGGCGGTCTTTGTCCTGACGGCCGCGGTCACCCTGATAGTCGTCGCCACCGCGACCGCCGTGCTCACCACCCGGATTGCTTCGCAGACGGCACTGTCCGAGGCCGTGCGGGCTACGACCCGACTGGCGACCTTCGTCGTGGGCCCGCTCTTGTCCGACGCGCTGGCCGGGATCCCCGGAGCGTCCGACCAGCTGCAGGACCTCCTCGTCAACCGGATGACCGACGGTTCCCTCACCGAGATCGACATCTGGGCCGCTGACGGGCTCGTCGTCTACTCCACCACGCCCGGCGTTGCCGGTCATCGGCATCCTGCACCGCCCGAGGTCGAGGCCGCGATCATCGACGGGGTGACGTCATCCGGGGTCGAGGAGACCCGGGAAGCCGACTCGGCCGGCTTGTCACCCGACTCCGAGCTGGAGATTTACATGCCGTTGCAGATCGACGGCGAGACGTACGCGTTCGAGGCCTACTACGACTCCAGCACGGTGGCCCGTCAGGCCGCCCTGCTGCGGTGGCAGATCATCCCGGTGGCCGTCGGGGCACTCGCGCTCCTGCAGCTGGTTCAGATTCCGATCGCCCGCCGACTGGCGTTCCGGGTGACGCAGCATCAGGCCGAGCGCGGCCGGTTGCTGGCCCGGAGCTTGGACGCCTCGGAACGGGAACGTCGCCGCATCGCCGCTGACGTGCACGACGGTCCGGTCCAGGAACTCGCCGGGATCGCCTACGCCCTGGGTGCGGTCAGGCTCACGGCCACCGCGCAGCAGCAGCGAGTCCTCGACCGCCTGCAGGAGTCGGTCCGGGAGGCCGTCGGGCAGCTGCGCCGCCTGATGGTCGACATCTACCCACCCGACCTGAGCGGCCCGGGACTGGCAGTCGCGCTGACCGACCTCGCCGGCGAGCTGCGCGCTGCCGGCATCCAGGTCGACCTGAGCGTGCAGACGCCGGCACAGGTGAGCCCGGACACCGTTGCGACGCTCTACCGCGTCGCCCGGGAGACCTTCAGCAACATCCGCCAGCATGCCGGCGCAGAGCAGGTCGACGTGGTGTTGGCCGAGGTGTCCGGGGGTGAGCCGACCGTTCGGTTGACGGTCTCGGACAACGGGGTGGGGCTGCCGGCCGAGAGCCTCGACCGACGCGCGGAGGGACACCTCGGCCTGCGGCTGCTCATCGACCGGGTCGTCGACCTCGGTGGCGCCATGACCGTGGCAGCCCCGCCCGGCGGTGGGACATCGGTCATCGTCACGCTCCCGACCAACCCCGGGGCGTGACGACGCACCAGACCGGCAGCGAGACACCCCCAGGTCAGGGGGCTGGCCGCCCCCCATCTGACGGCTGCTGACGGCGGGTCGCCGGCAGCAGGCTCCGCATTCGAGACAGCCGCTGTCCCGGCTGTCGGACAAGGAGTCCTGTCGTGACACCCTCGACCCTCAACCGGCGCGACGTGTTGAAGCTCTCCGCGTTCGGTGCCGTCGCGATGGCCCTGCCCTGGTCCTCCGCGCTGTCGGCGAAGAGCCAGTCGCGGATCGCGGCCAGCAAGCTGCCTCGCCCCTACACGGTGCCGTTCACGGTGCCACCGGTGTCCCAGCCGGCCGCCACGAACGTGGCCACCCAGACGGTCTACCACCGGATCACCCAGCAGGCCTTCGTCGGTGAACTGCTGCCTGGGGTCAAGACCCCGCTGTGGGGATACAACGGCAGTGTGCCGGGCCCGACGATCAAGAACAGGAAGGGCTGGCAGACGGTCCTGCGGATCAGCAACGACCTACCTGCCACCCACCCCACCCTGGGCTACGTGCCGTGGACGTCGACCCACCTGCACGGCTCGCCGTCCAAGCCGCAGTACGACGGGTACGCGGGGGACATCAGTCAGCCGGGCCAGTGGAAGGACTACGTCTACCCCAACAGCTGCCCCGGCCGGACGCTCTGGTACCACGACCACGGCGTGCACCACACCGCGGAGAACGTCTACATGGGGTTGGCCGGCCAGTACCACCTGGCTGACGAGGTCGAGGACTCCCTGCCGGTCCCCAAGGGGCGCTATGACATCCCGCTGATCCTCTCGGACGCGGCCTTCGCTCAGAACGGGTCGTTGCTGTGGGACGACGCGGGTCACAGCGGCGTGTACGGCGACGTGATCCTGGTGAACGGGCGCCCGTGGCCGACCATGCGGGTGGAGCAGCGCAAGTACAGGTTCCGGGTGCTCGACGCCTCGATCTCCCGCGGTTACCGGCTCGCACTGAGCAACGGCCAGCCCTTCCAGGTGGTGGCCACCGACGGCGGTTTCATGACCGCGCCACAGACGGTCAGCTCGCTGCGGATCGGGATGGCCGAGCGGTACGAGATCGTGATCGACTTCGCGGGCATCACGGTTGGCCAGAAGCTCACCCTGGTGAACAGGGGTGTGCCCAACTCCGTCGACTTCGACAACACCGGCAAGGTCATGCAGTTCGAGGTGACCGGTCCGGCCACCAGCCCGGAGAACAATTCGGTCCCCGCGGTGCTGAACCCGGCGGCTGCCGCCATGGAGCTGACCGAGGACATGGCGACCAAGACCCGGCAGATGCGGCTCGAGCGGAGCAACGGGATGTGGACCATCAACGGCGGCATCTGGGACGACATCGTGCGCTCGGACTACACCAAGGTCTTCGCCGACCCGAAGGTCAACGACGTGGAGATTTGGGAGGTCGAGAACCGGTCGGGTGGCTGGTTCCACCCGCTGCACATCCACCTGATCGACTTCAAGGTGCTCAGTCGCAACGGCGCCCCCCCACCGCCCCAGGAGCGGGGGCCCAAGGACGTGATCTACACCGGGGAGAACGAGAAGATCCGGCTGATCATGCGGTTCGGTCCCGAGCACGGGCGCTACATGGTGCACTGCCACAACCTCAGCCACGAGGACCACGACATGATGACCCAGTTCGTGGTGGGCGAGCAGGACGCCGACTGCGACCCGATCAACGCAGCCTTGCCGGTCTTCGGCACGGCCCCGGGGTTCTGAGATGGTCCTGCTGAGCGCCGGCCGCATCGCCGTCGCCACGACGCGGCCACCCGTGACCTCGTGGGGGGCGACTGCCGCCGTCACGTGCGTGGCAGCAGGCGCGCTGCACGCGATCGCTGCGGTCGACCTTCTCGGGACCGGCCTGTGGCAACCGTCGTTCTTCCTGGCGTGCGCCCTCGTGCAACTCGCCGCCGGCGGCTGGCTGTACCTGGCCCGCCCCCCGGTTCCGCGGGTGGTCGGCATCCTGCTGGTCGGCACCGTGGGGTTGGTGGTGCTGTACCTGACGGTGCACGGCACGGGGCTGCACGACGTCATCTCCGAGCACGGCGCCGATGCGGACCACAACGGACACACGGTCCGCTCTGCAGGCCCGGTGTCGATGGGCGGTCTGCCGGGGGTCGACGACGTCACCCCGGAGGCCCCGGGCTGGTTGGGCACGTCCACCGTCGCCGTCGAGCTGCTCGCGATCACCGCGCTGACCGCGCTGCTCCCGGTGCAGTGGCGGTCCAGGACTGCGGACGCCTTGCTGCTGCTGGGCACGCTCGGGGTCGTGCTGTGGTCGACCGGCCTGCTGTTCTGACCGCCGGGCCGGGGACATCGACTCCCGGGTCGGGGTCCACACCACGGGGTTCGACCCTGGCCACCGTCCCCCGCGCCACCCCCCGGGCGCACCGCGGTCGGTTGCCGGAGCTGCTGGCAGTGCTCGTGCTGGTGGTCGCCGCGCTCGCCGTCGGTGTGACCCCGATCCGGGTCGAACGTGTGTCCGAGGTCAGCATGAGCCCCACGCTCCGCGACGGTTCCATCGTCCTGGTGCTCACCGCGGCGTCGGTCCGCGCAGGGGACGTCGTGGTCGCGGACGATCCCCGTGGGGGAGGTCAGCTGGTGAAACGGGCCGTCGCCGTCGCCGGCCAACGAGTCGAGCTCGACGACGGCGTGCTGCTGGTGGACGGATCCGCCGTGTGCGAGCCCCTGGTCGACCAGAGCCGGGTGGACGGTGTCTACGGCGGCCCGTGGACCGTCGGGGACGATCAGGTGTTCCTGCTCGGGGATGCCCGGGGTGAGTCCGTGGATTCCCGGGTGTTCGGGGCGGTCGGGCTGGACTCGTTGCACGGACGGGTGGTCGCCCGGGTGTGGCCCGACCCCGGGCTGCTCCCGGACCCCACGGCTGGTTGCTGATCCCCCGTCCGGGGCCGGCGACGGCCGACCGCTCCTGGCCCTCGCACGGAACGCCACTCACGCGCACGTGGGTCCCGGGGCCACCGCCCGCCCGCGCCAGGCGGGGGTCCTGGTCGGGCGGGCGGTGGGGTGGGCCGTGACCTGAGGGGCTCCTGTCCGGGCCCCCCGGTCACGGCGTGTCACCCGTCCCGCACCTGAGCGGGTCGGGTCAGTCGTCGGATCCGTGGCCCCCCGATGGCCCGGGGCCCCGGTCGTCGGGAGCACCGTCATCGGCGCCATGCCCACCCGAGCCATGCCCACCCGAGCCATGCCCGCCGGTGCCGCCGTCGTCGGAGCCGGAGTCGGTAGCTCCGGCCCCGCCGCGGTCGTCCGACGCCCCGCCGGTCGTGGTCGACACGGTCGGCCGCGCCGGGGCCGGGGCGGTGGAGGGGGCGACGTCGTCATCCTGGCGCTCGGCAGATCCCCCGCCGACCGAGTCCTCGACGGTGAACACCGGTCCGGTGGGTCCGCACCAGCCTCTGACCTCCACCCGCCGGTCACCGACCCGCAGCTCCACCGACCCGGGGTCAGGACTGTCGTCGACCTGCCACCCGGCAGCCGGGGCACTTCCCAGGGTCAGCTGTCCGTCGGTGCAGGAGCCGAAGACCGTCCCCCCCGAGGTGGCCTGCTCACCGGTCAGCGTGGCCGACGCCGACGCCGACGCCGACGCCGCGGTCGTGGGGGCCGCTGAGGTCGCTGAGGTCGCCGCTGCGTCCCCGGTCTCCTCGGCACTCGAGGCCTGCTCGACGACCTGGGTCGGATCCCCGTCCACCAGGGACAGGGCCACGAAACCCAGCCCGACGGCCCCCAGGGCGGATCCCACCCACGCGGTGCTCCACAGCACTGTTCTCTGCATGTCGTCGACCGTGCCCCGGCCGACCTCAAGAGCAGGCAAAGACCGGACCAACGCACGGCTGGGCCCCAGTCGACCCACCGCTCCACTACCGTCGGAGTGTGGCTCAGCTGCTGCTGGTGGAGGACGACGACCGCATCCGGTCCGCCCTGCTGCGGGCCCTGCGCGAGCGCGGGCACCTGGTCTCCACCGCCCCCACGGCCCTCGCCGGACTTCAACTGGTCATGGACGAGCGCCCCGACCTGGTCTTGCTGGACCTGGGCCTGCCGGACCTGGACGGGGTGGAGCTGCTCCGCATGCTGCGTGCGGTGTCGGTGGTCCCGGTCATCGTCGCCACTGCCCGGGACGACGACGCCTCGGTGGTCCGGGCGCTGGACGCAGGAGCGGACGACTACGTGGTCAAGCCCTTCCAGGCCGGGTTGCTCGATGCCCGCATCCGGGCCGTGCTGCGCCGGGCGCAGGGCCCGGGAAGCGGTCCCGCGGAACCGATCACGGTGGGTCCGCTGACCGTCGACATCGCCGCTCGCCGGGTCACCCTGTCCGGCCGGCCGGTCGAGCTCGCGCCCAAGGAGTTCGACCTGCTCGCCCACCTCGCGGCGCGGGCCGGCACCGTGGTCAGCCGTCGGGAACTGCTCGCCGAGGTCTGGCAGCTGCCCTGGGGCGGGTCGGACAAGACTGTCGACGTCCACCTGTCCTGGGTCCGTCGCAAGCTGGGCGAGAGCGCGGCAGCACCCCGCCTGTTGCAGACCGTGCGCGGGGTGGGGGTCCGCCTCGCCGCGCCCGATGACGTGCCGTGGGACCAGAGCGTGTCCGAGCAGTGAGACGGCAGGTCACGTTGCTCGTCGCTGCCACCACGTCGGTCGTGCTGCTCGCCTTCCTCCTCCCGGCCGCGTCCCTGGTCGCCAGGCTCGCTGCCTCCCAGGCAGTGGACGCCGGCGAGCAGCAGCTGCAGTCACTGATCCCGGTGGTGGCCCTGGCGCCAGGACGTGAGGCCGTGGACCCCGTCGTCCGGCGAGCCGCAGCGGCCGGCACGGTGATCGCGGTGATCTGGCCGGACGGGGAGGTGCTCGGCGACCCCGCAGCGGCGGGCGGGGGGCCGCCTCCGACCACTGCTGGCAGCACCAGCACGGTGGCGGGCACCCTGATCGTGCAGCCGGTGACCCGCGCCGGGGAGGGCACCGCCGTCATCAGCGTGCTGGTGCCCACCGCGGACCTGCGCGCCGGGGTGACCCGGACCTGGCTCGTGCTCGCCGGCCTCGGGGTGCTGTTGTTCGCACTGGCCCTCGTGCTGGCCGACCGCGTCGCGCGGTCCATGACCCGCCCGGTCGTCGAGCTGGCCGCCACCGCCGACCGACTCGGTACGGGGGACCTGACTGCGCGGACCCGGCCGGCCGGTCCGAGGGAGGTCCGGGCCGTCGGGGTCGCGGTGAACCGTCTCGCCGACCGGATCGGTGAGCTGCTGGCAGCAGAGCGGGAGTCCACGGCCGATCTGGCCCACCGGTTGCGGACGCCGCTCACCGCTCTCCGGCTGGACGCCGAGGGACTCGTCGACGCGGCCGAACGGGAGCGTCTGGTGGACGACGTCGAGCAACTCGCCCGCACGGTCGACGCGGTGATCCGTGAGGCCCGGCGGCCGGTCCGGGAGGGAC
Organism: Mycobacteriales bacterium; assembly: GCA_038233915.1. Lineage (GTDB taxonomy): Bacteria > Actinomycetota > Actinomycetes > Mycobacteriales > Geodermatophilaceae > Klenkia. The sequence continues at coordinate 842 of JBBSVA010000039.1, read as the reverse complement.
TGGCCGCCGGCTGCGACGCGGTGACCGTGGTGGGCGACCGGGTGCGGTTCTGGTCCGTTCTCGCCGATGAGGAGACCCGAACGATGACGGTCACGCTGGCCCCGGGCCCGCTGCCGGTCCGCGTGTCGGACATCGATCTCGCGGCCGCGGTGGACGGCCTGCTGGAGAACGTCTTCGCGCACACCCCCGACGGCACCTCGTTCCGGGTCGAGGTGGGCGAGCGGCACGGGGGCGGGGCGGAGGTCGTCGTCGCCGATGACGGCCCCGGCCTACCGGCCGGCGTGGTCCTGGCGCGCGGTGCCTCGGGGGCCGGCTCCACCGGTCTGGGACTGGACATCGCCCGGCGCACCGCGATCGCCGCAGGCGGGGAGCTGCGGGTCCCCCCGGGGCCGGGCGCCACCATCGTGCTGTCCCTGGGGCCGCCACCCGTCGGCTGATCGGCGGGCGGTGCGGGCGCGCCGGGTCAGGTGAGGGGGGCGCCGTCCACCCGCTCACCGGATCGTTCGTGCCACAACTTGTCGGTGTCGTTGAGACCGCGCTCGATCCCGGTCAGCGCGACGTGCACCGGGATCCCCGGCCGGCCGCCCACCTTGACCAGGAAGTTTCCCCGACCGGGCGGGGTCAGAGGCACCCCCGGTACGGGGTCCCACGCTGGTGGGTCCTGCCACCCCACGAGCAGCTGTTGCTCGGCCTGGGACAGCGAGACGGCCTGACCCAGCAGCGTCATCTCGGCCGAGGGCAGTCCGCCGCAGATCACCATCCCGGCACGGTCGACGAAGCCACGCGCCTTCATCCGGTCGGACTCGTTGCCCAGTGCGAGCAGGTCGCTCATCGAGTGGCTG
>JBBSVA010000038.1:0-26528 GCA_038233915.1 Mycobacteriales bacterium | reverse complement strand
GCGGGTGCGCACCTGCACCGGCTCGCCGCCGGGGACCTGCAGGGTGCGCGGGGTCCAGGCGTGCGCGCCCAGCCGCCAGCCGCCCGGCACGTCCCAGGGGTCGACGACGGCACCGGTGGGCTCGGCGTCCAGCAGCAGGCTGAGCGCGGCCGCGGCGTACGTCGAGACCGGCGGGTCCTCACCGCGGGTCAGCGCCTCGCCGCGGCGCTCGATCAGCCCGGTGTCCAGGTCGCCGGCGACGACGTCGGGGTCGCTGAGCAGGGCGCGCAGGAAGGTGGTGTTCGTCGTCAGCCCGAGGACGGCGGTCCGGCCCAGCGCCGCGACCAGCCGGGCCCGCGCGGTCTCCCGGTCGGGTCCCCAGGCGATGACCTTGGCCAGCATCGGGTCGTAGTCGGTGCCCACGATCCCGCCCTCGACCAGCGAGCTGTCCACCCGGATGCCCGCACCGGTCGGCTCGGTCAGCGAGAGCACGGTGCCGGTCTGCGGCAGGAAACCCCGCGCGGGGTCCTCGGCGTAGAGCCGGGCCTCGATGGCGTGCCCGTCCAGGGACACCTCGGACTGCTCGAAGGGCAGCTGCTCCCCCGCCGCGACCCGGACCTGCAGCTCGACCAGGTCCAGGCCGGTGACCAGCTCGGTCACCGGGTGCTCGACCTGCAGCCGGGTGTTCATCTCCAGGAAGAAGAAGTCCTGCGGGTTGTCGGCGTCCACGATGAACTCGACGGTGCCTGCGCCGGTGTAGCCGACGGCGGCGGCGGCGTCGACGGCGGCCTTGCCCATCGCCGCCCGCATCCGCGGGGTGAGCAGCGGCGAGGGCGCCTCCTCGATCACCTTCTGGTGCCGGCGCTGCAGCGAGCACTCCCGCTCACCCAGGTGGACGACGGCGCCGTGCGTGTCGCCCAGCACCTGGACCTCGACGTGCCGGCTGTTGCCCAGGTAGCGCTCGACCAGCAGCGTGTCGTCGCCGAAGGAGGACCGTGCCTCACGCCGGGCGCCGGCGATCTGCTCGGTGAGTTCGGACTCGGCGCGGACCACCCGCATTCCCTTGCCGCCACCGCCCGCCGAGGGCTTGAGCAGCACCGGGAAGCCAGCCGCGACAGCGGCGGCGGCGACCGCGTCGTCATCCATGCCGGGCTCGCTGGAGCCCGGCACGACCGGGACACCGGCGGCCGAGACAGTCGCCTTGGCCCGGATCTTGTCGCCCATCGCCTCGATCGCGGCCACCGGCGGGCCGATGAACGTGATCCCGGCGGCTTCCAGGGCCCGGGCGAACTCCACGTTCTCGGACAGGAAGCCGTACCCGGGGTGCACGGCCTGCGCGCCGGTCCGCCGACACGCCTCCAGCACCCGCTCGATGGAGAGGTAGCTCTGCGCGGCGGGCGCCGGCCCGATCGGCACGGCGACGTCGGCGACCCGGGTGTGCAGCGCCCCGGCGTCGGCCTCGCTGTACACGGCGACCGAGCGGATGCCCATGGACCGCAGCGTCCGGATGACCCGGACGGCGATCTCGCCCCGGTTGGCGACGAGCACGGTCCCGAACATCACGCGTCTCCCTGCTCTGGGTGGGAGGACGCGGCGAGGTCAGGCCGCGCGGGCCCCCTTCGGCAACGCAGCGTCCTTGCCGACCTTGACCAACTGGCGCTTCTTGACCGTGTAGCCCGCAGGGAGCGTGCCCTCGGCGAGCATCCGGAGCGGACACCGTCCGCAGCGCGGCTTGTCCACGCAGCACTTCTTCTTGGGCATCCGCTGCTTGGCCACACGCTTCTGGGACACGTGGTGAGGTTAGCCAAGCCTACGTCTGCCGTCCAGGGGCCCGGCGTGTCGAGCGGTATCGTCGCCCCGACGTCCCCAGCCCCAGACGAGGAGCCCCCGTGGCCGCCGAAGCCTTCATCACCCAGCTCAACGAGCAGATCGGCAACGAGTTCGCCGCGCACCAGCAGTACGTGGCCTGCGCGGTCTACTACGACCAGCAGACCATGCAGCAGACGGCGCAGCTCTTCTTCGACCAGGCCGCCGAGGAGCGCAGCCACGCGATGATGATGGTGCGCTACCTGCTCGACGCCGACGCCGAGGTGCGCATCCCCGCGCTGCCCGCGCCGATCAACGACTTCACCGACGTCGTCGCGCCGGTCGCGCTGGCACTCGAGCAGGAGAAGCGCGTCACCGAGCAGATCAACCAGCTCACCGCGATCGCGCGCCGCGAGAACGACTTCGCCTCCGACCAGTTCATGCAGTGGTTCATCAAGGAGCAGGTCGAGGAGGTCAGCAAGATGAGCGACCTGCTGGCCGTCGCCAAGCGCTCCGCCCACGACGTCGAGCAGATCGAGGACTACGTCCAGCGCGAGGCCGCCGCCGGTGCAGGCACCGACCCGACCGCGCCGCGCACCGCGGGCGTCTGAGTCACATCCGGAAGACCCCATAACCCACCTCCTCGAGCGGTGCGTGGGAGACGGCGGACAGCGCGAGGCCCAGCACGGTCCTGGTGTCGGCGGGGTCGATGACCCCGTCGTCCCAGAGCCGGGCGGTCGCGTAGTACGGGTGGCCCTGCGCCTCGTACTGCTCACGGACCGGGGCCTTGAAGGCCTCCTCGTCCTGCGCCGACCACTCCTCGTCGCGGGCTTCCAGGCCGTCCCGGCGGACCGTGGCCAACACGCTGGCGGCCTGCTCGCCGCCCATCACCGAGATCCGGGCGTTCGGCCAGGTCCACAGGAAGCGCGGTGAGTAGGCCCGGCCGCACATCGAGTAGTTGCCGGCGCCGAACGAGCCGCCGATGACCACTGTCAGCTTGGGCACCCGGGCGCAGGCCACCGCGGTGACCATCTTGGCGCCGTGCTTGGCGATGCCGCCGGCCTCGTAGTCCCGGCCGACCATGAAACCGCTGATGTTCTGCAGGAAGAGCAGCGGCACCTTGCGCTTGTCGCACAACTCGATGAAGTGCGCCCCCTTGACCGCGGACTCCCCGAAGAGGATCCCGTTGTTGGCCACGATGCCCACCGGGTGACCGTGGATCTTCGCGAACCCGGTGACCAGGGTCTGCCCGTAGAGGGCCTTGAACTCGTGGAAGCGGCTGCCGTCGACGAGCCGGGCGATGACCTCGCGGACGTCGTAGGGCGTCCGGCTATCCGGCGGGACGACGTCGTACAGCGACTCCGGCCGGTAGGCCGGCTCCTCGGTGGGGACGACGTCCCACGGCCGCGGGGCGACCGGTGCCAGGGTGCCGACGATCTGGCGCAGGATCTGCAGCGCGTGCGCGTCGTCGTCGGCGAGGTGGTCGGTGACGCCGCTGACCCGGCTGTGCAGGTCTCCCCCGCCGAGGTCCTCGGCGGTGACGACCTCACCGGTCGCGGCCTTCACCAGCGGCGGACCGCCCAGGAAGATCGTGCCCTGCTCGCGGACGATGACCGCCTCGTCGCTCATTGCCGGCACGTACGCGCCTCCGGCGGTGCACGAGCCCAGCACGGCGGCCAGCTGCGGGATCCCACGGCGGGACATCTGCGCCTGGTTGTAGAAGATCCGGCCGAAGTGCTCGCGGTCGGGGAAGACCTCGTCCTGGAGGGGCAGGAAGGCGCCGCCGGAGTCGACCAGGTAGAGGCACGGCAGCTCGTTCTGGAGCGCCACCTCCTGCGCCCGAAGGTGCTTCTTCACCGTCATCGGGTAGTAGGTGCCGCCCTTGACCGTGGCGTCGTTGGCCACCACGACCACCTCGCGGCCGGCCACCCGGCCGACGCCGGTGATGATCCCGGCGGCGGGGGCGTCGCCGTCGTAGAGGCCGTACGCGGCCAGCGGGGACAGCTCCAGGAACGGCGTGCCCGGGTCCAGCAGGGCGTCGACCCGCTCCCGGGGCAGCAGCTTGCCGCGGGCCACGTGCCTGTCCCGGGCCCGCTGACCACCGCCCTCGGCGACCCGCGCGAGCTCCGCGGCGAGGTCGGCGGACAACGCCCGGTGGGCCGCGGCGTTGCGGGCCGGGGCGTCGGGATCGGTCGGCGGGGCGCTGGCGAGCACCGGTGCATCCACGTTCCGGAGGTTAACCGTCGTTCACGTCGGGGTCCAGTCCGGGGTGAACGTCGGTTAACCTGGGGGCATGTCGTCGGAGCCGGACACCGCGCTGCACGTCGACGCCGCCCGGCCCTCCCGCCGGGAGCAGATCCTGCGGGCCGCCGCGCAGCTGTTTGCCGAGCGCGGGTCGCGCAGCGTGGGGGTGGACGACGTGGGGGCCGCGGTCGGCGTCACCGGCCCGGCGATCTACCGGCACTTCGCCTCCAAGGACGCGATGCTGGCCGAGATGCTGCTGCGGATCAGCGAGCGGCTGCAGGCCGGCGGCGAGGCCGTGGTGGCCGGAGCCGGGGAGGACCCGGCCGCCCAGCTGGAGGCGCTCATCACCTTCCAGGTCGACTTCGCGCTGGACAACCCGGCGCTGATCACCGTCCAGGACCGCGACCTGGGCGTGTTGGCCGACGCCGACGCCCAGCAGGTCCGTCGGCTGCAGCGTCGCTACGTCGAGGAGTGGGTGGCCGTGCTCGGGCGGCTGGACCCGACGGCCACGACGACCGCCTGCCGGGCCCGGGCGCACGCTGTCTTCGGGCTGATCAACTCGACCCCGCACAGCGCCGGGCGGTTGTCCCGGCCGGCGATGGCCACGCTGCTGGCCGGGATGGCCCGGGCAGCAGCCACCTCCTGACCGTCGGACAGCCGACCTCAGTCGGTGCTGAGCTGCAGACCGTTCTCGGCCAGCGCCAGCAGCGCCGCGTCGCTGCCCTCGGCGTCCACCCAGTCGGTCTCCACGATCGTGGCGACGTCGCCCTCGGGCGAGCTGGCGTACTCCGCGCCGGACAGCGCGTCGGGCCCGCCGTCGTAGCGGACGCCCTCGCGCAGCAGGTCGTTGACGTTGCCGGTGCCCGCGGTGTCGGTGAGCCCCAGCAGGGCCTGCGCCCGGGCCGCGTCGGGCATCGTCACCTGGGACAGCGAGACGACCGCGGGCAGTCCCTCGACCTCGGCCGACCAGAGCGTGCGGACCAGGCCGTCGCAGTCGGTGGTGGCGAAGAACCCCTGGGTGGCCCCGTAGGCCCGGCCAGCGCAGGACGCGTCGTACTGGAAGGCCTGCAGCGTGTACGTGGTGCCGGCGACGACCTGGGTGCTGCCGATCGGCGGCCCGGTCGGGGCGACCGGCTCACTGGTCGTCGGGGCAGCGGACGTGGTCTGCGCGACGTCGTCGCTGCCGCCGGTCTCATCGCCGCCACCGCCACCGCGGGTCAGCAGGAACCCGCCCAGCCCGAGGACGACGACCAGCGCCAGGGCGGCGAGCACCACCAGCAGGCCGCGAGGCCGCCGTGCGGGTGCCTCGGGCTCGTCCTCGCCGGCCGGGTCGGACCAGGCTGCGGGCGGGGTCGGCGGCGTCCAGGCAGGCGGGGTCTCCGTCGGGCCGGGGCCGCCCGCGCCGAAGAGCCCGCCGATGCCCCCGGTGTGGTCCCTGCCGTCCGTGGACGCCGGGGCCTGCCGAGGCCCGCCGCCCTGGTTCGTCGGGGCCTGCTGCGTCGGGGCCTGCTGCGTCGGGGCCTCGTGCGTCGGGGCCTGCTGCTGCCCGGTCGGCCGGATCTGCTGGGTCTCGGCGTGCCGGGCCTCGGCAGCGGGCGCCTCGGCCTGGTCGGTGTGCCCCAGCAAGGCCACGGTGTCCCGGGAGGGACGGCTCAGCGACTCGGACAGCGGACCCCGCGCCGAGGGCGCCGGCTCGGGGTCGGGCACCCCCGGGCGGCGGGACTCCGCGTCCTGGGCGGCGACGGCGGCCGCGGCCAGCGCCCCGGCGGCGGCCGGGTCGACGAGCGGGCCCCGGGGTCCGCCCATCGGCGCGCCGGAGCCCGGGCCGGTCGCCGGGTGGTCGGGGGCGATCAGCGGGGCGTGCGTGCTCGGTGCCGCCGTGGGGGCGGCGAGGCGGACCGCGGGCTGGTTGGCCAGCGTGGCGGGCGCGAGCAGCTCGCGCCGGCGCAGCACGTAGGGCGAGTAGGGGAACCCCTCGCCGTTGAGCTCCTCGACCGACGGACTGCGACCAGAGACGCCGAGCGCCTCCAGCGCGGCGCGCACGTCGGCCGTCGTCCAGAGCCGGGGGTTGTCGGTGCCGGCGTACCGGCTGGCGCGGGCGATGCCCAACAGCAGCGAGCGGGGGTCCAGCAGCGCGACCTGGTCCCCCTCGCCGAGGTCCCCGTCGGCCGGGATCAACCCGGTGAGGTCGCCGGACAGCACGGTCAGCCGGGCGATCCGGCCGGGCTCCAGGCCCACTCGGCGCAACCGGACGGCGGCTTCCATGCCCGCGCGCATGAGGCCGTCCAGGGTGGTGGAACCGCCGCCGGCGAGCCGGAGGACGTCCCCGGGTCCGGCCCCGGGTCCGATCGTCCAGGAGCCCTCGGGTAGCACGCTGACCACGCCGGACTGGCGGACGACCTCGACGACGCGGACCACGGCCAGGCCCTCGGGCACGAAGACGACGGCGTCGGAGACCCGACGCTGCATCGGCCCGTCGGACAGTGCGAGACCGGCGACGACCGCGCCGCGGACGGCGCCTCCGCTGTCCCAGCTGGTGAGCTCGGAGAAGAAGGCCCGCTCGGCTGCCGTCTCGAGGCCGGAGGGGGTGAGCGTGAGCACCGGACCTCCTGGGGTCTGCAGTCGGGGGCGGTCCCCGGTCGGGACGTCGCGGGCACCCCGGTGTCGGCGCAGCAGAGCGGTAGGCAGCCGTCACCGACCGCCGTCGTCCCCCGACGTTACGACATCCGCCCGACCTGCCCCCCGCTCAACGTCGAGACGCGCCGCCTGTCCCCGCCGCCAGGTCGACACCGACGACGACCTGCGCGCCGGGGTCTCGGGCGACCAGCCAGCGCCCCCAGCGTGGGCTGCGCGCGGTGAAGTCGACGACCGCCCACAGCAGGGCGAAGCCGAGGCAGACGAACGGTGCGGACCGCCACTCCCAGGGCGGGATGACGGCGAGGAACTCCTGGGCGAAGGCAGCCAGGTAGACCGTTGCCGCCACCGGGACGCCGGCGATCCAGCCGGGCACCCGCCAGGTGACGGCGAGGTCGACGAGCACGGCCCCGACGAGCAGCATCACCGGGAGCACCGACGGCGGGAACCCGGTGGCCGCGAGCAGCCCCCAGACGACGGCCCGGTAGCCGAGGTAGACCGCCGTCAGCAGGGTGGCGGTCCAGCGCAGCCCCACGACCTTGCGGGCCACGACCAGGGCCAGCAGCCCGGCGCCGATCAGCCAGGCGGGGTGCACCCAGGCCGGGACCGGCAGCATGAACGCGGCCGCGTCCTGACCCTGTGCGGCGGCGAAGTCCACCAGCTGCGGCTCGGCGGTGGTGTGCCCGGCGCGGTAGGCGGCCAGCGACAGCACGCCGTACTCCTGGTGCTGGTTGGGGAAGAGCACGTTCTCCAGGAAGAACAGCCACAGCCCCACGCTGATCAGGGTGCGGGCCCGGCCCGGTGCCGCGTAGAGCCACCAGCCGCGGATCGCGCCGGCCAGCATGATCGCCGTCCCGACGTAGAGCAGCATGTGGCTGGGGCTCCAGCTGGTGATGTCCAGCCCGTTCACCCGGTGGTTGATGATGTCGATCGGGACGGCGAGCAGGAACACCGCGGTGCCCACCTGCATCCAGCGCAGGGCGCGCGCATCGACGCCGCGGCCGCTGTAGCTGTGCACCACGACGAGGGCGACCACCAGCACGGTGCCCGCGGAGTTCAGCAGGTGCGGGGGCGCGAGGTCGTCTCGCAGCCACCTGAAGTGCCAGGACACGTCCCAGGAGCTGCCGAGCATCTTCAGCGCGAAGGCCAGCAGCCAGCCGCCGTAGAGCCAGCGCAGCTCGGTCCGGGTGGTCGGCCGACCGGGGGCGCCCGGGGTCATCGCGTAGGCCCACAGCCAGCGCAGGGACACCACCGGGTGCCGCAGGGCCGACCGCACGGAGGCCGGGACCGCCGCGGTGGCGGGCGCGGTGCTGATGCGGGGCACGGGTGCTCCTCGAGGTCGCCGAGACCGAAGCGTATCGGCTACAGGGCCTCGGGGGGCCGTCCCGACTGGCGGGTCCACGACCGGGGGTGTACTGACGGGTCGAGTGGGGCGCCGGGGGCCGCTGGTGCGTACTGTCGCCGGTCGTGGCCGACAGCGGGAAGAACAACGGGGCGAACCACCTGGTCTGGATCGACTGTGAGATGACCGGGCTGGACCTCTCCACCGACACGCTCATCGAGATCGCGGTCGTCGTGACCGACTCGGAGCTCACCGTGCTGGACGAGGGCCTCGACGTCATCGTGCACGCGACTGACGACGAGCTGGCCGCGATGGGCGACGTCGTCACCGAGATGCACGCCAAGTCCGGGCTCACCGAGGCCGTGCGGGCCTCGTCGGTCAGCCTGGCCGACGCCGAGCAGCAGGTGCTGGCCTACGTCAAGCGCTTCGTGCCCGACCGCCGGACCGCGCCGCTGTGCGGCAACTCGATCGGCACCGACCGGGGTTTCCTGGCCCGGGACATGCCCGAGCTCGACGACCACCTGCACTACCGGATGGTCGACGTCTCCTCGGTCAAGGAGCTGGCCCGCCGCTGGTTCCCGCGGGTGTACTTCAGCCAGCCGCCCAAGGGCCTGGCGCACCGCGCGCTGGCCGACATCCTGGAGTCGATCCGGGAGCTGGCCTACTACCGGCAGACCCTCTTCGTCGCCGCACCCGGGCCCACCACCGAGCAGACCCAGGCCGCCTCGGCCGCCGTCGTGGACTCCTACGCGGCGCTGCTCACCGCCCAGCAGGCCCCCGCACCGGGTTCCTGAGCGCTCGGGTACTCTCACCGAGGCCCGTTCGCGGGTCCGTGGTGGGTGTAGCTCAGCTGGTAGAGCGCCAGGTTGTGATCCTGGATGTCGCGGGTTCAAGTCCCGTCACTCACCCCACGGTCCCCCGGTCAGCCCCGCTGACCGGGGGATTCTCCGTTCCCAGGTGCCGGTCCAGCCCCTAGCCTCGGCGGATGGACGTCGATCTGCTGCCCCTCGTGCGTACCGCGCTGGCCGAGGAGGGCCCGCGGGAGGCCGCGGGGGTCGTCCGGGTGCGGGTCGGGGACGAGGTCCGACTGGAGCACTCCTGGGGCGTCTCGGACCGGCGGTCCAACCGGCCGCTGATGCCCGACGACCGGTTCCCGATGGCCAGCGGCAGCAAGGGGTTCACCGCCCTGGCGGTGCTCTCCCTCGTCGCCGACGGCACCCTGACGCTCGAGACCCCGGCCGCACCCTGCTGGGCGCGGACCTGCCGCTGGTCGACGACGCCGTCACGGTCGGGCACCTGCTGGCCCACCGCTCGGGCATCGGCGAGTACCTCGACGACGACGCCGCGGACGACGCCTACCTGCTGTCGGTCCCGGTGCACGCGCTGGACTCCCCCGAGGCGTACCTGCCGATGTTGGACGGACTCCACCAGCAGTTCCCGCCCGGCAGCGACTTCGGCTACTGCAACGGCGGCTACGTGCTGCTGGCCTGCTGGTGCAACGGGCCGCCGGCCGGCCGTTCGCCGACGTCGTCCGGGCCCGGGTGCTGGAGCCCGCCCAGATGTCCCGCACCGGCTACCTGCGCTCGGACGAGCTGCCGACCGACGCCGTCACCGGGTACGTGCGGGTCGGGGGCCGCTGGCGCTCGCACGTGCTGCACCTGCCGGTCGTCGGCGGTGGCGACGGCGGCGCGTACACCACGACCGCCGACGTCGAACGGCTCTGGGACGCCGTGCTCGGCGGTCGCGTCGTGCCGCCGGAACTGGTCGCCGAGGCCACCCGGGTGCACTCGATGACCGAGGACGACGACCGGTACGGCCTGGGCTTCTGGCTGCCCGAGGGCGCGGTCGCGCTGGTCGGCGAGGACGCCGGAGTGTCTTTCTGGTCGGTGCACGTCCCCGCGACCGGCACCACGGCCACCGTCGCAGGGAGCACTGCGTCGGCCGCGTGGCCGGTGGCTCGGGCGCTGCGCGCGGCCCTCGACCTCTGACGTCGGGACCCCAGGGAACGCACCGGGGCCGCACCCCGGTGGGTGCGGCCCCGCGGTCAAGTACTCAGAGCGCGCTGCCTGCCACCCACTGGTCCCACGGGATGGCCCAGTCGTAAATGTCGCCGTCGGCCCGGGACAGCGTCGGCCCGATCGAGTTGGTCACCTCGACGACGTCGCCGGGCAGGCTGAAGTCGTAGAACCAAGCGGCCCGGTCGGTCGACAGGTTGATGCAGCCGTGCGACACGTTGCTGGAGCCCTGCTGGCCGACCGACCACGGGGCGGCATGCACGAACTCGCCGTTGTTGGAGATCCGGGTCGCGTACTCGACATCGGTCCGGTACCCGCCCGGGGCGTCGACCGCGAGACCGAAGGTCGAGGAGTCCATGGTGATGTCCCGGAACTTCTCCAGCACCACGTGGGGTCCGTTGCGGGTCGGGTTGGCCTGGCTGCCGGCGCTCATCGGGTAGGTCTGCACGACCTGGTCGTCGGCATAGACGGTCAGGGTGTGCGCGCCGGCGTCGGCGACCGAGACGTGCTTGGGCCCGATCGAGAACGCGACGGTGCGGTCCTTCTCCCCCCACACCCCCTCGCCCATGTCGATGCCGTACAGCGACGCGTCCAGGGTGACCTGGCTGTTGGCCGGCCAGTACGTGGAGGGTCGGAAGTGCACCTCGGAGTCGCTGATCCAGTTCCAGCGGCCGTCGGTCGGCGTCGAGCTGGTCACCGTCAAGTGGCTCTCGACGGTGGCCTTGTCGGCGACAGGCTGGTCGAAGTAGACCCGGATCGGCATGCCCACGCCGACGGTGGTGCCGTCCAGCGGGCCGATCGAGGGCGTGCTGAGCGTGCCCGGCGTGACAGTGCTGAAGGTCGTCGTCGACGAGGTGGACTCGCCGTCGACGTTGTCGGCCGCGACGGTCATCGTGTACGTCGTGCCGTATGCCAGGCGGGTGGTCGGCGTCCACACCGAGGTAATGACATCGGCGGTGGCCGCGCTGGACGGCGCCGCACTGCTGGAGGACGACGCGGCCGGCCCGGACGTCGCCGCGGCCGGAACGGCGGGGGCCGGGGCCGCTTCGGCGACGGTGCCCTCGACGACCGCGCCAGCGGCATCGGTGACGGTGACATCGGCCAGGGTGCCATCGGTGACCGACACCTGCAGCGGCGTGATCGGCGAGACGTCCGCGGTGCCGTCGACCACGGACAGCGCCAGCTGTGCCGCCGGCGCCTCGCTCGTCGGTGTCGAGCTGCCGTCGGCCTGCCCGGAGGAGTCGTCGCCCCCCTGACACCCGGCGACCAGCATCAGTCCCCCGGCGACCGCGATCGCGGCCATCCGCTGCCTCATCCGCACGTCTGTGCCCCCTTGCCAGCGGGGTCGCCGACACCGGGACACTCCCGGCCGGACCCACACGCCTGGTCACCAGTGTCCACGCCGGAGCTGCGAGGTGACTGTCACGAACCCGACACCGACCCTGTGGCGCGTCCTGGACCGCCCAGGTGTAATGTTCTCCGAGTCGCCGCACGCTGGTGACGCCGCGCCATTAGCTCAATTGGCAGAGCAGCTGACTCTTAATCAGCGGGTTCGGGGTTCAAGTCCCTGATGGCGCACCCACCAGTTCGGCCCCGCCCCTCCGGGCGGGGCCGTGCTGCGTTCCGGCGGTCGTCATCGGTCGGGTGGCTGGGAGACTGACCCCATGAGCACCGCCGACGAGGGCCGCACGCGCGCCGAGGAACACCTGTCCCTGGTCGCCGCCGGCGACACCGAGGCCGCCGAGCAGCTGCTCGCCGCGACCACCGACCTCACCGCGATGACCTACCTGGGTGCGGCGTTCACCGCGATCTCCCGCAGCGGCGCCCGGGAGCTGTCCCCGGCGCAACGGGCCCAGTCTACCGGCCGGCACATGCGGATCACCGCGCTGCGCGACGGTGCACGCCGCGACCCGGTCGCGCTGCGCGAGTGGCTGGCGGCGATCGCCGGCGAGGCCGCGTTCGTGCGCGACATGCAGGCCCTCGCCGCGGCTCGGGCCGCCGAGACCGCCTGACCTCGATCGGACAGGCCGCGGCTCAGCGGGGGCGGCCCACCCGGACAGCCAGCGGGAGCGCCAGCACGAGCACCGCGGCGAGCACGGCGTAGGCCACGTCCAGCCCGACCGCGGCGGCCAGGACACCCACGGCCAGGGCCCCGAGCCCGGTGCCGGCGTCGAAGGAGGCGTTCCACACGGCACTGGCCGTCGTGGTCCCGCGCTCACCCGCCCGGGCCATCGCCACCACCAGCGACGTGTTCTGCACACCGCCGTAGGACACCCCGAACACCGCGGACCCGACGAGGACCAGTGCGTCGGAGTCCAGGCCGACCGCGAGCACGACCAAGCCGACGACCCCGATCAGCAGGGCCGCCGGCAGCAGCACCCGGGTGCCGACCCGGTCGGCCAGCACGCCCCCACCCCACCGGCATGCTGCCCCGGTCACCCCGAAGACCAGCAGCGCCAGCGTGGCGACCGAGCCGTCCGGGCGGGCGATCGGCAGGAAGGTGATCAGTCCGGCACTGGCCAGGGTGACCACCAGCAGCACCACCGACGGGGGCACCGCGGCCCGCACAGCGGGGCCGGCGGGCTCACCCGACCCCGCGGTGACCCCGACCGGCACGGCACGGACCAGCGCGGGCACGGCGAGGACCCCCAGCACCGGCAGCGTGGCCAGCGCCGCCACCACCGGCACGTGACCGGACAACACCAGGGCCACCCCGCCGGGCGTCGCGGCCAGCGTGGGCACCCCGAGGGCCAGGCCGTACAGGCCCAGTGACTCGCCCCGCCGGCTGGCCGGCACCACCCGGGCGGCGATCGTGGCCCCCAGCACGGTGAGCACCCCGAAGCCGGTGCCGCGCAGCGCCGAGACCAGGCAGAGCCAGGGCAGACCGTCCGCGAGCAGGTACAGCGGTGCCGGGGCGCCGAGGCTGAGCAGTCCCCCGACGAGCACCGGCCCCAGCCCCGCCCGGGCCACCAGCCGCGGGACGACGACCTGGGTGGCCACGGTGGCCGCGAGGAAGACCGTGGTCACCAGGCCGGCGGCGCCGACCCCCGCGCCGCCCTGCACCGCGTAGGACGGCAGCGCCGACAGGGTGATCGCGAAGCTCACGAACCCCAGGACAGCGGCCACGAGCAGCGCCCGGACGGCGGGCAGCCGCCACAGTGGTCCCGTCTCCTGCGCCGCTCCCCCGCTCATCAGCGCTGCTGAGCATGACCGGCGGTCGACGGGCCGGACTCCCCGGGGGTCCCCTACCGTCAGTGCATGGCCGCCCCAACCACCCCGTCCAGCACGTCCGTCGTCGTCATGGGGGTGTCCGGGACCGGCAAGTCGTCAGTCGGCGAGGGCATCGCGCGGCGGCTGGGTTGGGAGTTCGTCGAAGGCGACGACCTGCATCCGGCGGAGAACGTCGCCAAGATGAGCGCCGGCACCCCGCTCACCGACGACGACCGATGGCCCTGGCTGCGAGCCGTCGCCGCCGCGATCGGCGAGCACGAGGCCGACGGCCGCGGCCTGGTGATCACCTGCTCCGCGCTCAAGCACGAGTACCGCGACCTGCTGCGCGACGGGCACGCCTCGGTCTGGTTCGCCCACGTGGACACCACCGAGTCGGTGTTGGTCGAACGATTGCGCAAGCGGACCGGGCACTACATGCCCGGCTCCCTGCTGCGCAGCCAGCTCGACACCCTGGAGCCCCTCACCGCCGACGAGCCCGGCCACCGCTATGACGGCGAGGGCTCCATCGAGGAGACCGTGCAGACCCTGCTCCGCGAGCTCGCCGAGGAGCGCGGAGCCGTCGTCGCGCCCTGACGACGCGGGCTCGAAGGGGTCCCTGGGTACGCTCCCAGGCCAGCACCAGGGGCAGGCCGAGGGCATCGGGTGTGGCGAGGTCACCGTCACCGTCACCGACGACCCACCACCGGCCAGGCGGGTCGTGAGGTCAGCTCCAGGCATGACGGTGCCCCCTCCCCGGAACCGGGGAGGGGGCACCGTCAGGTCAGCCGGTCTAGCCGCCGATCGCTGCGGCGAACTCCCCCTCGAAAGCGTCCTGGACCACGGTCGCCCCACCGGGCACGTCGCCCGGACGCAGGATGAAGCTCTCGAGGCTGGGCGACACACCGGTCTCGAAGCCCCGGATCGGGACCACCAGACCGTCGGTGTTGACGTCGGTCAGGTCCTGGAAGGCCGACAGCACGCCTGCCCGGGTCAGGTCACCGTTCTCGCAGGCCGCGTCCAGCACCTGGTTCATCACGCTGCTCATGCCGTACCCGACGACGACGCCGAGGCTCGGGGTGCCCTCCGGGTAGGCGGCGGTGTAGGCGTCCAGCAGGTCGGGGTGCTGGTCGAAGGCCGACACCGGGGAGGCGACGTACAGGTGCTCCTTGAGGGCAGCCGCGGCCGGGCCGTCCAGCAGGCCCGGCGCGAAGACCGGGTTGTTGCCCAGGATCGGCACGTCGAGGCCCACCTGAGCGGCGACGGCTGCCGCCGAGGCGGTCTGGGCGGGCGCCGTGGTCAGCACGATCGCGTCCACGCCGGCGGCCTGGAACTGGGTGATCTGCGCCGTCATGTCCTGGTCGGTCGCCTTGATCTGCGCCTCGATGACGGTGAGGTTCTTCTCCGCCGCCACCGCCTGGGTGCCGGCGAGGCCGTTTGCCCCGTATTCGCCCTCGAAGTAGATGTGCCCGACGGTGTCACCCTCTTGCAGCAGACCCTGCTGGAAGAGGTAGTCGTAGCCGTTGGAGATCTCTACGGCGTACGTGGCCCCCATCACGCCGGTGCCCGGGATCTCGGTCAGGGTCTGCGCCCAGGCCGACGGAAAGTTGACCATGCTGTCGGCCGCGTAGTCCTGCGCCAGGGCGGCGTTGATCGGCGAACCGATCGTCTGCTGCATCGCCAGGATGCTGTCCTTCATGCCGCTGTAGAGCTGGACGCCCTGCTGTGGGACGTAGCCGGTGTCCTGGACGTCGAGGGTGACGTCGTAGGTGTCGCAGACCTGGTGGTCGGACCAGTACAGCGAGTTTGCATTGGTGATGTCCTTGCCGAGGGCGGCGAAGACACCGGTGAGGTCGGTCAGGACACCCAGGTTGATGGTGGTGCCCTCGACGCCGAAGTCGGTCGCGACGTCACCGGCTTCGCCACCACCGGCGGAGGAGGACCCCCCGCTCTCGGACTTGGTGCTGCAGCCGGTGGCTGCCAGCGCCAGGGCGGCGATGACCGCCATGGCGCGGAGCGAGGTCTTGCTGGGACTCATCGGGTACTCCCTTGTACGGGTGGGTCGGACGGACGGCGGTCGGTGGACAGGTCGGGTGGGGGTGGGTCGGTGGACGGCGGTGGCTCCGCTCGCCCGCGCGAGCGGCTCAGCGCCCGTTTCAGACGGGCGGCGATGCCGGCCAGGCCGGCGGGTTCGAAGAGGATGACCAGGATGATCGCCAGCCCGAAGAGGTAGCGCGCCGCCTCACCGGCGGCGATGCCGCCCTGGCCGGGCGAGCCGACGAACGGGACGGCATCGGCGTAGCGCTGGAACAGCAAAGGCATCGCGGACACGAAGGTCGCGCCGAGAGCGGCGCCGCCGACCGAGCCGAGCCCGCCCAGCACGATCATGGCGAGGTACTGGATGGAGACCTCCAGCCCGAAGGACTCCGGCGCGACGCTGCCGATGGACAGCGCGTAGAGCACCCCGGACAGCCCGGCGTACATCGAGCTGACCATGAAGACCCGCGCCTTGTAGCGCTGGACGTCCACGCCCATGACCGATGCCGCCACCTCGCTGTCCCGCAGGGTCTGCAGGGCCCGCCCCGGGCGGGACCGGAGCAGGTTGCGGGCGAACACGTAGGCCGCGATCGCCAGCACCAGCCCGAGGTACCAGAGCCGCTCGGCTTCCCGGAACGGCACGCCCAGCACGAAGAGCTGAGGGTCGGTGCTGGAGAAGCTGAACCCGAACAGCGAGAAGTTCGGGGCCGACCGGCCGTTGAACCCACCGGTCACCGAGGTCCAGGTGTTCAGCACGTGCTGACCGATGAAGACCAGGCCGAGCGAGGCGACACCCAGGTAGATGCCGCGCAGCCTGGCCGCCATCGGGCTGAAGATCAGGCCGGCCAGGCCGGCAAGCAGCACGCCCACGACCATGCCGATCACCGGCGGTAGGCCCAGCCCGCTCACCTGGGTGGAGAACCCGCCGGAGGTCCCCGAGACGAACACATAGCTGATCGCGCCGACGGCCAGGAAGAACGCGTGCGCGAGGGACAGCTGGCCGGTGGTGCCGACCAGCAGGTTCAACCCGATCGCGCCCACGATCGCGCCGAACACGGCGAACCCGGTGCGCAGCCAGAACTCCTCGACGTACAGCGGGGCGACCAGCAGCAGCACGAGCGCGGCGGCCAGGATGATCCGCTGCACCAGCTGCCCTCGGCCGGAGCGCCGGGCCGCAGGCAGGGTGGTCCGACGGGAGGACCCGCGGGCTTCCGGCAGGACGGCCGGCTCAGACACGGGTCAGCTCCTTCGTCCCGAACAGCCCCGACGGACGGACCAGCAGGACGGCGATCATCACGATGTAGGGCACGACGTCACCGATCCCGCGGCCCAGGAAGGCCAGTTGGTCCTGGTAGCCCGAGGCCATCGACTCGGAGACCCCGATGAGCAGACCGCCCACCAACGCACCTCCGGTGGAATCCAGGCCACCCAGGATCGCGGCCGGGAGTGCCCGCAGGGCCACCGTGTAGACCGCGGCACTCACTCCGGGGGTCGGCGTGCCGACCAGGAAGATCGCGGCCACCGCGGCCAGGGCACCAGCGACCACCCAGGCCAGCGCGGAGACCCGGCCCAGCCGGATGCCCATCAACGCGGCGGTCTCGCCGTCCTCGGCAGAGGCGCGCATGGCCACGCCCCAGCTGGAGAACTTGAAGGCCACGAAGAACACCACGATCAACACCCCGGCGACCCCGGTGGCGATCAGCCGGTTCTGGCTGATCCCCACGTCGCCGATCCGGAAGGAGTCCCCGGCCCACGGGTGCGGCACGTTCAAGATGTCCGAACCGATCCGCCGGATCAGCTCGGTCAGCAGGATGATGTCCACGCCGATCGTGACGATGGCCAAACTGATCACCGGCGCCCCCCGCAGCCGGTTGATGATCAGCCGTTCGATCACGAACGCCGCGGCTGCGGTGATCGCGATGCCGAGCAGGGCAGCCGGGTAGAAGCCGAGGGTCTCCGACAGCCGGGCGATGGAGTACGCGCCGAGCAGCAGCAGCGAGCCGTGCGTGAAGCTCACGACCTCGCTAGCCTTGAAGATGATCACGAAGCCGAGCGCGATGAGTGCGTACAGCGCCCCCAGCGACAGCCCGTTGAGGAGGAGCGAGAGGAACTGGGTCACGTCGTCGTCCCGGTGGGCTCGGAGGAATGGGCACCAGCGTGCCGGCCGGACGGGCGGCCGCCGGCCGCCGGTGGGTCGTCGTCGGTCGGGACGTCACCGGTCGGGTCGTCGTCGTCACCGGCGCCCAGGTAAGCCCTGATGACCTCGGGAGAAGCCTGCACCTCGGCCGGGGTGCCGTCGGCGATGAGTCGGCCGAAATCCAGGACGGTGACCCGGTCGGCCAGCGACATGACCATCCCCATGTCGTGCTCGACGAGGATGATCGACAGGTCCAGGGCGTCCCGGATCTCGCCGATCGCCTCGGCCATCCGCCCGGTCTCCTCGGCGTTCATCCCGGCGACCGGCTCGTCCAACAGCAGCAGGCGCGGCTCGGTGCACAGCGCCCGGGCCACCTCCACCCGCTTCTGATCGCCGTAGGACAGCACCCCGACCGGGGTGTGCAGCTTGTCCCCCAGATCGAGGAACTCGGCGATCTCGGCGACCCGCTCGCCGTGCCGCTTGGCCTCCCGAGTGGCCTGAGGGAGCCTCAGACCGGCCGAGAGGAAACCAGCCTTCGTCAGGTGGTGCCGCCCGAGCATGAGGTTCTCGACGACCGACTGCCCGCCGGACAGCGCGATGTTCTGGAACGCCCGCGCCACCCCGACGCCGGCGATCTTGTACGGCCGCATCTGGTCCAGCCGGGCGTCGCCGAAGCGCACCTGGCCCTCGGCGGCCCGGTAGACCCCGGACAGCACGTTGAACATGGTCGACTTGCCGGCCCCGTTGGGTCCGATGACGGCGTGGATCGACCCCGGGGCGACGGTGAACGAGACATCGGACAATGCGGTGATCGCGCCGAAGCGCACGGTGACCGAGTCCACCTCGACCGGAGGCACCGTCGAACTGGTCGCGGTGCTCTCGACCGACGCGGTCACGGCGTCCACCGCGACAGCGTCCGGCGGGCCGGGCCGGTGGTGCGCTCCTCGGACCGTCCCGAGTCGTGCCCGAGGTACAGGTGCTGCACCTGGTCGGTCTGCGACAGCTCGTGGGCGTCACCGGACAACGAGACCTCACCGACGTCCAGCACATAGGCCAGATCGGCAACGGCGAGCGCCATGGTGGCGTTCTGCTCGACCAGCAGCACCGAGGTGCCCTGCCGGTTGATCTCGGCGATCACCTCACCGATCTGGCCGATGATCTTCGGGGCCAGACCCAGCGACGGCTCGTCGAGCAGCAGCAGCTTCGGGCTGGCCATCAGTGCCCGCCCGATGGCGAGCATCTGCTGCTCCCCGCCGGACAGCAGACCACCGCGTTGGGCATGCCGCTCGGCCAGCACCGGGAACATCTCGTAGACCCGGACCTTCGCCTTCGCCTTCGCCTCGCGGTCCTTGTTGCCCATACCCCCCGCCCGCAGGTTCTCCTCCACCGTGAGCCGACCGAAGATGCGGCGCCCCTCGGGCACCTGCACCACGCCCATCCGGACGGTCTGCGCGGCGTCCCGGCCGACCAGGTCGGTGTCGCCGAAGCGCACCGAGCCGGACTCGACCTTGCCGCGGTGCCGCTTCAAGGTCCCGGAGATCGTCCGCAGCAGGGTGCTCTTGCCGGCTCCGTTGCTGCCGAGCACCGCGACGACCTTCCCGTCGGGTACCTCCAGGGAGACTCCGCGGACGGCCTGCACGGCACCGCCGTAGGTGACATGCAGGGCCTCGATGTTCAGCACCGGCACGACCCGGTCGGGGCAGCACCCGCAGGCGGGGCGGCCAGGCCGCTGCCGTTCGCGGTCCGTTGTGATGGGGCACACATGAGGGCGGACTGTAATCACGCCATGTGCAGACCCGGCGGTTTACCGCTGACACCGCCGCCAAGTCGTTACAGACGTCCAGCACGGACGGGCCCCGACGCGGCGCCCCGGCGGAGCACCCCGGCCCCCCGGACGGCCCACCCGGCGCCCGTGGCAAAGATCGGCGTGTCTCCTGCTGGCTCCGTGTCCGGTGCCGCCGGCGGCCGTCGGCCGGTCGTGGAGGATCTGCAGCCGCACAGCTGGAACGGAGGCCCTACCCGGCCGTAGCCCTACAAGGTCAGCCCATGTACGGGTAGCGATGGTCGTGCGCGGCGTCGAAGGTCTCCTTGACCACCCGGGTCGAGGTCCAGCGCTGCAGGTTCTGCGGGGCGCCGGCCTTGTCGTTGGTGCCCGAGGCGCGGGCGCCCCCGAAGGGCTGCTGGCCGACGACGGCGCCGGTGGGCTTGTCGTTGATGTAGAAGTTGCCCGCGGCGTTGCGCAGCACCTGCGAGGCGTGCGCGATCGCCGTCCGGTCCTGGGCGATGACGGCGCCGGTGAGCGCGTAGGGCGCCACGGACTCCATCTGGTGCAGGGTGGCCTCGTAGTCGGCGTCGTCGTAGACGTGCACGGCGAGCACCGGGCCGAAGAACTCGGTGCGGAAGACGTCGTGGCCGGGGTCCTCGCCGAGCAGCACGGTGGGCCGGACGAAGTAGCCTTCGCTGTCGTCGGCGGTGCCTCCGGCGACGACGCTGAGCGAGGGGTCGGTGCGGGCCCGGTCGAGCACGCCGGAGAGCCGGGTGAAGGACTTCCGGTCGATGACGGCGCCCAGGAAGTTGGAGAAGTCGGTGACGTCGCCCATCGGCAGGCTCTCCACCGTCGACACCAGGTCGTCGCGCACGCGGTCCCAGATCGAGCGGGGGACGTAGGCGCGGGAGGCCGCCGAGCACTTCTGTCCCTGGTACTCGAAGGCGCCGCGGACCAGCGCGGTGCGGAGCACCTCGACGTCGGCCGAAGGGTGCGCGACCACGAAGTCCTTGCCGCCGGTCTCGCCGACGATCCGCGGGTAGGTCCGGTAGCCCGCGATGTTCTCCCCGACGGTCCGCCACAGGTGCTGGAAGACGGCGGTGGAGCCGGTGAAGTGGATGCCGGCCAGGTCGCGGTCGGCGAGCACCACGTCGGAGACGGCGACGCCGTCACCGGGCAGCATGTTGATAACGCCGTCGGGCAGCCCGGCGGCCTCGAGCAGCCGCATCAGCTGGTGCGCGGCGAGCTGCTGGGTGGGCGCGGGCTTCCAGACCACCGTGTTGCCCATCAGCGCGGGCGCGGTGGGCAGGTTGCCGGCGATCGCGGTGAAGTTGAACGGCGTGACGGCGTAGACGACGCCCTCCAGCGGGCGATGGTCGACCCGATTCCAGACGCCGGGTGAGGACACCGGCTGCTCGGCGTGGATCTGCCGGGCGAAGTGCACGTTGTAGCGCCAGAAGTCGGCCAGCTCGCAGGCGCTGTCGATCTCGGCCTGGTACGCGGTCTTGGACTGCCCGAGCATGGTGGCCGCGTTCAGCGTCTGCCGCCACGGGCCGGCCAGCAGGTCGGCGGCGCGG
Source organism: Mycobacteriales bacterium (assembly GCA_038233915.1). Taxonomy (GTDB): domain Bacteria; phylum Actinomycetota; class Actinomycetes; order Mycobacteriales; family Geodermatophilaceae; genus Klenkia. The sequence goes on along the minus strand of JBBSVA010000038.1, from coordinate 5,785 downwards.
AGGAACACCGCGGCCCGGTCGTCCTGGGACAGCGCTGCCCACCCCGGGGCTGCGGCCTTGGCGGCGGCCATCGCGTCGGTGGCGTCGGCGGCGGTCGCGGCAGCCGACGTCCCCAGCACCTGGGCGTGCGCGTGCGGGGCGACGACGTCGAAGCACGCCCCGCCGGCCATCCGCTGGACCCCGCCGATGGTGGCGGTCAGCTCCGCCGGCGCGGAGGCCAGCCGGGCGAGCTCGGCCTGCAGCGCGGTCCGCTCGGGCGAGCCGGGCGCGTAGTCCAGCACCGTCTCGTTGCGCGGGCTGGGGACCTGGGTGATGCCGTCCACGGGAGGCCTCTCGGTCGATCCAGAAAGGACGCTTTCTGGGGTGGGAGCGGGGGTGGGGGGAGCCCAGAAAGGGCGCTTTCTGGGAGGGGTCGGTCAGGAGGAGGTGAGCAGGGAGCGCAGGAAGAACTGCAGGTTGGCCGGGCGCTCGGCCAGCCGGCGCATGAAGTAGCCGTACCAGTCGGCGCCGTAGGGCACGTAGGCCCGCACGGTGTGTCCCTCGCGGGCCAGCCGCTGCTGCTCGCCGGTCCGGATGCCGTAGAGCAGCTGGAACTCGTGGCTGTCGGCGGCCCGGCCGGTCTCGCGCACCAGGTCCAGGGCGAGAGCGATCATCGACGGGTCGTGGGTACCGGCCATCGGGTAGCCGTCGCCCCGGTAGAGCGTGGTCAGGCAGCGCCGGTAGGCAGCGTCCACGTCGGCCTTGTCGGTGTGCGCGACGGTGCCGGGCTCGGCGTAGGCGCCCTTGACCAGCCGGACCCGGGAGCCCACGACGGCGAGGTCGCGGGCGTCGTCCTCGGTGCGGAAGAGCGCGGCCTGCAGCACCGCGCCGGTGCCCGGGTGGTCGCGGCGCAGCTCGGCGAGCACCGCGAGGGTGGAGTCGACGGTGCGGTGGTCCTCCATGTCCAGGGTGACCGTGCTGCCGATCGCGGTGGCCGCCTCGACGACCGGGCGGACCAGCTCCAGCGCGACGTCGTGCCCGCCGGGCAGCGCCTGGCCGAACGCGGACAACTTCACCGACACCTCGGCGGCGCGGCCCAGGTGCAGCGGCGTGAGCCCGTCCAGCAGCGCCAGGTAGGCGTCCCGGGAGCGGGTGGCCTCGGCACGGTCGGTGACGTCCTCGCCCAGGTGGTCCAGGGTGACGGCCAGGCCGTCGGCGTGCAGCGTGCGGACGGCGTCCAGCGCCTCGGGCAGGGCCTCCCCCGCCACGAACCGGTCCACGACGCGGCGGGTCACCGGGGTGCCGACGACGACCCGGCGCAGGCCGGGACGGCGGGACGCGACGAGCAGGGCCTGACCGAGCACGGTGACCTCCGGGGCGGCGTGGTGGTGTGCGGTCGACGCTAGGGAGGACCGTGCCCGGCCCGCCAGCGACAGGTGTCCGGACTCCTTCGTACGATCGTCTGATGCGGGACGACCTCCAAGACCTCGTGGACGAGGTGTCCCGGCTGCTCGGCGCCCCCGCGACCCTGGAGGACCCGGACTTCACGCTGCTGGCCTTCTGCGCCCAGGGCGAAGGCACCGCCGAGCACGGCACCGCGCTGGACGCCGTCCGGACCCGGTCGATCCTGACCCGGGGCTCACCGGACCAGACCCGACGGTGGTTCACCGACTTCGGCATCGACGCCGCGACGGTCCCACTGCGGACCCCGGCCGACCCGGCGGCCAGGATCCTGACCCGGCTGTGCCTGCCGGTCCGACACCGCGACCGGCTGTACGGCTGGCTGTGGCTGCTGGACGAGGGCCGTACCGACGTCGCCGACCCCGACGCCCCGGGCCTGGCCGCGGCGACCGCGCTGGCCGCCCGGGCCGGCGAGCTGCTGGCCGCCACCCGGCCTGACGCACGTGACCTGTCCGCCGACCTGCGCTCGGTGCTGGCGGGGGACGACGCCGGTGGCTCGCTGCGGGCACTCACCGCGGCGCTCGGGGCCGACTCCCCGGTGACCCTGGTCGCGCTGCGCCCGGCCGGTGCGCTGCCCACCGGCTGGACCCCACCCGGCGCCGGGGCGGTGAGCACCGTGCTGGGCCGCTGGGTGGCCGTCCTGCTGCCACTCCCCCGCACCGGCGACGGCCGGCCGGCCGGGGCGCTCACCGCCGCCGCGCTCCGCGGGCTGCCCGCCGGGAGCACCGCCGGGGTGGCCACCGCCCGCACCGGCTGCACCGAGCTGACCACGCAGTGGCAGGAGGCCCGGGACGCCGCCCGGGTGGCCGCCGTCGAGCCCCGGCTGGCCCCGGTCGCCTCCTGGGCGGAGCTGGGCGCCTGGCGCCAGGTCGTGCGCCTGCCCGGTCCGGACCCAGCCCTGGCCGGGCTGCTGGCCGACCCGGTGCTCACCGCCACGACCGAGGTGTGGCTGGACTGCGCCGCCTCACCGCAGCGCGCCGCGGCGCAGCTGTGCGTGCACCGGCAGACGCTGTACTACCGGCTGGGCCGGATCGCCCAGCTGACCGGCCTGGACCTGGCCGACGGCGCCGACCGGCTGACGCTGCACCTCGCCGTCCGGACGCACCGGCTCGCCGCCGCCGACCCTGCCGTCCCGGACCGGCCCCGCCCCGACCGCTGAGCCCCGACCAAGGAGTTCAGGCGTCGGCGAGCGTGGCCAGCAGCTCCCGCACGCGGACCGCCCGCCCGGGCCGGGTGGGCCGGCCAGAACGGCCGGGTCCGGGTGTCGGTGGCGTTGACCACGCCGTGCGCGGCCCACTCCCCCGCGCTGGTGTCCAGCGCGAAGCCGTCGTCGGTGCGCGTCACCCGGGCGTCGGCGCCATCGCCGCCGAGGCGCGGTCCTCGGGATCGCCCTCCAGGGCCAGACCGGGCGGGTCGTCGATCCCGTCGGCCCGCTCCAGCCGGAGCGAGGCCCAGCGGTGCTGCCAGGCCCCGGGCATCGCCTCGGCGGGCCGGTCCATGCCACCGTCCCCCGCTGTGGGCAAAGAGTCCCGCCCGCGACGTGTACCGAGCTCCGGTACGGGCACCACCGGCTCGTGGTGGTCGTGACCGGTGGAGCCCTGAGCACGGGTGACCCCTCCGACGGCTACCGGCACGTGGCCCACGTCGGCCGCCCCGACGCCTCCGTCGCGCAGCAGGTGCTGCCGCTGCTGCGGGCCGGGCTGGACCGCGGCGACGCACTGCTGCTGGCCTGTTCCCCGCCGCTGGCCGCTGTCCTGCAGGCCGGACTGCCCGCGGGCGCCTCGGTCGTCGTCGTCGACGAGTCAATGATCGACGGGCGCACCCCGGCCGCGCTGGCCGGCTACACCGCGCTGCTCGACCAGCACGTGCCGCCACCGGGCCACCGCCTGCAGCTGGTCACCGACAGCAGCCGGCACTGCGTGGGCATGACCGCCTGGCTGCAGACCGAGGCGTTGCTCAACCACGTGCTCGCCGACCGCGCGCTGGACCACCTGTGCCTGGTCGACGAGGACGCCCTCGCCGACGACGCCGCCCTGGCCCGGGCCACCCACCGGCTGCTGCTCAACGACAGCCGGGTGGTGACCAACCCCGGCTGGCGCGAGCCGGTCGACATCCTGCGCGAGCTCGGCTCCGCGCCGGGTCCCGACCCGGTCGAGACCACCCCGGCGTCCATGGTCGTCCAGGACGTCACGGACATGCGGGTGCTGCGCCGCCAGCTGAACGAGGCCCTGCGGGACGGGCCGCTGTCCGCCGACGACGCCGAGGACCTGGTGCTGGCCGTCGACGAGGTCACCGCCAACGCCACCGAGCACGGTGTGCCCCCGGTCGACGTGCGGCTGTGGGTCACCCCGGAGCGGGTGCTGTGCTCGATCACCGACCGCGGGCAGGGCTTCGACGAGCCCCTGGCCGGCTACGGGCCCGCGCACGGCGCGGACCTCTCGGTCGGCGGGATGGGCCTGTGGCTGGCCCGTCGGGCCGTCGACCTGATGACCACCGGGCCGTTCGAGGACGACGGCAGCGGCTGCGTCGTCCGGCTGCTGATCGACCCGCGGACCCGCTGAGCTCAGCTCAGGACGGGACCAGCCCGGCCTGCTCGATCAGCTGGGCCTGCTCGCGGCACCACGGCGACCAGGCGTCGCCCTCGACGTCCTGCCGAACCCGGAACGCGGACCACTCCAGCAGCTCCCACTCGCCGGCCTCGGCCGGGTCGGGCCGGGGCTCGCCGACGAACCGGCCGACGTAGACCGGGCAGATCTCGTTCTCCACGACACCGGCGAACTCGGCGCGGTAGCGGTACCCGGGCAGGGCAGGCGTCAGGTCGGTGACGCCGAGGCCGAGCTCGTCGGAGGCGCGGCGGGCGATCGCGGTGGCGTCGTCCTCCCCGGGGCCGGGGTGCCCGCACACGGTGTTGGTCCACATGCCGGGGAAGGTCTGCTTGACCTGCGCCCGGCGGGTGACGAGCAACCGGCCCGCGTCGTCGAACAGGTAGGCGGAGAACGCACGGTGCAGCGGGGTCTCGCCGTGGTGCACCAGCCGCTTGGGCATCGTGCCCACCTGCCGCCCGTCGTCGTCGACCAGGACGATCAGTTCTTCGGCCACGCCCCCATCGTCGCGGATCGCGTCCGCCGACGTCGAACCGGCCCGGCCTCAGGCGTCGAAGTCGACGGTGACCTCGTCGGACAGCGGCACCGTCTGGCAGGTGAGCACGTATCCCTTGGCGACCTCGTCGGGGTCCAGTGCGTAATTCCGGCGCATCTCGACCTCCCCGGCGGTGACCTTCGCCCGGCAGGTGCCGCACACCCCGCCCTTGCAGGCAAAGGGCAGGTCGGAGCGGACCCGCTGGGCACTGTCCAGCACCGGCACGCCCTGCTCCAGCGCCAGCGTGGTGGACCGGCCGTCGAGCACGATGGTGACCTGGCTGGAGGGGCCGTCGACCGTCTCGTCGTCGCCGCGGACGGGCGCCGGCGGGGCGTCGTCGACGAAGAAGAGCTCCTGGTGCACCCGCTCGCGGGGGACGCCGAGCTCGGCGAGCAGCTCCTGGGCGTCGGTGACCATGCCGTGCGGCCCGCACAGCCACCAGTGCTCCACATCCGGGACGTCGACCAGTGCGCCGACCAGGGTGCGCAGCCGGTCGCCGTCCAACCGGCCACTGGTGACCTCGGCGTCCCGGGGCTCCCGGGACAGCACGTGGACCAGCTGCAGTCGCTGGCCGAAACGGTCCTTCAGGTCAGCCAGCTCGTCGGCGAACATCACCGTGTTGGTGCGCCGGTTGCCGTAGAACACGGTGACCGTGGACTCCCCGTCGCGCAGCACGGTGCCGGCCAGGCTGAGCACCGGCGTCACCCCGGACCCGGCGACGACGAAGACGTGGTCGGCCGGGGTGGAGAGGTCGGCGGTGAAGGTGCCGCTCGGCGGGAGCACGTCGATCTGCTGGCCGGGCTCGACCTCGTTGACCAGCCAGGCGGAGAAGTAGCCGCCGGGCACCTCACGGACCCCGACCCGGGGGGCAGCACCCATCGGGGCGCAGATCGAGTACGAGCGGCGCTCGTCCCGGTCGCCGTCGACCCGGCGCAGGGTGAGGGCCTGGCCCGGGGCGAACGCGTAGTCCTCGACGAGCTCGGCGGGCACGTCGAAGGTGACCGCGACGGCGTCGTCGGTCAGCCGCTCGACCGCGGAGACGGTGAGGGAGTGGAACTGGGGGCGGCGACGCGTGGGGGTCGTCATCTCGTCAGATCTCCTTGACGTGCTCGAACGGCTCGCGGCAGGTCCGGCAGCGGCGCAGCGCCTTGCAGGCGGTACCGCTGAACTCGGACAGCTCCTCGGTGTCGGCCGAACCGCAGAGCGG
>JBBSVA010000037.1:0-26701 GCA_038233915.1 Mycobacteriales bacterium | reverse complement strand
GCGCCGGTGTGGTGCTCGAGCATCAGCTCCAGCCACATGCGGTCGAAGTCCATGCCGGTGGTGGCTCCCAGGGAGGACATGTCCTCCTCGCTCATCATCCCGGACATGCCCGACCCCGAGCCGCCCATGCCCCCCATGTCACCGGAGTGTCCGGGGTCGGCATTCCAGTCCTCGAGCCACCCGGTGAGGGTCTGGATCTCGGGTCCCTGAGCGGCCTCGATCCGAGCAGCCAGGTCCATAACCTGGGCATTGGTGGAACGGCCATCGACCATCCGTGCCATCTCCACCGCCTGCTCGTGGTGGGGGACCATGCCCTGGGCGAAGGTGACGTCGGCAGTGTTGAACGTGGCGTCGGCCGGCACCGAGCTCGACGTCTCCGCAGCGGAGTTCGCATCGGAGGAGCAGGCCGACAAGGCCAACGAACCGGCCAGCAATGCGCCGGCCACCGAGGCCAGGCGGCGGGAACGGGTGTGCGAGTGGGTGTGGTGCACAGTTGTCTCCTGAGAAGTCGGCCGGTCTCGTGGACCGGCCCGTGCGGAACGGGGTGGGGTCGAACGCGTGGCCCGGACAGCCCGAGGGTTGGCACGGGAGGACGTTCGGCCTACACCCGCAGCACGCAGAGACGACTGAGGTCGGGGGCTGGAAGACAACAACGGAGGCAGCCGGTGAGAACGCGAGGGAGCCGTGTCGCCAGGGCCAGGACGACCGCCGGCGACCGGCGGCGGCTCAGCCAGGCCGCCAGCACAGCGCCGGCACCGCCGGCGAGCACAGCCAGACAGACCATCAGGGTGTGCAGAGACACGTCATGCCCGGCGGGGTGGTCTCCACCGTCGGTCATAGCGCTCGCGCCCAGCTGAGGGCTGGTGTGCGGAGTTGCAGCCAGCGCCCCGGCCGTCGTCATGGCCATCGATGTGCCAAACCCGGTGTCGGTGACCACCGACGTTCCGATCGGGCTCGTCGTCGGGGTCGACACGGATGCCGCGCAGCTGAGCCCGTGCATGCTGAACACGGCCGCAAGGATCAGCAGCGCCCACAACAGTCGAGACCGCATGCCACCTCCGACCACAGAGTCCAATACCCCCTCAGGGTAAGCGCGATCGCGACGCCAGCGCCGAGTTCCAGGACCTTGGCGGCGCGCTGTTGGCTGTGCAGGGCTGAGGGACTCGCCCCGCTGAACCGCGAACCTCAGCCCGGTCCGGCACTCGTCGAAGCATCGTCGCCCGCCCGGGATGCTGAACGATCCCGGGGCCTCGGTGTGATCGGGCCTCTCAGCGCGGCAGGCCCCGCAGTAGGCGAGGAGGGCAGGCAAGGGTGCATCCCGCTGCCGGTGTCGAGGTCCGCGTTCTCGATCAGTTGTGTGCGGGATCTGGGGTGTCGTCGTCGGGGCTGGCCGACCGCCCGGAACGCAGTCCGACAAAGACGACGCTGTGCCTGCGGGTGGCGACCGTTGATCCGGTTCCCGCGAACCGCCAGCGCAGGGGTGTGGTCTAGCGCCTCTCCTCGCGCAGGTCAGGGTGGTGGTGGGCGAGGACGCTGTGCGGGTCGCTGTCGCCGTGGGCCGCGGGGCTGACGTGGACGGTGGCATCGATGAGGCGAGGAACGTCGTGGAGCAGGCGGTGGTGCACAGCCACGGCGATGTCGTGACCCTCCCCGACGCCGATCTCTGCGTCGACCAGGACCGCTGCCTCTGCGCGGATGCGGTGACCGGTCCATCGCAGCCGCAGGCGCTCGATCCCCAGCACCCCGGGGGTGCTGTCGATGCTGGCCTCGGCAGCATCGACGAGCTCTGGCTCGACCGCGTCCATGAGTCGCCGGTAGATGTCGGTCGCTGCGCCCTTGAGCACGAAGAGGATCGCGACGGTGATCGCCAGCCCGATCAGCGGGTCGGCGAGGGGGAACCCGGCGAGGACGCCGAGGGCACCCAGCACCACCGCCAACGAGGTGAACCCGTCGGTGCGGGCGTGCAGGCCGTCAGCGATCAGTGCGGCCGACCCGATCTTTCGCCCGACTCGAATCCTGTAGAGCGCCACCAGCTCGTTGCCGGCGGCGCCGATCAGGCCCGCGGCGATCACCACCCCGACGTTGGTGATGGGCTGGGGGTCGATCAGCCGCCGGATGGACTCATAGCCGGCCACCAGAGCAGACAGCGCGATCATGGCCACGATGAAGACCCCCGCGAGGTCCTCGGCGCGGTCGTAGCCGTAGGTGTACCGGCGCGATGCCGCTCTGCGGCCCAGTACGAAGGCGATCCACAGGGGCACCGCTGTCAGCGCGTCGGAGAAGTTGTGCACCGTGTCGGCCAACAGCGCGATCGAGCCGGTGAAGAAGACCACGACGGCCTGGGCGATCGCAGTCGCGAGCAGGACGACGAGGCTGATCTTGAGCGCCCGGATGCCCTCGGCACTGGACTCCATGACTGAGTCGATGGAGTCGGCCGAGTCGTGACTGTGCGGCTTGAACACCGACAACAGCAGACCCTTCAGGCCGCCGGGATGGTCGTGGTCGTGCGCTTGGGCGTTGTGGTCGTGTTCCGCACCGTGGTCGTGAGCGACCCCATGGTCGTGGCCGACTCCATGGTCGTGGCCGACTCCATGGTCGTGGCCATGGGCGTCGTCCCCCTCTCCCTCGTGGTGGCCGTGGTCAGCAGCGGCGCTCTCATGAGCGTGCCCCGGACTCTGACGATCGTCCGGCACGGCCGGTGGGTGGGCGTGGGCGTGGGCGTCGTGAGGAGGGGTGGTCACTGGGCGCTCGCTGTCGTGGGCATGGGAATGACCCCGGAGGGGTCATCCGGGTGGGTTCGGTGGTGCTCAGGCACGGCTGCAGTGGCGTGATCGGCGTGGAAGACGGCATCGGTGACCAGCTGGGCGATGTGGTCGTTCTCCAGCCGGTAGATGACCTGGGTGCCGTCACGGCGGGTCTGCACGAGGCGTGTCATGCGCAGCTTGGCCAAGTGCTGGGAGACCGAGGCCGGGGTCTTCCCGACCTGTGTGGCCAGCTCGTTGACTGACAGTTCGTGCTCACGCAGCGCCCACAGCAACTGCACCCGCGTGGCATCGGCGAGCATCCGGAACACCTCGACGGCCAGATCCACCTGCTCGGTCGGCAAGGGAGCAGGCCCTCCCTGATTCTCTGCACGCATACGCAGATAGTAGACGTGCGGGCGGCAGCTCCGTTCGGGGAATCGAAGCCAGGAGTCGGAGAACCCCCGGTATCAGGGCCGCCTGAAGCTGGCCCACCACTGCAGGATGAACGACCCTCGTGCCATCCCGTCGTCCAGCTCGGGTCCGAGACCTCAGCAGCAGGAGCAGCCTGCGGCGCACCCGCAGCCGGCCGGGGCGGCGGGCTGCAGGGCCGCACCGACCGTCGAGCAGCAGTTCTCACCCGCCCACGCCTGGCGCCCCTCCCGGACGGCGACGGCGGCGATGACCAGTGCCGCGACCGGGTCGGCCCAGGACCAGTCGAGGAGGCTGTTGAGCGCGAGCCCCACCAGCAGCACCGCCGACAGGTAGGTGCAGAGCAGGGTCTGCTGGGAGTCCGCCACCGCCGAGGCGGAGCCCAGCTCTCGGCCGGCCCGACGCTGGGCCAGCGACAGGAACGGCATGACGGCCAGGCTGACCGCGGCCAGGACGATGCCGACCGTGGAGTGCTGAGCGTCTGACCCGCTCACCAGCGAACGGACCGCATCCAGGGTGACGACGGCGGCCAGCGCGAAGAACGAGCACGCGATGACCCGGAGGGCCACTCGTTCCCGGGCCTCGGGGTCGCGGCCGGCGAACTGCCACGCCACTGCGGCCGCTGAGGACACCTCGATCATCGAGTCCAGCCCGAACCCGATCAGCGCGCTCGAGGAGGCCCGGTGGCCCGCGGTCAGCGCGACCACGGCCTCGATCACGTTGTAGGTGATCGTGGCAGCCACCAGGAGCCGCACCCGACGCACGAGGGTGGCGCGTCGGTCGACGCCCGTCAGCGAGGCCGGGGTCATGACGCGGACGGAACCGGAGCGACGACGAGTCGGGCGAGCAGTTCCTCGCCCAACGGGGTCAACCGGTACATCACCAGCTTGCCGTCCCGGCGGGAGTCGGCCAGGCCCGCGGACCGGAGCACCCGGGCGTGGTGGCTGGCCAGGTTCTGCGGTACCCCGCAGACCCAGGCCAGGTCGCACACGCACAGCTCGCCCCCCAGGTCGAGTGCGCGGGCCACCCGGACCCGGGTGGTGTCGGCCAGCGCCCGTGCACGCTCGGCGACCAGCCGCCCGTCGTCGTGCGCGGCCAGTCCGGCGCGGACCCTCTCAGCGTGGGGCAGGTCGAGGCAGAGCAGATCGCAGGCGTCACCCGTCATCGACCCAACATAGCAACGTAGGTGTGTACGTGTTGCTGCGTCACCGTGTCCTTCGCCGCCGTGGCCACGATTCGGCGACTGTCACTCTCAGGGGGACCACAAACCCCCGCACACGGGCCGACGGATCTGGGCCCGGCACCCGGTCCGGAACCCTTCGGGGGGCAGCTCTCCGCCCCGACCGCAACGCTGGTGATCCGTCCCGTCGTCAGGCCGGTCGAGGCACGACGTCCCTAGCCGGTAGCGGCCGCCAGACGGGGTCTCTGCGCTGCGTGCGGGAACTCGGGGGTCAGCGGGAGGCGTGCTTGGCTGCGGCGCCGCCGTCGCTGATCCGGGCACGCATCGGGCCGCCGTACCAGTCCAGGCAGAGCACAGTCGCATCGTCGTGCAGCTCGCCGCCGGTGGCCCGCATGACGGCGTCCCCCAGGGCGCGCACCACCTCTCGGGGGTGTAGGTCCGCGCTGGTGTTCAGCGTCTCTCGGACATCCAGTGCGGCGGCGTTGCGCTCCTGCATCCCGTCGGTCTGGAACACCAGTCGGTCGCCGGGCAGCAGTTGCAGCTCCTGGACCCGGTAGGGCCAGCCTGCTTCCACCCCGAAAGGCACGTCGACGGCGAGGTCGACCTCCTCGACGCGGCCCGCTCGCAGCCGCAGCGGCAGCGGGTGCCCGGCGTTCACGATCAACGCCTGGCCGGTGCGCAGGTCGACCTGCACGAGCTGGCCGGTGACGAAGAGGCCGGGCAGGGCTTTCTCGGCAAGGGCGTCGGAGGCGGTGCCCGCTTGGGCGGCGAGGTCCAGTCCGCGTCGGCGCCCGTTGCGCAGGCCGCCGACACACAGGGTGGCCAGCAGGGCTGCTGCGACGTCGTGCCCGACTGCGTCGGTGATCGACAGCTGGAGGCTGTGCCGATCCAAGGAGTAGTCGAAGGTGTCCCCGCCGACCGAGCTGGCCGGCTCCATACAGCCGGCGAGGGTGAACTGGCCGGCCTCGCAGGTGTAGGCGCTGGGCAGCAGCCGGTGCTGGATCTCCGCGGCGAGGGAGAACGGGGTGCCGCGATGACCCCACTCGAACAGGTCGGTGTACCGGCGGTTGGCGATGACGATGTAGGCCAGGACGTGACCGGCGGCCGCCACGTCCTCGACGATGCTGGGGTCCGGCTGTCCGGGCAGCTCGACCTCCAACACGCCGAGCACGTCCCCGCGGTCGGTCACCGGCACGATGATGTGGGTGCTCGCCCCTCGGGTGGACACGTCGGCCTGTTGGGTGCGGAGCACCCGTTCGTAGGCGGTGCCGGCCACCGGGATGGACTCGGTGCGATCCACCTCGTTCCGCCGCCCACCGGGGGCTGCCGTGATGCGGGTGTCGAGCCGGATGACGGCTTCTCCGTCGACGTCGGCCATCAAGAAGTCCACGTTGAGGGCGCCGACCATGGTCGACAACTCGTGGGCGACCACGTCCACCGCCGCGATCGGGGCCGCGGCCTCGACCCGCTCCAGCAGCGTGCGCAGCTCGACCCTGGGACGTCGTTCTCTGACCATTGCGTCACCCTAGGTGTCGGGCAACCGATACCTGGTCCCGTCACCGCGCCACCGGGCCCGGCGACGATCGTGCGACTGCAGCGGAAGCGTCAGGACGACAATGGCCTCGCGCGGGCCGGGGTCACGGTTCGGGGTAGATCGCCAGTTGTGATCAGGACGTCGATCGTGTCGTGCAGCAGCTCGGCTGCGGAACCGTCCACGGGCCCGCACAGTTGATGTCGGCAGACCAGCCCCAGCAGCCACGCGGGGACTGGTGTCCGGGGGCCGATCTCGACCATGGTGTTCAGCCCTTCGCGGCCTGTGGCCCAGTGTCAGTCGACCAGGTAGCCGGCGACATCTGCCGCCCGCAGGGTCAGCCCATGGCCGGGCGCCGCAGAGTCCGGCGTGATCGTGCCGCCGGTGGGATCCAGGGTGCCGTCGAAGAACATCGACTCGATCCGGACGTGGTCGTGGAACCACTCCAGGTGGCGCAGGTTGGGGATGGCCGCCGCTGCGTGGGCGTGTAGGTGTGGTCCGCAGTGACCGGACACCTGCAGCCCGTGGGAGGCAGCCACTGCGGCCACCCGTAACCATTCGGTGATGCCGCCGCAGCGGGACACGTCGGCTTGCAGGCAGTCGACCGCGCCCGCTGAGCACATCCGCTGGAAGTAGTAGATGTCGTAGCCGTACTCCCCGGCGGTGACATCGGGGGCGACCGCATCCCGGATCTCGCGGAGACCGTCGAGATCGTCGGAGGAGACGGGCTCCTCGAACCACCGGACGTCGTAGTCCGCAGCCGCGGCCATCACCCGGATCGCCTGCTTGCGGGAGTAGCCACCGTTGGCATCCACGAAGAGCTCGGTGGCCTCCCCGATCACCGAGCGGGCCTGACGCATGCGGTCCAGGTCCCGGCCCGGACGGGTGCCCCACGACTCGCCGATCTTGATCTTCACCCGGGGGATCTGTTGCTCGATCGCCCAGTGCGCCAGCTGCGTCTCCAACTGGTGCTCGTCATAGCTGGTGAACCCACCGCTGCCGTAGATCGGCACGTCGTGGCGGACGGCCCCGAGCAGGTGGTGCAGCGGCAGGTCCAACAGTCGGGCTTTCAGGTCCCAGAGTGCGACGTCGATGGCTGAGATCGCGTAGCCGACGGCGCCGGGCCGGCCGGCGTTACGAACGGCCACGATCATCGCCGCCGAGCAGCCGGCGACGTCCATCGCATCGCGGCCGGTGACGATGTCGGCCAGCGTGTCGGTGATCATCGTGGCGCAGGCGGCGGGTCCGTACGTCCAGCCGATTCCCTGGGTGTCACCGGAGGTGGCGGTGACCAGCACCATGGTGGTGGAGTCCCAGCTCAGGGTGCCGTCGGCCTCCGGGGCGTCGGTGGGGACGGTAAACACCGCCACGTCGATCGCGTCGATCGCGGCATCGATCATGTGTCCTCCTGCTGCCGGCGGCCCCTCCCGGTTTTTCGGGCCGGAGGCGCCTGATGGGGGTCAGTCGTTGCGGTGTTGGCCGCCGATCAATCGGTCGGCGGCTCGGGCGGCGACGGACATGATGGTCAGCGCCGGGTTGGCGCTGCCCTGGGTGGGGAGCACGCTGCCGTCGGTGATGTACAGGTTGGGCACGGCGAAGCTGCGGCAATCGCTGTCGACGACCCCGGAGTGCTCGTCGGCGGCCATCCGGGCGCCGCCGACCAGGTGGGCGAACCGGTCGATGGTCATCACCTCATCAGCGCCCGCGGCGTGCAGGATGTCCTCCATGACGCCTTGCGCTGCTCTCATCAGGGCGGTGTCGTTCTCGCACTGGGTGTAGGAGAAGTCGGCCACCGGCAGTCCGTAGCGGTCCTTCTCCTCGGCCAGGGTCACCCGGTTGTCGGGTTGGGCGAGGAACTCGCACAGTGCACCGAGGCAGGACCAGTGCACGTAGTCGTTCATGTACCGGCGCAATGCGGGGCCCCAGTGGCCCTGAGCGGCCACATGCTCGGACCAGGTGATCGGCAGCGGCGACACGGTCTGGATGGAGAACCCGCGCTTGTAAGAAGCGGACGGGTCGGTCTCGTAGAAAGCCTCGCTGCTGACCTCGGGCGGCGGCGCCTTGTACATCCGCACCTCGGCGTCGAAACGGCCGGCTGTCTGCGGGGCGCCCTGGACCATCAGGTAGCGGCCGACCTGGTCGAAGTCGTTGCACAATCCGTCGGGGAAGCGCGCCGAAGCGGAGTTGAGCAGCAGCCGCGGGGTCTCGATGGAGTAGCCGGCGATCGCGACGATCCTGGCCTTCTGGAAGCGGGACACCCCGCCGCGGACGTAGTGCACGCCGCTCGCCCGGCCGGTCCGCTCGTCGACCTCCACCCGGGTGACCATGCAGTCCGCGCGCACCTCGGCCCCGTGCGCGAGCGCGTCGGGGATGTGGGTGATCAGCGGTGAGGCCTTGGCGTTGACCTTGCAGCCCTGCAGGCAGAAGCCGCGGTAGATGCAGTGCGGCCGGTTGCCGAAGCGCCCGTTGACGATGGCCACCGGACCGACCTTGGCGGTGATGCCCAGCCGCTCTGCCCCGCGCAGGAAGATCTCCCCGTTTCCGCCGACCGGGTGCGGGCGGTGCGGATAGGTGTGCGGGTCTCCCCAGGGCCACGCCTCCCCGGCCACGGGTAGTTCCTCCTCGATGGCCTGGTAGTAGGGCGCCAGGTCGCGGTAATCCATCGGCCAGTCGGCACCGACCCCGTCGCGTGTGAGGGTCTCGAAGTCACTGGGGTGGAACCGTGGCGTGTAGCCGGCATAGTGGATCATCGAACCGCCGACCCCGCGGCCGGAGTTGTTGGAGCCCAGGGGCACCGGGTCCGAACCGGAGATCACCCGGGGGTCGGTCCAGTACAGGTGGTGGGAGGCGGCTTCGTCGCTGACCCAGTCGGTGTCGGGGTCCCAGAACGGGCCGGCGTCCAGGGCGACGACCTTCCATCCGGCCCGCGCGAGCCGCTGGATCATGGTCGAGCCGCCGGCACCGCAGCCGACGACGAGCAGGTCGACCTCGTCGTCGTCGGCGAACCGGCGCATGTCCGCCCGCTGCTGGTGGTTGGTGCGGGTGCCGTCGTTGGGCAGCAGCCAGGCGGATTCGTTCCGGTCCCGGACGTCGCCCATCACGAGCTCCGGGCCGGGTCGTCGCCGGGGTGGGCGTCGCGGACTTCGAAGGGTTCGCGGGAATCGACGCCCGCGTTCTTGTATCCGCGGGGGTAGGCGGGGCCGGGAAACCCCATCTGGTTCCAGATCGAGGGGTGGGAGTAGAAGGCGGTGCAGGCGTAGCGCGTCCACAGGCTCCAGACGTGCTTGGCGCTCATGCCGTGCCAGGGGTCGCTGCCCAGATCCTGCACCGCTTGGATCAGGTCCTTCTGCTGCTCGGGTGAGCTCGGTACGAAGCCGGTGCCGTAGTGCTGCCCGGCCTCCTCGTCGAGGGCGGCCAGACTCACCTGCCAGGCGCGGCTGTCGGGGGGCATGTCCTGGTAGTGCCAGCCATCGGTCTGACTCTCGGCCAGCCGGGAGTCGATCAGGTTCACCACCGGCACCACCGCCACACCCGGGTCGTGGCCCTGGTCGAGAAGGTGGTGGCACAAGACGGTGGCCGTGGCCTGCTCGGCGGGGGTGAAGAAGCGGATGTCGGGCGCCATCCCGATCCGGTTCAACACCACACCGGTGGTGACGGGATCCCAATGGTTGCGCTGGGACAGGGCGTCGAAACCGGGGAACCGGTCGGGGTCGGGGCCCGCTGCTGATCCGGTCACTGCTCGCGCCGGAGGACAGATGCGAGTAGGCCCATGCCGCCGACCAACGTCACCAGCAGCGGCGCCAGCACCGGCGGACCCATCTCCATGTTGTAGCGGGCGTTGCGCCAGCCGCCGGGCTTCTGGGCGATCCCGCGCGCGTGCAGGTAGGTGCCTTGCAGGCCGTTGGCGATGATCGCCACCGAGGCCACCGGCAGCGCGGTCTTGGCCATCCGGCGGCTGAAGAACCCGGCCACCCCCGCCGCGGCACCGACCGGTCCCATGATCACCGGCACCCACATCATGTTGTTGCCGAAGCTGGCCGAGTCGTGCTCGAAGTAGATCTCCGCGGCGGTCACCAACGCCCCGGCCGCAGTCAGCGCCGAGAGACTGCGCTCGAAGCGGCCGGTCTGCACGTTGCCGACCATCCGGTCGATCCCGCGGACCACGGGATCGACCATCGGGGCCCTCGTCTTGGTGCTGGACATGGGCTGTCCTCTCCTCGGTGGAGGTGGCTAGATCGTTGCCTAAGCGCAAGGTACGGGAGATGCCTGCTTGACCGCAATCGATGAGACATACTGACGCCATGGAGACAGGCGATCGTGGGTCCGTCACCGACGAGCAGGTGGAAGCGGTCATGGTCGCCGCCCAGTCGTTGGTCGGGGTGGTGGCCCGGTCGGTTGCCGAGATCGAGGACCGGGTGACGTTGCCCCAACTGCGGGTCCTGGTGACGATCGCCAGTCGGGGCACGATGAACCTCAGTGCCCTGGCCGAGGCGATGGACATCCATGCCTCGAACGCGACGCGGTCCTGCGACCGTCTGGTGCAGGCAGGTCTGTTGACCCGACGGGCGTCCACGATCGACCGGCGTAACTACCTGCTCGATCTGACCGAGGAGGGCCACTCCCTCATCGACACAGTCGTCGAGCACCGCCGCCTGGCCATCGCCGCGATCCTCGAGCGGGTGCCGCCAGGTCGACGGCGCACGCTCGTCAGCGCGATGGGCACATTCGCCCGCGCCTCCGGAGAGTCGTCCGCCGGGTCGGCGCGGACCTTGGGTTGGCATTCCTGACAGGGCGTCGAGTCCCCGACGCCCGGCGGCCGACCCGGCCCGGCCGCTCGGTGGCGTCGAGGCCCCGGCTACCTGCGGGTGCCGCCGATGGCGCGGAGGCCGATCAACGCCCCGGCTGCTGCCGCACCCAGCCCGGCGAGTAGCCCGTTGCGGTGCAGGGAGGCCCACAACCAGGGGTCGTGGGAGTGGGCGCTGTCGTCGAAGGCCCCGTGCGCGCCGCGATCGACGTCGGCGTCCTGGGGCTGGAACACGTTGGAACCCCAACGGGGGAGGTCCTCGCTGCTCTGCTGGGAGCTCACGCCGGTGCGGCCGAGGTAGAGGTCGAGCAGCTTGGGTGCCACTCGTTCCCCGAGGATCGTGTAGGCGGTGGAGATGCCCACCCACATGTTGCGCCGCGGGTGCTCGGCCAGGTAGACGATCGCGGTGGCCGGTAGTTCGGGCTGGAAGATCGGGGCGACCGGCATCGGGTGGCCCTTCATCTTGGTCAGGTTCCAGTTGAACTGCGGGGTGTTCAGCCCCGGCAGCTGCACGGTGCACACGCGGACCTTGCTCTTCTCGCTGGCGAGCTCGGTCACCACCGACTGGGTGTAGCCGACGACGGCGTGCTTGGCGCCGCAGTAGGCCGACTGGAGCGGGATCGAACGGAAGGCCAGCGCCGAGCCGACGTTGACGATCACGCCCCGGTCCCGTGGCCGCATGTGTGTGAGTGCGGCTTGGGTGCCGTAGACCTGGCCGTAGTACGTGACCTCGGTCATCCGCCGGAACTCCTCGTCGGAGGTGTCCCAGGAGTAGGCGAGTGAGCCGACGAAGGCGACGTTGACCCAGACGTCGATCTCGCCCAGTTCACGTTCGACCTGCGCGGCGGCATCCCGAACTGCGTCGGCATCGGCCACGTCGATCGCGATGCCCAGGCCGCGTCCGCCAGCGTCGGCGACGTCCGTGACCGCGCCGTCCACGCCGGCCCGGCCACGGGCGATCACGGCGACGTCGTACCCGGCTGCGGCGAAGGCGCGCACGGTGGCCCGGCCGACTCCGGCCGACCCCCCGGTCACGACGGCGATCTTGCGTTGAGATGGTGATGTCATGGTCTGCTCATTTCCTGGTGGTGGGGGCCATGGTCATGTCTGGTGTGCCGGGCGTCTGGCCGGGACGGGGGTAGCCGGGGACCAGGGCCGCGGCGAGTCGGTGCGCGGTCTGCTGGCGCAGTGCATCGATCGGGCCGCTCCGGCGTTGCTGTGGGGTTGCGGCGCGCGCGGCAAGGGCGCCGGCGAGGGCGAACGAAGCGGCGATGAGCACGTCGAGGGACGCTGCCCGCCGCCGCTGAGGGTCGCCGACACCGAACGCGGCCAAGGTGGCGGCGTGCACCAGGTCGACCTCGACGCCCAGGGCGAGGACCGGGTAGCTGGGCGTCCAGCCCGACCCGAGGGCCTGTCCGAGCTGGCGGACCCCGAGGATGCGGGAAAAGGTGCGGACCCGGGCGTCGATCGCATGGCCCAGCAGACGCCGGTCCATCGGAGCGGGCAGGACCAGTTGCAGGAGCCCGTAGCCAGCTCGGGCCAGGTTGAGGGCTGTGGCGCTCCGACCGGTCGCCACCCTCACAGGTCGGCATCCCACGGGCGCGCCAGCCGTACCGACGATTCGAGCATCAGGGCGTGCACGAAGGCCTGCGGCAGGTTGCCCCGCAGCTGCCGCTGGGCGACGTCGTACTCCTCGGACAGCAGCCCCGGTGGCCCGCAGGCAGCCCGGTTGCGCTCGAAGTAGCGGACCGCGTCCACCACGTCCCCCTGCTGGTGGGTGGCCAGGGCGGCCAGGAACCCACACAGCAAGAACGCCCCCTCGGCGTCGGCCAGCGGGCCGGCCTGCTGGCGGAAGCGGTAGACGAAGCTCTCCTGGCCCAGGTCCGCCCGGACGGCGGCGAGCGTGGCCGCGGTGCGCGGATCCCCCGGGGGGAGTGCGCCCCGGATCCCGGGCAGCAGCAATGCGGCATCGACCCGCGCATCACCGGGGGCGCGTTGCCAGCGACCAGAAGGATGCGTGCACTGCGCGGCGGTGTCGGCCAGGATCGCCTCGGCCAGGGCCAGCCAGTCCCCGGTGCGTGGTCGCGGCGCCCCGGGGGCCCGGCTCACCGCGCGCAGCCCGGCGACGCAGATCAACCGGCTCTCGCTCCACAGTTGGTCATCGAGCTCCCAGATGCCGGCTTCGGGCTCCTGCCATCGGGTGGCGATGGCGTCCGCGGCGACCTCGACGGCGCGCCAGCCGTCGGCGTCCAGGTGGTCGTGCCGGGCCGCGGCCGCCAGCAGCAGCAGCGACTCTCCGAAGGCATCGAGTTGGAACTGGGCGTTCACGTGGTTGCCGACGATGTCGGTCCCGCCCGGGTAGCCGGGCAGGTGCAGCGAGCGCTGGTCGGGGACGCGGCCGCCGCTGGTGGTGTAGGCCGGGCTCAGCTTCGGTCCGTCCTCGAGCAGTCGGGCAGCGACGAAGCGAACGGCGTCATCCAGCAACGGGTACGGGCCGGCCGCCGCAACGGCCTCTCCGGTGAAGCACTGGTCGCGGACCCAGACGTAGCGGTAGTCGTAGTTGCGGCCCTGTCCCGCGCGTTCGGGCAGGCTCATGGTGGCTGCGGCGACCATGCCGCCACCGCTGCTGGTGAGCCCGCGCAGTACGGCATAGGCGTGTCGGGTGTCGGTCGGGGCGAGGGCGTCGGTGAACTCGGGCACCGTGGTGCGCCAGGAGTCCTCGGTCGCCGCCCAGGCCTGGTCGGGGTCGGGGCACTGCTCGGGTAGTGCGTCGGGAGACAGCTCGAGGACCAGGTCGTGATGGCGACCGGCCGGCACGGTCAGCTCCATGCCCAGCACATGGTCACCGTTCCTCCCGCGACCGGGACGGGCCGTGTCGCCGCCGGACCAGCGCATGCGCAGCGGCCCGGTCTTCCCGGTCCACACCCCGCCGCTGCGTTCGAGCTGACCCAGGGCGTGCTGACCGAAGCCGGCGCGGGCATCCAGGCGCACGTTGACCCGGGCCTCGCCCTGCACGGCGATGATCCGCCGTAGCAGGACGACCCGGCCGGCGTCGCCGGGGAAGGCCAGCGCCTCGCGGCATTCGATGACGCCCTGCTCGGTCGTCCACCGGGAACGCCAGATCAGCGAGCCGTCCTCGTAGGAGCCGCCCCAGACGAACCGGGTGTCACCCGGGGTCACGGCATAAGCACCGCTGCCACCGACGAGCGCGGAGAACACGGCATCGCTGTCCCACGTCGGGGCGCACAGCCACACGATGTCCCCCCGGGGGCCGACGAAGGCGCCCCGCTCGCCGTCGGCGATCAATGCGTATTCGCGCAGGACGTGCAGCGGGTACTGCGCTGCGTCGCCGTCGTCGATTCGAACACCAGCCATCGGTGATTGCTCCTAGATCCCTGCGGCATTGGCGTAGAACTGCTGGTCTTCGCGCCAGCCGCCCATCCCCATACCGATGTCGGTGACGCTGGCGACGAATTCGATACCGGTGATCCACTTGACCATCTTGAAGCCGAGTTGCGTCTCCAGGCGGAGGCGGATCGGAGCCCCGTGTTCGATGGACAATGGCGCACCGTTCATCTCCAGTGCCAGGATGCTCTGTGGCTGCCTCGCCAGGTGGAGCGGAATCGTGCCGTAGAAGAACCCGTAGCGGCCCTCCCCCTCGGTCAGGCCCTTGTCGTCCATCGCGTAGAAGACCACGTGCTGGGCGTCGGGGGAGGGCTGGACCTCCTCGACGAGTCGGGCCAGCGGAACACCACCCCATTCGGCGATCGCGGTCCACCCCTGGATGCAGTTGTGCTTGGTGATCTGCTGCTGATCGCCCAGTCCACGAAGCTCGTCCAGGGACAAGCTCAGCGGCTTGTCGACGAGGCCACCCACGCTCAAGCGGTAGTCGCAGAAGTCGTTGGCCGCCAGCTCTCGGTAGCCCTCGTCGGTGGGCGGGTACCCGTTGACCCGGAAGTACGGCGAGATGTCGGTGCGCCGGTACCTCTCGCGGGACGTGAACACTCGGGAGAGGACTCTCTCGAAGGGGTTGACCACCAGGCCGAGCAGGATCTGGGTACGCCGCCGGTAGGTCAGGGAGAACCAGCTGATCACCACGTGGAACACCAGGATCCCGAACAGCCCGGCCAGCCCGACGCCCAACGCGAGGGCTCGGTTGCCGCCGGGGTCACCGAGCACGATCGAGGCGAACTCCTCGGGTACGCCGTGGACGATCACCATGAACACGTGCACCACGATGAACGCGGCGAAGGCGACCATTCCCAAGAAGTGCAGGCTGCGCGCTCCCTGTTTGCCCCCGAACAGCTTGCCGTACCAGGGAAAGCGGGCCAGCACCGAGGGTGACATGGCGGCGCCGGTGAGGATCTGGAAAGGCGCGAGCAGGAAGATCACCAGGAAATAGGCCAGCTTCTGAGCCGGCTCGAACGGTTCGCCAGGGATCGTGCTCGGGAGTTGGAATTGCAGATAGGCACCGATGGACTTGATCGAGTCCGGGATGATCGACCAGTGGGTGGGGATCAGGTAGTGCCAGTACCCGGTGGCGAAGACCAACACCACGTAGACGAATCCGGTGAGAATCCAGAACTGAATGGACATGAAGTGCCAGTGCCGCCCCAGGCCGAGGTTCTTCCGGCCGGGTAGGGCGATGACCGGGGACCAGGATTCTTCCTCGTCCAACGACGACCAGGTCTTCCGTGAGTCGGCGCCGAACGTCTTCTTGGACAGCCGTAGCCACTCACGTCCTGGCGGGCAGTCGTCGTGCCAGTAGAGCTTGGGAAAAGCCGACAGCACCTCGATACCGGACCGGAACAGCAGGAGCATGAAGAAGATGTTCAGGAAGTGGGTGAGCACCACCCACCACGGAAAGAAGTCCGGCATCCTGCACTCCCTTCCCGGCTCGCAGTTCATCGACCGCACAGCAGCAGCTGTGCGGTGCGCCGCGGCCTGATCGACGGGCCCTGCTCGCGGACGCCCGGGCGGACGACCACCCCCGGAGAAGACACTAGACGCATCAGTTGCGCATCAGCAACCGATCGTGCCAGTCTTCTCGTGAGACGGCGGGTGACCGTGGCCGAGCGTGGAGGGACATCTCATGACGTACACGCCATCAGGTCAGCAGTACGACATCGCATCCGGATGTCAGGAAGCGAGCATCGTGGAGGTCGGCGGTGGGATCCGCAGCTACCGCGTCGACGACCGGGACGTCCTGCAGCCCTATGCCGTGAGCCGGATGTGCGACGGGGCGCACGGGGCGCCGCTGATCCCCTGGCCCAACCGGCTTGCCGACGGCCGGTACCGCTTCGACGGATCCGATCACCAGGTGGCCTTGACCGAACCGGACAAGCACAACGCCATCCACGGGTTCCTGCGCTGGCGACCCTGGCGGGCCATCGAGCACGCCGACGATCGGGTGGTCATGGGGGCCACGCTCTTCCCGCTGAAGGGCTACCCCTTTGCCCTAGACCTGCAGATCAGCTACCAGCTCGACGACGACGGCCTGAGCGTGAGCACGACGGCCACCAACATCGGCGACCGGTCAGCGCCCTACGGCTGCGGCCAGCACCCCTACCTGTCTCCCGGGGACGGGCTCATCGATGACTGCACGCTGCAGCTGGGGGCAGAGACCCGTATCGTCACCGACCCCGAACGCGAGCTGCCGATCGGGGTCGAGTCCGTCGCGGGAACCCGGTACGACCTGCGCGCGGGCAGGAGGATCGGCGAGCTCGAGCTCGACTACGCGTTCACCGACCTGCACCGCGATGCCGATGGCCGGGCGTGGGTCCACCTGACTCGCCCCGATGGTGCTGCCGTGCACTTCTGGGTCGACGAGGGCTACCCGATCATCGAGCTGTTCACCGGTGACACGCTCGTCGCCGACCGTCGCCGCCGCGGGCTGGGCGCCGAGCCCATGACCTGCCCGCCCAACGCCTTCCAGACCGGCGACCGAGTCATCCGACTGGAGCCCGGGCGCTCCGCCAGCGCCAGCTGGGGAGTGCGCCTGACGCCCTGACACGGACCGGTGCGCCGGCTCAGGCCGGTTCGGCCCGGTTCCTCCTCCGGGCGGCACACCCGAAAGCCCAGCGGACTGGGCCACCGGAGAGACCGTCCAGCTTCTGAGCACACAACACCGCACACAGAGCAGATGGGAACCGCGCGCATGAGCACCGTCAGCGACTTCGTGATCGACCGCTTGATCGAATGGGATCTGCACACGTACTACGGCTTTCCCGGCGACGGGATCGGCGGGTTCGACGGCGCACTGGAACGCGCCGAGCGCGCGGAGAAGGCCTTCCGCTACATCCGCCCGACCCACGAGGAGATCGCCGCGTTCATGGCGTGCGCGCACGCCAAGTTCACCGGAGAGGTCGGGGTCTGCATCGCGACGTCCGGTCCCGGGGCGGTCCACCTGCTCAACGGGCTGTACGACGCGAAACTGGACAACCAGCCGGTCGTGGCCATCGTCGGGCAGCAGGGCCTGGTCTCCCTGGGCAGCGACACCCAACAGCAGATCGACCTGGAGCGGGTCTTCACCGACGTGGCCGGCTACGTCCAGACGGTGACCACGCCGATGCAGGCGCAGCTGGTCGTGGACCGAGCCATCCGGATCGCCCGCGCGCAGCGGTGCCCGACGGTGGTGATTCTCCCCGCCGACATCCAGAACGCGGACATGGAGGAGCCCACCCAGGAGCACTGGGTCTCCCGCACAGGCGTGGGCCACGCCTCGACGGCGCTGACGCCCCCCATGTCAGAACTTCGCCGCGCCGCCGACGTGCTCAACGCCGGTAGCAAGGTCGCCATGCTCGTGGGCCAAGGGGCCAGGGGGGCGACCGACGAGGTGATCGCGGTGGCCGACCAGCTCGGGGCCGGCGTCATGACCGCGCTGCTGGGCAAGGACGTCGTGCCGGGCGACCTGCCCTACCACACCCAACAGCTCGGCCTGCTGGGGTCCAAGCCCAGCTACGACATGATGCAGGACTGCGACACCCTCCTCATGGTCGGCACCAACTACCCCTACGCGGAGTTCCTGCCCGCCAGCGGACAGGCGCGCGGCGTGCAGGTCGACCTGACGTCGCGGCACCTGAGCCTGCGCTACCCGATGGAGGTCAACCTCGCCGGGGATGCCAAGGCGACGCTGACCGCTCTGCTGCCGCTGCTGGAGCACCAGCAGGACCGCGGGTGGCAGGAGCAGGTGATCAAGGGGATGAAGGACTGGAACGACGTCACCGAACGAGAGGCCAACGTTCCAGCCGACCCGATCAACCCGCGCCTGGTCTACCAGAAGCTCAACGAGCGGCTGCCGCACAACAGCATCGTCACCGCCGATGCCGGATCGACCGCCGATTGGTACGGCCACCACATCAAGCTCGGGCGCAACATGGACGGGAACCTGTCCGGGATGCTCGCCTCGATGCTGGCCGCCATGCCCTATGCCGTCGCGGCGAAGTTCGCCCATCCTGACCGCCCCGTGGTCTGCACGATCGGTGACGGCGCATTCCAGATGCTGGGGATGAACGAACTGCTCACCGTGAAGCGGCACTGGAAGACCTGGGCGGATCCGCGCTTCATCGTCATGGTGCTGCACAACGACGACCTGACCCAGGTCTCCTGGGAGATGCGTCAGGTAGGGGACCCGCGCTGGGACACCTCCCAGAAGGTGGAAGGCATGGACTACGCCGGCTACGCCCAGCTGCTCGGCCTGCGCGGCATCACCGTGGACAAGCCCGAGCAGGTCGCCGACGCCTGGGACGCCGCCTTCGCCGCGGATCGTCCGGTCCTGCTCGATGTGCACACCGACGCCAACGTGCCGCCCCTGCCGGCACACATCTCCTTCGACGAGGCCAAGGGCTTCCTGGAGACACTGCTCAAGCGCGACCCGGCCGAGGGCCCGATGATCAGTAACTCCCTGCGCGCTGTCGGTGCGGAGCTGTTTGCCAACGCCAAGAACATGCTGTCCCGTGAGCATGCCTGAGCCGCGCCGGGCGACGTGGCAGGCGAGCAACCTGCTGACCCGCTCGCCCCGGCACCGGAGTCCACCCAGGAATGGCTAGTCACCCACGGATCGGCGGTGCACCCCGGGACTGTCCGGGCACGCTCGACGACGTCGTGGTGGCGCCGCTGTCCCTCGACCCAGCCGCCGACAGGCAGCGGGGATTGCCGGTGCCACCACTGCTGCGCGACCTGACGGGTTGGGTGTGGCGGATCTTCCTGCTCGTCGGGGCCGTCGTGCTGCTGCTGTGGGTGGCCCGGAGTCTGTACCTGGTCTCGCTCCCGGTCTCGACGGCACTCATCCTCACCGCGCTGCTGTCACCGGTGGTCAGCGTGTTGCGTCGTTTCCTGCCCCGTCCGTTGGCCGTCCTGATCACGGTGGTGGTCGTTCTCGGCGCCGTCGGTGGACTCATGACGTGGGTTGTCCGGCGGGCGGTCGTGGAATGGCCCGCGCTCTACGACCAGATCCAGACGACGATCGCCGACCTGCCACTCGGCAACGCCTCGTTGCTCAGCTTGCGTCAGCAGGCGTTGTCCGTGCTGGCCAAGAACCGGGCGACGCTGACTGCTGAGGCATTCACCGGACTGACCGCTGTCGCCCAGGTGCTGACCGGTGTGCTGCTGACCCTGCTCCTGACGGTGATCCTGCTGGCCGACGGTGACCGCATGTGGTGGTGGCTGGTCGACAGATTGCCGGTGCGTGGCCGCGCCCGGGCGCAAGCCGCCGGGTGGCCGGCCTGGCAGCGACTGGCCGGCTGGATCCGCGGGACGTTCGTCATCGCAGCCTTTCACAGCGTGGTCACCGGGATCAGCCTCTGGCTGCTGGGGGTACCGCTGGTCGTGCCGTTGGCCGTGCTGATCTTCTTCGGCAGTTTCATCCCCCTGGTCGGATCGCTGCTCATCGGAGGCCTGGCCGTGCTGGTCACACTGGCCACCAACGGCCTGACCGCCGGCCTCGTCCTGTCGGGCATCCTGCTCATCGACAGCCAGATCGAGGCACACCTGCTCCAGCCCTTCCTGGTCGGGCGCTACGTCAAGCTGCACCCCTTCGTGGTGGCGGTGGTCATCACCGCCGGCGGGCTGCTGTGGGGGATCGCCGGCGTCCTGCTGGCCGTCCCCTTGACCGCGGCCGGCTACGCCGCCGCCACGCATCTGCGCGGGGTCCCGGAACCCAGCGAGATGCCCGCATCGGTGGCAGGAGCAACAGCCTCCTCAGCGCAACCCCGGCACGAGGGCCCAGCAGATCACTCGACACCACGAGCAGTCGGAACGGACGTGTGTTCGCGATGAAGGAACTCGGCCTTGATGGTCATCCCAGGGACGAGGGTCACTCGCCTGACGGCGGGTTGTCCCCGGAGCCTGCACCGCCGCTCGGTCCGGAGGTCGGCGAGCCCGACGCCGAGATCGAGCGTCTGCGCAGACGGCTGCTCGGCGGGCGGGGACCGGGAGCCTCGGAGCGCGAGCTGACGGTCTTCATGCACAACCGACCCACGTTGGGTGCCCTGCCCACGATGATCGAACGTGAGCTGGTCCAGGTGCACACCGATCTCGCCCGCGGGGATGCCGCGACGATCGCGGAAGACCTGGAGCGGGTCAGGCTCCAGTTGGCCGGGACCCTGGACCAGCTGGCGGCCCGGCTCTCCCCCGCCGGGTTGGCAGCGAGCGTGCGGCGGCACATGCAGGTCCGCTTCGCGGTTCTCCTGGGGCTGCCCTCCTGGCAGCCGGGGGAGGAGCCCGAGCAGACGGGCGGGTCGGCCTCGGACGCGGGCCGGTCCATGACAGATTCGGCCGGGGTGGCGGCCAGAGCGTCCTGCGCCGCACCTGTGGGCAACCCCTGGTGGTGGCAGGTGGCGATCCGGAGCTTCGCAGTGGGTGCAGGCGGCAGCACGCTGGCAGCGATGGTGCTCGCCGTCCTCGTCGTACGGCGGCGATCCCGCACAGCCCCGCGGTCGATGGACCGTCGACCTCAGCAGCGCAGCAGGGTGACCCGCCGGGCCGTAGGAAGGCGAGCGTGATGTCGGTGCTGCCCGCCCCGGACTCCGCGCCCAGCCGCAAGGTGCGAGGGGCGGGGGGAAGGACCGGCCATGTGCTTCTCTGCCACTGCTGACTTCGTGGCCGCCGGGGTGATCGGCACGGTCGGGGTGCTCACCTTGACCCAGGTCCGCACGGCGCGTGACATCCCGTTCGCCTCGCTGCCGATGCTCTTCGCGCTGCACCAGTTCACCGAGGGTTTCGTCTGGCTGAGCCTGGGTGGGGACCTGTGCACTCGCACCGGCGACATCGCGGCCTTCATCTACGTGCTCTACGCCTTCGGGCTGCTACCGATCCTGGTACCGCTGGCCCTGATGCTCATCGAGCCTCCCGGTCGGCGGCGGCTGCACATGGTTCCGTTCGTGGTCATCGGCGCTGCTGTGTCGATCTACCTGTTCTGGGCCACGATCACCAAGCCGGTGGACTACGAGGTGGTCCACCATTCGATCGCCTACACCGCCACCGCTCCGCTCCTGGGCTTCGTGGCTGTGGGCTACGTGCTGGCGACCGTGGGAGCAGCTCTACTGACCGGCTACCGCACGATCATCGCGTTCGGGATCCTCAACGCCATCGGGCTCACCGTGGTCCTCATCGTCCTCCACGAGGCTTTCGCATCCATCTGGTGCTTCTGGGCCGCGCTGACCAGCGGGCTCGTGCTGGTCTTCTTCCTCCGGCGAAACCGGACCCAGGGCGCCGCCGTCCGACGCCATCAACAGGAGCCGCCGATCCGGGTCCGATGACTGGACCGTCCCCCGGTGCGACACCCGTCATCACGCCATCGTCGTGGGGGCAGACATCGGCCGCGGCCGTGGCCTCGACGTCCTCGTCCCAGGAGGAGGAGTCCCCGAGCAGTCCTCGCCGGTGCTCGCGACGGCCGGTCACGCGCCGACGGCGATGGGCGGGCGGGGCGTGTGCCACGCCGTCTGCTGCTGGAACCACAGCCCGGCCGCGAGGAGCACGTCCTCGCCGTCCACCGGACCGGTCAGCTGCACCCCCACCGGCATCCCCGAGCGCGGGTGTCGGCCCACCGGAAGGGCCAGCGTGGGTCCGGCGTGCAGCGACCACGGGTAGGTCAGCCGGCCCAGCTGCCGGGACACCCTGAGCACGTCGTCGGGGTCGCTGCGCGGCACGTCCACCGGCATCGTCGGGGTGAGCAGGACGTCGACACCGTCCAGCGCCGCCGAGATCCGGTCCTGTAGTCCCCGCCGGGCGACGACGGCGGCAGCCCGCTCGTCCGCCGTGATCCCGCGGCCCAGCCCGACCCGGACCAGCGTGTCGGGATGGAACCGCTCGGGGGCGGCGTCCAATCGAGAAGCGTGGATGCGGGCCAGGTCGGCGTAGACCAGCGTGTAGACGATGTCCTGTGCGTCGAGCAGTCCCTCGATCTCCACCGGTACGACCACGCTCCCGGCCGCTGCGAGGACCTCGATCGCCGCGTCCACCACCCCGCGCACCCCGGGGTCGACGTCGGTCAGCAGCTGCACCGGCAGCCCGATCCGGCGCGGCACCGCAGTCCGGGGCAGGCGAGCCGACGAGCCGGTGAGCACCCGCTGCGCCCGGGCGACCAGCTCGACGTCGCGGGCCAGTGGGCCGACGGTGTCCACGTCGTCGCAGACCGGGAAGACGCCGTCCATCGGGATCGAGCCGATCGTCGGCCGCAGCCCCACGACCCCGCAGGCGGACGCCGGGAGCCGGATCGACCCGCCGGTGTCGGTACCCAGCGCCAGGTCGACGATCCCCGCAGCGACGGCGGCACCGGACCCGCCGCTGGACCCGCCGGGCACCCGGGCCAAGTCCCAGGGGTTGGCGCACGGGCCGGCCGCGGAGTTCTGACTGGTCACCCCGACGGCGAACTCGCTCAGATTCAGCGTGGCCACCAGCTGCGCTCCGGCCGCCAGCAGCCGGCGCACCACCTCGGCGTCCGCAGCAGGCACCCGGTCGGTGCAGAACGCCGAACCGCAGGTGGTCGGACCCCCGGCGACGTCGATGTTGTCCTTGACCCCTACCCGGACACCGGCCAGCGGGCCCACGCCCCCAGGCCGGTCCACCCAACGGATCACGGCGTTCGTGGCTGCGGCGACGTCCTGCTGGTCCATCAACACTCCCGACGACGAGGGGCTTGCGGAGCTAATCATCAGACGTTTACCGTCCGGCTGTCGAGGGAGGTCCACATGACCACACACCCAGCCGTCCTGGGGCGGTACTTCGAGGACTACGTCAAGGGTGACGTCTACCAGCACCCGCTCGGTCGCACGATCTCCGAGGCGGACAACACCTGGCTGACGATGCTGACGATGAACACCAACCAGCAGCACGTCAACGCGCACCTGGCCGCGCAGAACCCGATCACCGGGGGCCGGGTCATCGTCAACTCCGGGCTGACGATCGCGCTGACGCTTGGCCTGAGCGTGCTGGACATGAGCCAGAACGCGGTGGCCAACCTCGAGATGACCGACGTGAAGCTGACCCACCCGGTCTACGTCGGGGACACGCTCTACGCGGAGAGCGTCTGCACCGCGCTGCGCGCCTCGCGGTCCCGGCCGTACGCGGGCATCGTGTCGATGGTGACCCGCGGGCTGAACTCCGAGGGTGACGAGGTCATCTCCTTCAAGCGCTCGGTGATGGTCGCGACGCGGGTGAGTGGCATCGGGCAGGGGCACTTCCCGCAGGCCAAGACCGGGCCCCTCCAGGCATGAGGCCGCTCGAAGACGTCCGGATCGTCGCGCTGGAGCAGTACGGAGCCGGCCCGTTCGGCAGCGTGCACCTCGCCGACCTGGGCGCCCAGGTCATCAAGATCGAGGACCCTCGTACCGGCGGGGACATCGGCCGCTACGTCCCGCCCTACGCGCACGGCGAGGAGTCGTTGTTCTTCGAGACGTTCAACCGCAACAAGCAGAGCCTCTCCCTCGACATCTCCACCCCCGCCGGCCGAGAGGTGTTCGAGGACCTGGTGTGCACCAGCGACGCCGTCTGGTCCAACCTGCGCGGCGACGTCCCGGCCAAGATCGGCATCCGGTACGTCGACCTCGCCCACCTGAACCCCGCGATCGTCTGCTGCAGCCTCACCGGCTTCGGGATGACCGGACCACGGGCGCGTGAACCCGGCTACGACTACGTGCTGCAGGGCATCGCCGGCTGGATGAGCCTCACCGGCGACCCCGACGGCCCGCCCACCAAGACCGGGCTCTCCCTCGTGGACTTCTCCAGCGGTTTCGTCGCCGCGCTCAGCCTGCTGGCCGGGCTGCACGCCGCGCGGCGGGACGGCGTCGGCGGCGACTGCGACGTCTCCCTCTACGACACCGCCATGTCGCTGCTGACCTACCCCGCCACCTGGGCGATGACGGCGGGGTACGAACCGGTCCGCACCGTGGACTCCGCGCACCCCTCGCTGGTCCCCTTCCAGGCGTTCCAGGCCGCGGACGGCTGGCTGGTGGTCGGCTGCGCCAAGGAGAAATTCTGGCAGCGGCTGGTCGCCGTCCTCGGGCGTCCCGAACTCGGCGACGACCCCCGCTTCGCCACCTTCGCCAGCCGCGACGTGCACCGCGACGACCTCCTCCCGCAGCTCAAGGCCGTCTTTGCGGCCAACACCATGGCGCACTGGCTCGGGCTGCTGCAGGCCGCCGGGGTGCCGTCCTCCCCGATCAACGACGTGAACCAGGCGTTGGCCGACCCGCAGGCCGCGGCCCGCGGGCTGCTGCTGGAGACCGAGCACCCGCACTGGGGCACCGTCCGTCAGGTCGGGTCCCCCGTGCGGTTCGGCGAGCAGCGCACCGACCACCGCCGCGCCCCGCACCGCAACGAACACCAGCACGACATCACCGCCGGCCTGCTCGGGTACTCCGACCAGCGCATCGCCGAGCTCGCGGCCGCGGGCGCCTTCGGACAATCAGGGAGCTGACGTGGACTTCACGCTCAACGAGGAGCAGCGGGACTTCCAGCAGGCGCTACGCCGCTTCGTGGACCGGGAGATCATCCCGGTGGCCTCGGAGTGGGAGCGCACCGGCCGGTACCCGACCGAGATCGTCGACCACCTCAAGGCGATGGGCCTGTTCGGTCTGACGACGCCCGAGGAGTTCGGTGGCCTCGCCCTGGACATGGTCAGCTTCACGCTGGTCTACGAGGAGATCAGCCGCGGCTGGATGGGCATCGCCGGGATCCTCGGCAGCCACGGCCTGTCCTGCTGGATGATCGCCAAGCACGGCACCCCGGAGCAGCGCGAGCGGCTGCTGCCCAAGCTGGCCAGCGGTGAGTGGCGCACCGGCGTCGGCCTCACCGAGCCCGGTGCGGGCACCGACCTGCAGGGCATCGCGACGACGGCGGTCCTGGACGGCGACCACTACGTCGTCAACGGCACCAAGACCTGGATCACCAACGCCCGGCACGCCGATGTGCTGCCGGTGCTGGTCAAGACCGACCCGTCGGCGTCCCCGCGGCATCGCGGGATGAGCCTCCTGCTCGTCGACACGACGACCCCGGGCTTCGAGGTCAGTCGCGACCTGGGCAAGCTCGGCTACAAGGGCACCGAGTCCTGCGAGATCTCCCTCGTCGACGTCCGGGTGCCGGTCACCGACCTGCTCGGCGGGACCGAGGGCCGCGGCATGCAGCAGGCACTGAGCGGCCTGGAGATCGGCCGGCTGAACATCGCCGGGCGCAGCGTCGGCGTCGCCCAGGCGGCTTACGACGCCGCACTGACGTACTCCTCGCAGCGGGAGGCGTTCGGGCACCCGATCGCTGAGTTCCAGGCCATCGCGCTCAAACTCGCCGAGATGGCCACCCAGCTGCAGGCGGCCCGGCTGCTGACCTACTGGGCGGCATCGAAGGCCGACGCCGGCCAGCGGGTGGACGCCGAGTCCGGGATGGCCAAGGTGTTCGCGTCGGAGACCGCGCTGAGCCTGTCCCTGGAGGCCATGCGGGTGCACGGTGGGTACGGCTACTCCACCGAGTTCGTCGTCGAGCGGCTCTACCGGGACGCCCCGCTGATGGCGATCGGTGAGGGCACCAACGACGTGTTGCGCACCGTCATCGCCAAGTCCCTGGTGGCCGGCACCACCGTCATCGGGTGACCGTCCGGTCCTGGCTCTACGTGCCCGGCGATCGGCCGGACCGCTTCGACAAGGCAGTCGCCACCGGCGCCGGGGCGGTCGTGCTCGACCTCGAGGACGCCGTCCCGCTGGCCGGCAAGGACGCTGCCCGGGCCACCGTCGTCGGTTGGCTGGGCGGCTCGCCCCTGGACGTCGAGGTCTGGGTGCGGGTCAACGGCGGGGAGCGCGGCCGGGCCGACGTCGACGCGGTCGCCCGCGAGCCGCGACTGACCGGGTTGCTGCTGCCCAAGGTCGGCTCCCGGGCCGTGCTGGACCGGGTGCACGACCAGCTCTTGACCGCCGAGGACGCGACCGGCCGCGCACCGGGCAGCCTGGCGGTCAGCCCGCTGCTGGAGAGCGCCGCCGGGGTGCTCGCCGCCGCCGCGATCGCCTGCGGTCCGCGGGTGCGCTGCCTGCAGCTCGGCGAGGTCGACCTGGCCGCCGACCTCGGCATCACCCCCGGCCCGGACGGCGCGCAGCTGCTGCTGGCCCGCAGCACGGTCGTGCTGGCTTCGGTCGCGGCCGGCATCGGCCCGCCGCCGGGTGCTGCGTCCACCGAGTTCCGTGACCTGGCCGCCTTCGAGGCCCAGACCCGTGCGCTGCTGGCGCTGGGCTTCCGCGGCCGGGCCTGCATCCACCCCGCGCAGGTCGCCGTCGTCGAGCGGGTCTGCCGGCCCTCGGCCGACGAGGTGGCTGCGGCCCGCGACGTGCTGGCGAGGCTGGCGGCGTCCCCCGGGGTCGCGGTGGGTGCCGACGGCAGGCTGCTGGACGAGGCAGTTGCCCGGCAGGCCCGCAGCACCCTCGCACCCATCGCCCCCTCCCCCGGGGGGGGGGGGGGGGGGGGGGGGGGGGGGCCCCGCGCCGCGCCGCCCCCCCCGCCCGGCGGAAAGACGGGGGGGGGGGGGGGGGGGGGGG